>NZ_FRCS01000001.1:927916-1237221 GCF_900143005.1 Cryptosporangium aurantiacum
GGAGGTGCACCTGCACCCCCGCCTCCGTCGTGGTGGCGACGTACGACTGCAGGGACGCCATGAGCCGCGCCAGGTTCGGCGGGCAGCACGCACAGGAGTACCAGCTCAGCCGCTGCGACGGGGCGTCCTCGTGGGAGCCGTCGTGCCCGGTCCGCAGGTGCAGCGGGTTGGAGTAGAAGAAGTGCGTGCCGTCCAGCGAGGTCGAACCCGCGATTCCGTTGTAGAGCACGCGTTCGAGCTCGTCGGCGTACCGGTGGCCGCCGGTCGCCAGCAGCATCCGCCAGTTCCAGGCGAAGCTGGCGATGGCCGCGCAGCTCTCCGCGTAGGCGCGGTCGGGCGGCAGTTCGTACGGGTCGCCGAACGCTTCGTCGCGGTGGCGCGAGCCGTGCGCGCCGGTCAGGTACGTCTTGGTGTCGAACGCCGACTCCCACAGGCGGGTGGCGGCGTCCAGCAACGACGCGTCGCCGGTCTCCACCGCGACGTCGACGACCCCGGCCAGCAGATAGAGCTGCCGGACCGCGTGGCCGGCGACCTCGTCGGCGTCCCGGACCGGAGTGTGGTCCTGGTAGTAACGCGCGCCGAACTTCGGTTCGTCACCGAGCAGGCCGTGCCCGCGCAGGTCGACGAAGCGGGCGGCGAGGTCGAGGTACGGGCGGTGCCCGGTGACCCGGTACAACTCGACGAGCGCGGTCTCGATCTCCGGGTGCCCGCAGACGCCGTCCGTGCCGCCTTCCCCGAACCGATCGACGAGCAGGTCGGCGAAGCGCCGGGCCACCCGGAGCAACCGGTCGCCGACGCCGGACCGCGCCGCGGCCACCGCGGCCTGGATCAGGTGGCCCGCGCAGTACAGCTCGTGGCTCCAGACCAGCTCGGCCCACTGCTGGTCGCGGTGGTCGGTCTGGAAGTACGAGTTGAGGTAGCCGTCGGAATCCTGGGCTCGTTCGAGGAGCGCCGTCGTCGCGTCGAGGAACTGCTCGAGCGCGGTGTCCGGGCGGCGCCCGAGTTCCCAGGCGACGGCTTCGAGCGTCTTGTACACGTCGGAGTCGGCGAACCACATCCCGCGGAAGGCGGCGGGCGCGGAGTCGGTGATCCGCCGCAGGTTGTCCAGGTTGCCGCTCTCCTCCAGCTGCTTCAGGCAGTGCGACAGCGTCGCGTCGGTGTTGCGGCGCTGCCAACTGCCGAGCAGACCGCCCTCATCGAGCGTCACCGCGGTCAGGCCGAGCGGCCGGAGCGCGCCCGTGGACGGCGCGGCAGTACCCGCGATCGTGGTTTCCGACATGGTGGTTCCCTTCGAGGTACGAGAATCAGCCCTTGAGGGCGCCGGCGCTGAAGCCGCTGACGTAGTAGCGCTGGAGCAGCAGGAACACCGCGACGCACGGCACCGCGGCGGTGACCACACCGGCCTGCAGCGCGCCGAAGTCGACCGAGCCGAGGTTGCCGGACTGCAGGTTGAACAACGCGACCGGCAGCGTGAACTTGCTGCCGTCGGTCAGGAAGATCAGCGGCGCCACGAACTCGTTCCAGGACGCGAGGAACGAGAACAGCGCGACCGTGACCATGCCCGGCGCGACCCCGCGCAGCAGGACGCGACGCAGCGCCCCGCCCGGCGTGCAGCCGTCGATCAGCGCCGCCTCCTCCAGCTCGGGCGGCAGCGCCTCGAACGAGTTGCGCATCATGAACAGCCCGAACGGAAGCTGGAACATCGCCAGCACAAGGCCCAGCCCGATCAGCGAGTTCTGCAGGCCGAGCCAGCCGAGCACGATGTAGAGCGGGATCAGGATCGTCGTGTACGGCACCATCAGGATCGCGAGCGTCACCAGGAACAGCAGGTTCTTGCCGGGGAACGAGAGCCGGGCGACCGCGTAGCCGCCGAGCGTCGTCGCCACGACCGTGACCGCGACCGTCACCAGCGCGACGACCGTCGTGTTGAGCACGTAGGACCAGAGCCCGTCGCCGTAGGCGACCAGCCGCTCGTAGTTCGCCACGCCCCAGCCGTCCCGGCCGTCGGCCGCCCGGGTGCCGTGCACCGAGGAGTACAGCGTCCAGACCATCGGCAGCAGGAACAGCACCGCGAGCGCGGACGACGTGCTGAGGTGACCTGCCCTCCGGAGCATCAGTTGTCCTCCTTCCGTCGTAGCAGCCGCAGCTGTGCGCCGTTGATCACGATCAGCACCACCAGCAGCGCCACCGAGATCGCGGCGGCCCGGCCGAGGTCCTGGGAGAGGAACGCCTCGCGATAGATGTCGATCGCCACCGTGGCCGTGTCGTGCCGCCCACCGGTGAGGATGAAGAACTGGTCGAACGCGAGCAGCGAGCCGGTGACCGAGAGCACCATCATCAGCGCGAGCGTCGGCCGGAGCAGCGGCAGCGTGACGTGCCGCATCGTCTGCCAGCGGGTCGCGCCGTCGGTGCGCGCCGCCTCGTAGAGCACCGGATCGATGCTCTGCAGGCCGGTCAGCAGGATGAGCATGTAGAACCCGGCGAAGCGCCAGGTGATCATGCCGACCGTGGACGACAGCGCGCTGCTGTTCGTCCCCAGCCAGTCGACCGAGTCGATCCCGACCCACCGCAGGACCGCGTTCAACGGCGAGGACTCGGTGTTGAACAGGCCGTAGAACAGCAGGCTCGCCGAGGCGAGCCCGACCGCGGCGGGCAGGAAGTAGACGGTCCGGAAGAAGCCGACGCCGCGCCGGGCCTCCTGCACCAGCAGCGCCATGCCGAACGCGACCAGGCTCAGGACGACGGTCGTCACCAGCGTGTACTTCAGCGTGAACCACAGTGCGCGGACGAACAGCGGGTCGGAGAGCGCCCGGTAGTTCTCCACGCCGTTCGGGCGGGACGCGCCGAGCAGCGGCCAGTGGTTGACCGACATCCAGACCATCAGCACCAGCGGCAGGACGAAGAACACCAGCACGAGAACGGCCATCGGCGCCGAGTAGATCAACCCCAGCCGGGCCCGGCGGCGGCCGAGCCCGGCCGGCGCGGCCCGGCGGGAGGACCGCCGAGCCGCGTCGGTGGGGCGGGAGAGCGTCGAAACCATGCGCTAGCCGCCCGTGGACAGCGACTCGGTGATGCTCGGGTTGTGCTTCGCGAGCGCGTCCGCCGAGCTACCGGTGCCGAAGACCGCGTCGATGATCGTGGCGGTCCACGGTCCGTTCGGGTCGTTGTACGTCTTGCCGAAGTTGACCGAGATCGGCGTCTGGCCCTTGGACGCGAGGTCGTTGAACGTGCCGAGCCGCGGGTCCTGCTGGGCGTACTTGTTGTCGGCCAGGTCGCTGCGCACCGTGATGTTCTTGTTCTTGGCGATGACCTCGACCTGCGCCTCCTCGGACAGCGTCCAGGAGATGAAGTCCCACGCCTGCGCGGCCTTCTTGCTGTTCGAGCTGATGCCGAGCACGTCACCGCCGACGAACGAGTTGCTGCCGCCGGTCAGGCCGGGGATCGGGGCGACGCCGATCTCGAGCGCCGGACCTTCCTTCATCGTCTGGAGTGCGGTGGCGCCGAGCGGCTGGATACCGATCTTGCCTTCGGTGAACGCCTGGACCCAGGTCGGGCCGCCCTCGTTCTTCGCCGCGGTGGGTACGAGACCTTCCTTGTACATCTTCTTGTAGAGCTCGTAGACCTCCGCCGCGGCCGGGTTGTCGACCGTCGACTCGGTGCCCTTCTCGTTGAGCACGGTTTCGCCGGAGGCCCAGATCATCGGCCAGGTCGTGAACAGCGTGCAGCCGGGGCAGGCACCGCCGAAGAAGTACCCGTCGACGCCACCGCCGAGCGCGTCGATCTTCTTCACCTGCGTGTAGAGCTCGGCCAGTGTGGTCGGTGGCTTCTCCGGGTCGAGGCCGGCCTTGCGGAACAGCACCTTGTTGTAGAAGACCGCGGACAGGTCGATGTCGTGCGGGACGCCGTAGACCTTGCCGTCGTAGGTGGCGGTCTTCATGTGGGCCGGGGCCAGCGTGTCCTTGAACGACAGCGTGTCCACCCGGTCGGTGAGGTCCTGGAACACGCCCTTGGAGGCGTAGTTCGGCGCGTACACCACGTCGGCGGCCAGGATGTCCGGCAGCTGCTTCGCGCCGCTCGCCGAGCCGACCTTCTGCTGGTACGTGTCGGCCGGGATGACGGTCAGCTTGACCTTGTTCTTGTGGCTCTTGTTGTACGCGTCGATCAGCGTCTGGCTGAACGTGGCCGTGGGGGACCGCGTCCACATCGTGATCGTGGAGCCGTCGTCCTTCGCGTCGGTGCCACCCGAGGCGGCGGTGTCGCCCGCGCTCTGGCAGGCGGCGGCGAGAAGTAAGACGGTGGCGGCGAGCAGTGCTCGCCCGCGGCGGAATCGGGGCTGGCCCATCGTGCCTCCTTGGACGTGGGGGCCGGGACGTGCGCGGGAGGATGTGAGCGTTAACAAACAGCGCCGAGGCGCAGTATCGGGAAACTTCGGAAACCGATTGCCGCCGAGAATAGGAACGCCGCTCGGAGCGTGTCAACCGGCAGCTTCCCAAGGTTATAGACGTGTGAGGTAGCCTCTGGTCGGTTTCACGGCCACGGCACGGAGGAAACGAGTGCGGAAAACGGATCGACTCGCGACCATTCGCGATGTGGCCGCGCTGGCCGGTGTGTCGGTGGGCACCGCGTCCAAGGCGCTGAACGACCGCGGCTCCCTGCGCGCGGAGACCCGCAGACGGGTGCAGGAGGCCGCCGAACGGCTGGGGTTCCAGGCGAACGCGGCCGCCCGGACGCTGAACACCGGCCGCACCTACACGGTCGGCATGATCACCACCGACAGCATCGGCCGGTTCAGCATCCCGCTGATGCTCGGCGCCGAGGACGCGCTCGGCGCGGGCCAGATGTCGGTGCTGCTCTGCGACGCGCGGGACGATCCGATCCGCGAGCAGTACTACCTCCGGGCGCTGCTCACCCGGCGGGTCGACGGGATCATCGTCACCGGCCGCCGAGCCCAGGCCAGGGCTCCGCTCGCCGTCGATCTGCCGGTGCCGGTCGTCTACGCGTTCGTCAGCTCGACCGATCCGGCCGACTGCTCGGTGGTGCCGGACGAGGCGGGTGGCGCGGTGAAGGCGGTCGAGCACCTGCGGGCGACCGGGCGTCGCCGGATCGCGCACGTGACCGGGCCGGACCACCACACCTCGGCGCGGGTGCGCGCGGAGGCGGCGGGGCCGGGGCTGGTGCGTCCTCCGCTGTTCGGCGAGTGGAGCGAGGCGTGGGGCAGGCAGGCCGCCGGGATGCTGCTCGCCGAGAAGACCGACTTCGACGCGGTGTTCGCGGGCAGCGACCAGATCGCCCGCGGTGTCGTCGACACGCTGCGTGCGGCCGGACGGCGGGTCCCCGAGGACGTCGCGGTGATCGGCTTCGACAACTGGGACGTCATGGTCTCGGCGTCCCAACCGCCGCTGAGCAGCGTCGACATGGACCTGGACGGGCTAGGACGCACGGCGGCGAACCTGTTGCTGGCCGCGATCAACGGGGAGCCGGCGCCCGGGCGGCACGTGCGACCGTGCAGGCTGGTCCTGCGGGAGTCGACGGCCGTGGGGGTCGGTGGTGGTGATCGAGTGTGACGAGCTGTACCGGCGGGTGGCGCTGTCCGTGCCGTCGCTGGCCTACACGGTCTCGCCGGCCGGCGGGGCACGCCTGCCCGGAGCCCTGCTGACCGACCCGGGCTGGCTGGCGGCGCAGGTGGACGCGTCCACCCGGCAGTGGGGCGGGGTGCCGCGCCGGGTCGCCGGGACGCTCTGGTGGTACTCGACCAGCTCGACGCTCGTCGCAGGGCCGGTCATCGCGCTGCTGGTCACCGGGTGGGTGCCGGCGCTCGCCGTCGACGAGGTGACGTTCGAGCTGTCACACGGGTCGGTCGCCGGAGTGCGGGCGGCGCGCGTGCTGGGGCGTGGTCCGGACGCCCTGGCGGCGGCGCTCGGTCCGGCGCTCGCAGCGGTGATCGAGCCGCTCGCCCGGGTGAGCGGGGTGGGTGCGCCGTCGCTGCGCGCGGTGCTCGGCGACTCGGTGGCCAACCGCGCGCTGGACGTCGCCCGCGGCCCGGCGGGGGAGGCGCTCGCGGAACGGGTCGCTGCCGGTGGCGGGTTGCCCGCGCCGCGGTTCCTCGACGTGCCCGGCGCCGGACCGTACCTGCGCCGGTCGTCGTGCTGCTTGATCTACGAGGTGCCCGGGACCGCGAAGTGCGCGAGCTGCCCGCGGCAGCGGCCGGAGGTACGGGAACGGCGGATGTCAGCGGTCGCGATGGGCCAGCGCTGACAGCCGCAGCTGGCGCAGGTCCCAGCCCGGCCCGCCGTCAGGCGTCCGGGTGTGCTGGTCGAGCAGGATCCGGGCGCGGTCGTAGCCGAGCCGGGCGCGCCCGGTGTACGGGCACAGGTCCGACCGCGGGGGACGCCGGGCAGGTGGCGGCCGCCGTTCGGACAGGAACAGCGGACCGCGCGACCGGCCCGCGATCAGCCGGGGGAGCAGGTACGCGCTGCCGTCGTCCCAGCGCAGGTCACCCGCCCGGCGTCGGCGGAGGTTGAGGTCCTCGACGTCGAGCGCCAGGACGTCGGCGGTCCGTCCGGCGGTCTCGTAGAGCAGACGCCAGAGCGTCCGCTCCCGCAGCGGGAGGTCCGGCCGCAGCAGCAGGCGCTCGATCGCTTCCCGGGGCAGGATGGCGGTCGGATCGGTTTCGTCCGGCCGCCGCTCGACGGCGTCCGGCATCGTGGGGGCGTCCTCGCCGCGCGCGCGGCACCAGGCCAGCCACCCGGCGACCGCCGCGCGATTCCGGTTCCAGGTCGCGGCCGCCGCGCTGCCCCACAGGCCGCGGAGCGCCGTAGTCAGCTCCTCCTCGCCGATCTCGGTCAGCGGGCGGTGGCCGCCCAGCCAGCCCGCCAGCCGGTCGAGGACGCTGCGGTAAGCGCGGTGAGTGTTCTGGTTCGCACACTGGGGCGACGAGAGGTACGACTCGACTGCGGAGTCGACGGTGACCGCGTCGCTCATCGCCGGACACCCCGGAGCGGATGTACCGGATAACGTATTGGCGGTGAACCCGGCGTTATCGAGGTCACAGCGGTACCCTACGCCAAGATGTACCGGATAACAGCCGTCGCGCTCAGGAGGCCAGCAGTGGGTTCAGTCGCGCGGTCGGGCGCCGGAGGCGGCGTGGCTCCCGAACCGGCCTCCGGGGTGCGTCGTGCCACCCCGCCGGCCGAGCGTCCCGGTGTAGTTCAGGTCGAGAACGGTGGCGGCCTGTTGCGGATCCGGCTGACCGGTGCGGTGGACGCCGTCCTCGCGCCCCGGCTCGACACCGTAGTGGCCGACGTGGTCGCTGCCCAGCCGATCGACGTCCGGCTCGATCTGGCCGAGGTGGACTTCCTCGGCTCCCACGGGATGGCGTTCCTGGTGCGGATCCAGCACGCCGTGCGGGCGGCGGGGCGGGTCGCCGCCGTCGACGCCGCATCCCGGCACGCGCGGGTCGCGCTGCGCATCGCGGGATTGGAGCACTTCCTCAACCTGAGCTGATGCGCCTCGCAGTATGTGGTCAGGGCGTCTCTCAGCGTGAGACGGATCCGACACCTGACGACCTGCGTTCAGCAGCGCATTAGGGTATTACGCGCCGCCCCCGCTGATCACCGCAGAAAGAAGAGCCGACCCCCATGCCGGCAGAACTGCCGCTCCCACCCGCCGAGCCGACCCCGGTGGCCCCCGAACAGGCCCCGGTCGACCGGAGCGGTTACCTGTACTGGGTTTTCAAGGTCCTCCTGACGTTGCCGATGACCCTGTACTTCCGGCCCCGGATCGAGGGCATCGAGCACGTGCCCAAGCACGGTCCGGTGATCCTCGCCTGCAACCATGTCTCGTACCTGGACTGGCTGTTCCTGCCGCTGGTCGTGCGGTGGCGCCGGATCAGCTTCCTGGCCAAGCACGAGTACTTCACCGAGCCGGGGCTGCGTGGCCGGTGGAAGCGGTATTTCTTCACCGCGACCGGCCAGGTGCCGGTCATTCGTGGTGGCGCGTCGGCGGGTGACGCCGCGCTGAACACCGCGAGCAGGCTGCTCGCCGAGGGCCGCGTCGTCGGGATCTTCCCGGAGGGCACCCGCACCCGCGACGGGCGCCTCTACCGAGGCCGTACCGGGCTGGCCCGGATCGCGGCCGCGACCGGCGCGCCGGTGGTTCCGTGCGCGACGATCGGTGTGTTCGAGATCGCACCGCCCGGCGCCAAGTTCCCGCGCCCCGGCCGGGTCACCGTGCGGTTCGCGCCGCCGATGACCTGGCCGAAGGACGAGACCCCGCCCACCCGCGAAGTGCTGCGGGAGCGCACCGACGAGCTGGTCGCGGTGATCCAGTCGCTCTCCGGCCAGGAGTACGCCGGCGTCGACGCGCAGCTCCCCGGCCGGGAAGCTGCGCCCTAGCGGAACGGGCCGCGGACCTCGTAGGTGATGCCGCCGCTGGACTGTCCGGTCGTGCCGCGCTGGGACGAGAAATAGAACCGGTCGCCGGCCGGGTTGAACGCCGGGCCGGTCAGCTCGGAGCCGGACTGGCCGGTGACCCTGGCGAACGGTGCGACCACACCGGACGGGGTGATCAGGTTGATCTCCATGTTGCCGCCGTCCTCGGCGACGAACAGGTCGCCGGAGGAGGCGCCGGTGATGTTGTCGACGCCGGTGAGCGGCGCGGCACCACCGGGGATCAGCGAGTCGTCGTAGGCCAGCGAGAGCCGCTGAGCGGCCGCGTCGTAGGCCCAGACGCGGTTGTCGCCCTTCGTCGTGAAGTAGCAGACGCCGTTCGCGTAGTAGCAGCCCTCGCCGCCGTTGAAGTGTTTCGCGGCGCTGACCTGGAGCCGGGTCGGGATCGGGAGGCCGTCGCGGTCCGGGATCGGCCGCCAGGTCACCGGGCCGTCGGTCAGGTCGGCGGCGCCGCACAGCACCTCGACCCGGCCGGTGTCGAGGTTGCCCCAGGTGTCCGGCGTGAAGCGGTAGAAGCAGCCGTCGGTCTCGTCCTCGGTGAGGTAGACGACCTTCCGCACGGGGTCGCAGGCCGCGGCCTCGTGCTTGAACCGGCCCATCCGGGTGCGTTCGACGCCGGCCCGCCCGCCGCCCGGCCAGGTCTCGAACACCCGGCCCCACGGCACCTCCTCGCAGGACAGCCAGGTGCCCCACGGCGTGGCACCGCCCGCACAGTTGACGTTCGTCCCGGACAGGATCCGGTACGCGCCGGAGATCGTCCCGTCCGCCGTGAACTTCACCGCGGACGCGCCGCCGACCAGCGGAACCTCCGAGTTCGAGACGTAGATCCACCCCGAGCCGTCCGGGAAACACGCACCACCGTCCGGGGCGTCGTGCCACACGTACCCGGTGGCGCCGACCCGCTGCCGGGACCGTCCGATCACCCGGCTGGTGAAGCCGGCCGGCAGCTGGACGCCGTTCGCGTCGGCCGCGAGCAGCTCGCCGTACGGGCTCGGGCCGGGCTGGGCCACCGCCGCGAACGCCTCCTGCCAGAGCGCGCCGGAGAACGCCGCGGCGCCGCCACCGACGACCGCGACGCGGAACAGCGCACGACGGTCCAAAATGCGGTCCATACCTACCTCCATCGGCATAGATCGGGCCTGCCACTCTAGGGTGCGGAGGCGTCGCAGGCGTGAATTCCCGACGGCTCTAGGCTGTGCGGGTGCGTGCGTCTGCGTTCCGTCGGCTAGCGCGGTTGCTGGATTCCGACCCGGCACCGGTCAGTCCGCCGTCCCCGCCACCGGATCGGCCTGCCGAGCACGCGGTCGTCGACTGCGGCCGGTACGTCGACGGCGTCCGGCGGTCGGGCCGGATCCCGCTCGCCGACGCGCCACGGGTGCTCCGCGAGCGCCATGGCTTCGTCTGGATCGGACTGAAGGAGCCGACTCGCGAGCAGTTCGCCGAGGTCGCCGAGCGGTTCGCGCTACCGCCGCTGGCGGTGGCCGACGCCGTTCGCGCGCACCAGCGTCCGAAGCTGGAACGGTACGGGGACATCCTGTTCGCGATCGTCAAACCCGTGCGGTACGTCGACGCCGACGAGGTGGTGGACGTCGCCGAGCTCGCGCTGTTCGTCGGCCCCCGGTTCGTGGTGATCGTCCGGCACGGCGAGACCGACGTCCCGGCCCGGGTGCGGGCGATCGCCGACAGCGACCCGGCGCTGAGCCGCAAGGGTCCGCTCGGGGTCCTGCATCAGGTGATGGACCTCGCGGTCGACGGTTACGCCGACGCGATCGGCGGCATCGACGCGGACATCGAGGAAATCGAGTCGCAGGTGTTCGGCGGCGACGAGAACGATCACGCGGAGCGGATCTACAAGCTCAAGCGCGAGGTGCTGGAGTTCCGCCGCGCGGTGAAACCGCTGGTCGGCGCCGTGCAGAAGCTGTCCGATTCGACCGATCCGCACGCGCTGGGCCCGCACTTCCGGGACGTGCACGACCACCTGATGCGGGTGGCGGACTCGATCGAGAACTACGACAACCTGCTCACCGACGTTCTCCAGGCCGACCTGGCGCAGGTCAGCGTCCGGCAGAACCGCACCGCGATGCGGCAGAACGAGGACATGCGGAAGATCTCGTCGTGGGCCGCGATCGCGCTGGTGCCGACCGCGATCGCCGGCCTCTACGGGATGAACTTCGAGCGCATCCCGGGCGCAGGCGTCCCGTACGGCTTCTGGGGTGTCTGCGTCGTCATCCTGGCGCTGTGCGGAATGCTGTGGGTGCTGTTCCGGAGGAACAAGTGGCTCTAAGGCGTCGTGCCGGGCATCGGTAGCTCCGCCGTGCGGTTCGCGCGGTTCGGCAGGATGTTCGTGACCAGCACCGCGAGCGCACCCAGCCCGGCGTAGAGCCCGAGGATGAGCAGCGGGCCACCCAGCGGCGCGTCCGGGAAGTACAGGCTGTCGCGGACGTACTGGGTGCCGGCGCCGGTCGGGAGGGCCTGCCCCAGGATCCGGCCCCAGGTCGGGAGGAACTCCGGCGGGATGCTGGCGCCGGAGATCACGGTGCCGATCGTGAAGTAGAGGAACCCGGCGGCCGCACCCGCCGGACCGATCAGCGCGACCAACCCCGCGGTGGAGCCGGTGATCGCCAGCGAGACCAGGCTGAACCCCCAGAACAGCGTCGCGGAATCGGCGTCGGCGCCGACGCCGAACCAGCTCATCGACCAGAGCACGATCGCCGCCGACGCGAGCGCGTAGACGACCAGCGTGGTGAGGTGCCCGACGCCGCGCCGCCATGATCGGCGCGCGCGGGGGATGAGCCTGCCCAGCCCGAGCGACGCCACGGTGCCGCCCAGCGCGAGGGCCTGGACGAGCATGCCCAGCGAACCGCCGTTCCGGTCGTCGGCGGGGAGCGGGACGACGTCGGTGATCGTGCCGGGGTTGGTGAGCGTCTCGACGGTGGCGAGCGGGACCGTGTCGCCGGCCGCGGCGAGCTTCGCGACGGCCGCGGCGGTCTGCTTCTGCAGGACGGCCGTGTACGTGGTCTTGAGCGTGGTGGCGGCGGAGGGCCCTGCTGCGGTGGCGAGATAGAGGTGCGGTGTCGCGCCGCTCAGGTCCAGGCCGCCGTAGACGTCCCGCCGCTCGGTCGCGGTGATCAGGTCCGCGGCCGCGTCGTACCGTGTCACCCGGTAGCTGCCGCCCCCGTTGAGTTCCTGCTGCAGTTCGGCGGCCTGCGCGTCGGTGGCGATCAGCCCGACCGGCAGGTGGTGGGGCTTCGGAGCGTGGGCCATGCCCAGGTAGTAGCTGGTGAGGACCAGTTGGACGACGACGCCGACCAGCGCGACCGCCGCCGCGATCCGGCGGAATTGCCGCGCCGAGGTGATCATTTGTCCACCGTCAGGCTGCATTCCACGCTCCTGCCCGTTATATGGCGTATTGCTCGCACTGTAATCGGACCGAGTTGTGGCGAAGTCGGGGACGAGGGCTTTACCGCGAGGTAACAATCCCTCTTATGTTTCCGGTCGCCGCGGTTGCGCAGACTCGTGCCCTCCCGGGGCGGGCGTCCGAACTGCGTCGGCTCGAGACGCTGATCGACCGCCTCCGGCGCGGTGAGGGCGGCGGGTCGCTGCTCGTCCACGGCGCGCCGGGCACCGGCAAGACCGCGCTCCTGCAGCACGCGGCAGCCCTGGCGACCGCGGACCTCACCGTGCTCGGGACCACCGGGGTCGAAGCCGAGTCCGGCATGCCGTTCGCCGCGCTCCAGCAGGTGCTGATGCCGCTCGCCGCCGACCTCGACGAGCTCCCGGAACCGCAGTCCGCGCTGCTGCGCCGGGTGCTGGAGACCGGGGTCGACGACGCCCGCACCCGGTTCGCGCTCTGCGTCGCGGTGCTGAACCTGTTCGTGCTGGCGGGCAAGCGCCGCGCGGTCGTGTGCTGCGTGGACGACGTCGACGTGGTGGACCCGGCGTCCCGGGACGTGCTCGCGTTCGTGGCGCGCCGGGTGGCGACCGAGAACGTCGTGCTGCTCGCGGCGGCCACCGATCGGGTCCCGGTCGACACACTGCTGCCCGGCGTCGAACGCCTGCCGCTCGCCGGGTTGGACGTGGCGGCGGGGCAGGAGCTGCTGGCCCGGTTCGCGCCGTCCGGGCTGACGCCGGAGGTCGCGATCGAGCTGGTGCAGCTCTGCGCGGGCGCTCCGCTCGCGCTGCGCGAGGTGGCCGGAGCGCTCTCGGTCGAGCAGGCGCGCGGCCGGGCGTCGCTGCCGGTCGAGTTCCCGCGGGGCAGCCGCAGCCGCCGGGTCTACGACGCGCGGGTGGGCGCTCTGCCCGCCGAGACCCGTGAGCTGCTGCTGGTCCTCGCCGCCGACCCCGACGGCCTCGACCTCGACGTCCTCGCGCTGGTGGCGGACGGTGCGGGCCTCGGCGCGCTGGAGCCGGCCGAGGCGGCGGGGCTGATCCACGTCGTCGACGGCCGGATGCGCTTCCGCACGCCACTGGTCGGGGGCGGGGTCTACCGCAGCGTCCCGCCGGACGCGCGGCGCGCGGTGCACCGCCGGATCGCCGAAGCGCTGGACACCGGCGAACCCGAGTTCCGCCTCCGCCGGCTCTGGCACGTGGCCGCGGCCGCCGACGCGCCCCCCGAGTTGCTCGCCGTCGAGCTGGCCGAGGCCGCCGCGGACGTCCGTGAGCGCGGCGACCACGCCGGCGCGTCGCTGGCGGCGGAGCGGGCCGCCGACCTCAGCACGCACGCCGGTGCCCGCGCGGACCACCTGCTCGCGGCGGCCAGGGACGCCTGGCTGGCCGGGCGCCCGCACCGGGCAGGCGTCCTGCTGACCCGGCTCCGCCCGGCACCCGCCGCGGCAGGCGGATCAGCCACCGGGGGGATGAGGGACGCGCTGCGCGGTGAGATCGAACTGCGCGCCGGGTCACCGGCCGCCGCCCACGAGACGCTGATCGCGGCCGCCACCCGGCTCGCCGCCCGCGACCGCACCGCCGCCGTAGTGGCGCTCCTGCACGCCGGGGAGGCCAGCTTCCTCACCGGTGACCTGCGCCGCTACGTGGACATCTCGCTGCGCGCGCTGGCGCTCCGGGAGGGCGGTGAGCCCCCGGACCGCGAGCTGATGTTCGAGTACGCGGCCGGGATGATGGCGCTGTTCCGCGGACGGCACCACGAGGCCGTGCGGCGGCTGCGTGGCGTCCTCGAACTGGTGCCGCGCACCGACGACCCGACCGCGATGACCTGGGCGACGCTCGCCGCGCTGATGCTCGGCGAGGAGGCCCGCGCGTACAGCCTGACCGAACGCGCCGGCGCCGCCGCCCGGGCCCGCGGCGAGGTCGCACTGGTGCCCCGCGCGTTGGAGCTGGCCACGTTCGCCCAGCTCTGGCTCGGCCGGTACCACGGCGCGCTGGCGTCGGCGCAGGAAGGCTTGCGGCTGGCGCAGGACGCCGGGCTGGAGAACTCGGTCGCGTTCCACCGGTCGATGCTGGCGCTGTTCTCGATGTTCCAGGGCGACGACGACACCGGGCTGCTGCACGCGAACGCCGCGGCGGCGACCGCGTCCGAGCGTGGGCTGGCGATGCCGCACTCGCTGGCGTCCTGGGCGCTGGCCCACCGCGACCTGGCCGGTGGACGGGCCGCGGACGCCGCCGGCCGGCTGCGCGCGCTCGCCACCGCGGGCGGCGGGCCGGGGTACGTGACCGGGCGGGTGCTCACCGCGCCGCACTTCGTCGAGGCCGCGGTGCGCTGCGGCGACCGAGTGGGCGCCGTCGAAGCCACGGACCTGTTCGGCCGGTGGGCGACGAACACCGGCAGCGCTGCCGCCCGCGCGCTGCTGGCCCGCTGCCAGGCGCTGGTGGCCGCCGACCCGGCGGACGCCGAGGACGCGTACCGGGAAGCGCTCCGGCTGCACCTGCTCGCCGACTCCGAGTTCGAACGCGCCCGCACCGAGCTGCTCTACGGCCGCGAGCTCCGACGCCGCCGCGGCCCGTCGGCGGCGCGCACGCACTTGCGTAACGCTTACGACACGTTCGACCGGCTCGGTGCCGCCTCCTGGGCCGAGCAGTCCCGCAGCGAACTGCGGGCGACCGGCGAGTCCGTCCGCCCGACCGCTCCGGCGCTGGAGAGCCGTCTCACCGCCCAGCAGCTCACGATCGCCCGGATCGTCGCCCAGGGCGCCACGAACCGCGAGGTGGCGTCCCAGCTGTACCTGAGCCCGCGGACCGTGGACCACCACATGCGGAACATCTTCGTGAAACTCGGTGTGCGCTCCCGGGTGGAGCTCGTGCGCCTGCTCTCCGCCGAGGTCTGACCGGCACCCGGCAGCACCTCCGCGGGCAAGAACGCGCGAATCGGTCAATACCTACACCGGCAATATCGCCGATGCGGCCAGATGCGCTGGTCACCGAGTATTTCGTTCGTCGCTGTGGACGTTGACCGCCGGTGGGCGGTCCCCGCTGCGTCAGCTCTTTTCGACGCCGAGGGGGAGGGCCGCCGCGATGAAGCCCGTGGGTCGCACCGCCGCCCTGGTCAACGGAGCCGGTTCGACGGTGGGGCGCGCGATCACCGGCCTGCTGCTCGCCGAGGGGTACCGGGTGTGCGCGACCGACGCCGACGCGATCGCGCTCCGCACCACGCTGCGCACCGCGGACCGGCGGCGGGTCGCCGCCCTGGTCGGCGAGCCCGACGACGTCGACCACCAGGACGACGCGATCGAGCGGACGCTGAGCGCGTTCGGCCGGATCGACGTCCTGGTCACGGTCGTCGACGCCGCGACCGTCCGGACGCTCGTCGAGCGTCCCGAGACCGCCGACCACCCCACCGGCTGGATCCGCAAGGTCGACCTGGCGTGGACCGGCGACCACGGCGGTACCGCGGTCACGCTGTTCCAACCGCTGCTCACCCGCGACGGCACCTGGCCCGCTTCGGTCGCCGTCCGGCTGAGCCGCTACACCGCCCGGCTGCAGGACGAGTTCGGCCCGAGCACCCGGCTGATCTCGGTGCTCCCGCCCCCGGCGCTGCTCGGCGAAGCCCCGGTGGCCGCCACCGCCCGGCCGGCCCCGCGCCGCAGCGCGGTGATGCCGCTCCGCTCGGCGGCGACCGTGCCCGAACTCGTCGGTTACCTGCTGTCGCGGCGCGGCCAGGGTCTGGCCGGCCGCACCGTCCTCGCGAACCGCGCCGGGGTGCCCTGGTCGGTGGTCGACGCGCCGCTCCCGGCGCCGTCCACCGGCAGCCTCGCGCGGACCCCCTGGTTCGAACCCGACCTCGCCCCGGCGGTCGGCTGGCATGTGAAAGGAGCACAGTGACTGACGCGAACGGATTGACCGTGGACGGCGTCGGCGTCCGCTTCGGCGGGCTCGTCGCGCTGGACGACGTCTCGGTCGAAGTACCGCCTGGGACGGTGGTCGGGGTCATCGGCCCCAACGGCGCGGGCAAGACGACGCTGTTCAACGTCGTCTGCGGGTTCGTGCGGCCGACCACCGGCTCGATGCGGTGGGACGGACGTCCGTTCGCGCCCCGCCCGGACCGGCTCGCCGCGGCCGGCATCGCCCGCACGCTGCAGGGGCTCGGACTGTTCGCCGGCCTGACCGTGCTGGAGAACGTGATGGTCGGCGCCCACCGCCGGTCCCGGGCCGGCTTCACGTCCGCGCTGTTCGGCCTGCCGCCCAGCGACCGCGACGAGCGTCGGCTGCGCGAGGCCGCGCTGGCCACCCTGGACAGTCTGGAGATCGCCGCTCTGGCCGGTGCCCACCCCGGCGCACTGCCGTACGCGGTGCAGAAGAAGGTCGCGCTGGCCAGGGCGCTGGTGTCGCAGCCGCGACTGCTGCTGCTCGACGAACCGGCCGGTGGTCTCGGCGCCGAGGAGGTCGAGGAGCTCGCCGACCTGATCCGGACGCTGCCGAAACGGTCCGAGCAGCCGTGTGCGGTGATGCTCGTCGAGCACCACATGGACCTGGTGATGTCGGTGTGCGACCGGATCTTCGTCCTCGACTTCGGGAAGCGGATCGCGGTGGGCAGCCCGGCCGAGGTGCAGGACGACCCGGCGGTGACCGAGGCCTACCTCGGTGCCGAGGCGGTGGCCTCCTGATGCCCGCTCTGCTCGAGGTCGAGGGCTTGACCTGCGGCTACGGTCCGGTCGGCGTCTTGAAGGACGTGACGCTGACGGTCGAGCGCGGATCGATCGTCGCGGTGCTCGGCGCCAACGGCGCGGGCAAGACCACGCTGCTCCGCACGCTGTCCGGCCTGCTCCGGCCGACCGAGGGCCGGGTCGTGTTCGACGGCACCGACCTGCGGAGCGTCCCGGTGGAGCAGGTGGTGCGGCGCGGGCTCGCACACGTGCCCGAGGGCCGCGGTGTCGTCGCCGAGCTGACCGTTGACGAGAACCTCCGGCTCGGTGGCCTGTGGCGTCGCGATCAAGCCGACGCGCGCAAGGCGCTGACCGAGGTCTACGAGCTGTTCGAACCGCTGGCCCGGCGGAAACGCAGCGTGGGCCACCAGCTCTCGGGCGGCGAGCGGCAGATGCTCGCGCTCGGCCGGGCACTGGTCGCCCGGCCGAACCTGCTGCTGCTCGACGAGCCCTCGCTGGGCCTGGCGCCGCGGGTGACCGCCCAGATCATGGCGCTGCTCGCACAGCTCCGCGAGCGGACCGGGCTGACCGTCCTGCTGGTCGAGCAGAACGTCCGCAGCGCGCTCTCGGTCGCCGACCACGGCGTCGTCCTCTCGGTGGGACAGGTCGTGATGTCCGCACCGGCGGCCCGGCTCCGGGACGACGACGACCTCCGCCACGCCTACCTGGGGTTTTGAGCAAATGGATCGTTTTGTATTCCTCACCTTGGACGGCTTGTCCAAGGGCGCTGTCTACGCGGCGTTCGCGCTCGCGCTGGTACTGATCTGGCGGGGCACCCGGGTGGTCAACTTCGCCCAGGGCGCGATGGCGGTCGCGACCGTCTACGTCGCCTACTCGGTGTCGGACGCGACCGGCTCGTACTGGCTGGGCTTCGCCGCCGCGATCGTCAGCGCCGCCCTGCTCGGTGCGGTGATCGAGATCGTGGTGGCCCGGCGGGTACACGACGCTCCGCCGCTCAACGCGATCGTCGTCGCGATCGGCCTGGTGCTGCTGCTGCAGGCGGTGCTGGGCATGATCTACACGAACGAGTACCTCGCGTTCCCGGCTCCGTTCAGCGAGACCGCGATCACCGCGGGCGGTCTCACGCTGCTCTCGGCGTACGACCTGTTCGTCTTCGCGGTCGTCACCGGGCTGCTCGTGCTCCTGACCGTCCTGTTCACGCGGACGCCGCTGGGGCTGCGGATGCGTGCGTCGGCGTTCGCGCCCGAGGTCTCCCGCCTGCTCGGCGTCGACGTCGCTCTGATGCGGACGCTCGGCTGGGTGCTGGCGGCGGTGGTCGGCTCGCTCGCCGGGCTGCTCGTCATCCCCACCGAGCTCGGCCTGCACCCGACCGCGATGGACGACATCTTCGTGGCGGCGTTCACCGCGGCGGTCGTCGGTGGGCTGGACAGCCCGGCGGGCGCGGTGATCGGCGGGTTGATCGTCGGTGTGCTGCTCTCCTACGTCGGCGGTTACATCCGCAGCGACGCGACGCCGCTGGCCGTGCTCGCGCTGCTGGTCGTCGTCCTGCTGGTTCGTCCCGGCGGTCTGTTCGCCGTTCCCCAAGCGAGGCGCGTGTGAGCACTTCCCCGAAGACCACGGAAGGAACTTCCCCGGAGAGCACGGAAGGAACTTCGCCGGAGAGCACCGAAGCGTCCCGGCCGGCGGCCTCGACCATGCCGGGGCTGGTGCGCCGGGCGGGTGGGGCCGGCGCTCCGCCTGTCCGGCGCGGCAACACGCTCCTGCGGCACCTGGCGATCGCGATCGTGATCGGCGTCGTCGTGGTGATCGGCACGTACCAGATCGAGCCGTTCCGCAACTACCAGCTCGCCACGATCGGCGTGTACCTCTGCGTCCTGCCCGGTCTGATCCTGCTCACCGGGTTCAACGGACAGATCTCGCTCGGCCACGGCGCGCTGATGGCGGCCGGGGCGTACACGGTCGCGCTGGTGCAGGACGCGCTCGGCGGTGAGGCGCAGTGGCACCTGCTGGTCTCGGTGCTGAGCGGCGTGGTCACCGCGACCGTGCTCGGCGCGATCATCGGCGTCGCCGCCGCCCGGCTGCACGGGCCCTACCTGGCCGGTGCGACGCTCGCGGTCGCGGCCGCCGTACCGGCGGTCACCACGACGTTCGACGGGCTCTTCGGCGGTGACGCCGGTCTGTCGTTCGCGATGGCTCCGGCGCCGGAGTCGCTCGGCGTGTACTTCCCGTTCGAGCGCTGGCAGGCCTGGCTGACGCTGCTCGGCGCCGCGATCACCCTGCTGCTGCTCGCCAACCTGGTGCGCAGCCGGTTCGGCCGGACGCTCCGCGCGGTCCGCGACGACGAGGTGGCGGCATCGCTCGCCGGGATCCACGTCGCCCGCGTACAGGTGCTGGCGTTCGTGGTCAGCGCCGCCGGCGCGGGGCTCGGCGGCGCGCTGTTCGCCGTGCTCGCACAGAGCGTCTCACCGGGTGCGTACGGGCTGACGCTCTCGCTCAACCTGATGCTCGCGATTGTCCTCGGTGGCCTCGGCGGGTTGCGCGGAGCGCTCTGGGGCGCGATCGCCCTGGTCGCCCTGCAACCGCTCGCGGACGCGGCGACCCGCGGTTTCTCGTTCTCGCCCGAGGTGCAGCAGCGCCTCGACGGGACGTTGCCGCTCGCCGTGTTCGGCCTCGCGCTGATCGTCGTGATGACCACCGCTCCGGGCGGAGTCGACGGGCTAGTCAGCCGAGCCACCCGCCGTCTTCGCCGCTCTCGTTAACCCCCACACAGAAGGGTCGTCATGATCCGTTCCCTACGGCGCGGCATCGCCGTTGCCGCCGCGCTAGCACTCGCCGCCTCCGTTGCCGCCTGCACCGAGGACTCGCCGTCGTCGAACGGGGCGTCGGTGCCCGGCGTCACCGACACCACGATCCTGGTCGGCACCCACCAGCCGCTGACCGGGCGGGCCGCCGCCGGCTACTCGAAGATCGCGTCCGCGACCAAGGCCTACTTCGAGTACGTCAACGCGAACGGCGGCGTCCACGGGCGCAAGATCGAGTACAAGATCGTCGACGACGCGTACAACCCGGCCAAGACCCAGGAGGTCGTCCGGCAGCTGGTGCTGCAGGACAAGGTGTTCGCGGTCCTCAACGGCCTGGGCACCCCGACACACGGCGGCGTCCTGGACTTCCTGAAGACCAACAAGGTGCCGGACCTGTTCGTCTCGTCCGGCAGTGCGCTGTTCAACCAGCCGGAGAAGTACCCGAGCACGTTCGGGTTCAACGTCGACTACGTGACCGAGGCCAAGGTCCTCGCGAACTACGTCAAGAAGAACTTCCCCGGCAAGAAGGTCTGCTTCTTCGGGCAGAACGACGACTTCGGCCAGGACGCGCTCAAGGGTGTCGAGACCGTGCTCGGCTCGGTCACCGCGAAGCAGAACTACGTGCCGACGAACACCAACGTCGCACCGCAGGTCGGCGCGCTGAAGGCGGCCGGCTGCGAGGTGAACATGCTCGCGACGATCACGCCGTTCACCGCGCTGACGATCGGCACCGCGGCGAAGCTCGGCTACCGGGCACAGTGGGTCGGCAGCAGTGTCGGCGGTGACTACGTGGGTCTCTCGACGCTGCTCGGCAAGGTCGCGCCGGTGCTGCTCGAGGGTTACGTGACGTCCGGCTACCTGCCCAGCCCGCTGGACGCCACGAACCCGTGGACGAAGCTGTTCAAGGACGTCAACGCCAAGTACAACGGCAACACGACGTTCGAGGTCAACACGCTGTTCGGGATGGCCGTCGGTTACACGTTCGTGCAGGCGCTGCAGGCGGCGGGCAAGGACCTGACCCGCGAGGGCCTGATCGAGGCGGTCGAGAAGGGTGGCTTCGAGGGGCCGTCGCTGGTGCCGATGCGGTACTCGAAGGACGACCACTCCGGGTTCAGCGGTACCCAGATCTCGGTGATCAAGGGTGGCAAGCAGGCGCTCGTCGACACGCCCTACGTCACCGACACGGGTGACGGACCGGTCGAGCCCTACACCGAGGGTGCGTCCGCTCCGCCGGCGAACGGAATCCCGACGGCCTGACGTCGGGCCGCCTGAACCACCGGCCGCGCTAGGGGATCGGCTGCCCCTAGCGCGGTCGGTCTGCGTCTGCCACCGGGCAGGGTGTCTAGGGGATCGGCTGCCCCTAGCGCGGCCGGTCTGCGTCGTAGGCCGCCTGGGCCTCGACCACCTGGGGCACCCGGGACTCCAGTAGTTCCACCAGCGCGAACAGCTGGTCGGCGATCTCGGCGCCCAGCGGCGTCAGCGTGTACTCGACCCGGGCCGGGATCGTGGCCAGCACCTCGCGGTGCACCATCCCGTCGCGCTCGAGCGTCTGCAGCGTCTGAGCGAGCATCTTCTCGCTCACCCCGTCGACCCGGCGACGCAGCGCGTTGAACCGGTACGCCCCTTCCCGCAACGCGACCAGCGCGAGTACCCCCCACTTGCCGGTGATGCTCTCCAGCGTCCGCCGCGAGGTGCACCCGCGCGCGAACACGTCGGCGACCAGCGTCTCCAGGTCCGGCTCGGCACTCACAGATCCAGCGTACCTCGGTGACTGTACTCACTCGCAGTTTGCACTTTCAAAAAGTTAGTACAAACTCGGAGGCGACCACTCGTCCGACCGAGGAGTACCCGTGATCACCGTTACCGGCGCCACCGGCCAGTTCGGCCGCCTCGTCATCGCCGACCTGCTCGCCCGGGGAGTCCCGGCCGGCGACATCACCGCCGCCGTGCGGAGCCCCGAGAAGGCCGCCGGCCTCGGCGTCCGCGTCGTCGAGGCCGACTACGACCGGCCGGAGACGCTGGTGCCTGCTTTCGCAGGCACCGACCGATTGCTGTTCATCTCCGGCAGCGAGGTCGGTCGACGCATCCGTCAGCACCAGAACGTGGTGGACGCCGCCCGCGAGGCCGGCGTCGGGCTGATCGTCTACACCAGCGCACCGAAGGCCACCACGAGCAGCTTGCAGCTGGCGGCCGAGCACAAGGCCACCGAGGAGGCGATCGCCGCGTCCGGCCTGCCGTCGGTGATCCTGCGCAACGGTTGGTACTTCGAGAACTACACCGGGACGCTCGCCCAGACGCTCGAGCGCGGCGTGATCGTCGGCAGCGCGGGCGACGGCCGCGTCTCCGCCGCGAGCCGCGCCGACCTGGCCGCGGCCGCGGCGGCCGTGCTCGTCGACCCGGTACCGGGCAGCGTCTACGAGCTCGGCGGCGACGAGGCGTTCACGCTGTCCGAACTGGCCGCCGAGGTCAGCGCGCAGAGCGGCACCCCGGTGAGCTACCGCGACCTGCCGGTGGACGAGTACACGCAGGTGCTGGTCGGCGCCGGTCTGCCGCAGCCGGTCGCCGCGGTGTTCGCCGACTCCGACCGTGGGCTGTCCGTCGGTGACCTGTTCATCGACAGCGGTGACCTCCGCCGCCTGATCGGTCGTCCGCCGACGTCGCTGGCCGACGCGGTGGCCGACGCGCTGAAGCCATGAGTGTGCTTTTGGGGGTTCCGCGATAGAAGTGGAGCATCGGCAGGGGGACGTCAGCCGCCGTCGGGCGCTCGCGCTCGGGGGCTGGGTGCTGCGGCGGTCGGCCTCGCCGGATGCGGTGACGACGAGGACTCGACCAGCAGCTCGGCCACCGCGGCGGCCACCACGTCGGCGGCCGCGACCAGCACGTCCACCGGGGTCTGCGCGCTGCAGCCGGAGGTCACCCAGGGTCCGTACTACCTTGGACGGCAGCCAGAAGCGCGCCGACATCACCGAGGGCAAGTCCGGGCTCCCGCTGAGCCTGACGCTCAGCGGCGTCGACGTGAAGGATTGACCTACCTGCGCGGCTATCAGGTCACCGACGCGTCGGGCAAGGTCACGTTCACGACGATCGTCCCCGGCTGGTACAGCCCGCGGGTGGCGCACATCCACCTGAAGGTGCACCAGGGCGGGAGCGCGGGCAAGACGGCGGACGGCTACGACGGCACGATCGGCATCGACCCGAGCGCGACCTCGTCGACCGGCGCGGGTGCGCCGCCGTCGGGAGCGCCGAGCCCGCCCTGAGGTTCGTTCGCCTCACGCCGTGAGGAAGCTGTTCCGGAACCGGGTGAGGTCGGCGTCCGCGAAGCCATGGGCGAGCAACCACCCGGCGCCACCACCGAACACCGTCGTCAGCTGGTCGAGGAACGCGGCCATCGTCTCGGGACGCGCCCGCCGCGCCTCGTCCGGCAGCGTGTTCGCCTGGGACGGGATCTCGGCCCCCGCCGCCCGCATGCGCCGGATGACTCGTTCGATCACCCCGTCCATGTTCGCGTCGGTCAGCGCGTAGTCCGCGACGATCTCGTCCCGGCGGACGCCGGCCGCGTCGAGCAGGATCGCGACCAGCGTGCCGGTGCGATCCTTGCCCGCCGCGCAGTGCACGAGGGCCGGCTGCCGCTCCGGGTCGGTGAGCAGGCGGGCGGCGGCGACCACTCGTTCCGCGCCCGACCCCAGGTAACCCAGGTAGTGGCCGGTGAGGTTGCCGCGGAGGATCTCCGGGACGACCTGACCGACTCCCGGATCGCTGCTCATCGAATGGTTCGCCCAGCCCGCGACCGCCTCGCGCAGCGCGCTCCGGCCGTCCCGCGTGACCTCCTCGAGCGAGCGCAGGTCGACCACCTGCCGCAGGCCGCGCTCGGTGACCAGCGTCCGGACGTCGGCCGCGGTCAGTTCGCTCGGGGCGTCCGCCCGGTAGAGCAGGCCGAACCGGGTCTGCCTGCCGTCGGTGGTGGTGAGCCCGCCGAGGTCGCGGACGTTGCTCGCGCCCTCCAGCCGCACGACTCGTTCGGTACGGGTATCGGGCTCCAGCCGGCCCTCGGTCATCGGCGATCCTCTCGTCGGCCCTCCCCACCGTACGAACTCGGCCGGGTTGGGGGTAGGCACGGTGGTGCCATTGGTCCGTTCAGAGCATCGTTGGTCACTCTCCGGACCACACGCCGCTCACGTCGGGCGACCGCGGCGGTACCTCCGGGCAGAGTGATCCGACTTTCCGGGTCGATCGACCGAGTTGCCAGTCGCTACCGGGCAGGGTCGTCGTTAGGCCGGTAGTAGGGCCGAACTCGAGGGGGTACGCGATGGACGACGAGAGCCGCGAGACCACGGTGGTGGTGGAGTTCGTCAGGGCGCCGTCGGGTTTGGACGGTCCGGCTAGGGTGACGCGCCGGCACGGAATCCTCGGCCGGACGCAGATCGTCGACGCCGCGGAGCTGGACGCCGTGGGGCTGGACGCCGTCGTCGGCCCACCCGGGGGAGATCTGAAGTGGCTGGTGAAGCTGGTACCCGCGCTGCTCGTGGCCATGGCGCCGCGACACTGAGCGGGCGGCCGACGGCGTGATGACCAGTCCGGTGGGGCCCGGCTGGGACGACGATCTCGACGCGGACCTGACCCCCGAGCAGCGCGCGGCCGAGCGCGCCGCCGCGCGGGAGACGCTGCGGCGCCTCCACGTCCCGTTCGGCGGGGTGTGCGAGTGGTGCCGGCAGCCGTACCCCTGTCCGGACTCGATGCCGGAGGCCTGAACCGGTCACGGTTCGCTAACGGCTGCACTGGTGTGCAGGTGGTGACCGGATGGGACGCATGTTCCCCGACGTGTCATCTCGGGTTCGCCTACCGCGGTACCTCCGATATGGCCTAATAATCCCCGATGACGTCCGATGATCGGGGAACCTCATGGTGCGACGGGTAACCGTGGCAGCGACCGGCCTCCTGCTGGTCGGCGGTGTGTTGGCCAGTACTCCCGCGCAAGCCGCCACCGCGGCACGCATCCACGACGTGCAGGGCGCCGCCCACGTCTCGCCGCTGCGCGGCCAGGTGGTGAGCGTTCCCGGGATCGTGACCGCACGAGCGTCCAACGGGTTCTACCTGCAGGACCCGCAACCGGACCGGGACCCGCGCACCTCCGAGGCGATCCTCGTTTTCACCGGGTCGGCCCCGTCCGTCGCGGTCGGCGACGCGGTGACCGTCGAGGGCACGGTCACCGAGTTCCGGCCGGGCGGCGCCGACGGCACCGCGAACCTGACCGCGACCCAGCTCACGACGCCGACCGTGACCGTCACCTCGTCCGGCAACGCGCTGCCCGCCACCACGGTGCTCGGTGCCGGTGGCCGCCGTCCGCCGACGAGCGTGGTCGAGAACGACGCGAACGGCGACGTCGAGGCGGGCGGCGCGTTCGACCCGGCCTCCGACGGCCTGGACTTCTACGAGTCGCTCGAGGCGATGCGCGTCCAGGTGAACAGCGCGGTGGCGGCCGGGCCGACGAATTCGTTCAACGAGCTTCCGGTGCTCGGCGACCGCGGACGCTCTGCCGGCCCGCGCAGCGTCCGCGGTGGCGTCGTGCTGCGGCCCGGTGACGCCAACCCGGAGCGGATCATCCTCGACGACGGCCTCGGCTTCGCACCGCCCAAGGTGGACGTGGGTGCCACCGCGACCGGGCCGGCCGTCGGCGTCGTCAGCTACAGCTTCGGGAACGTGAAGGTCATCCTGACCGCTGCCACGGCGTTTTCGGGGACGCCTGCGCCGGAGACCACGCGCGCCGACGCCGGGAACGAGCTCTCGGTGGCCACGTTCAACGTGGAAAACCTGGACCCGAGCGACCCGCCGGCGAAGTTCGCGCGGCTGGCGTCGATCATCGTGCGCAACCTCCGCGCGCCGGACGTCGTCGCCCTGGAAGAGGTGCAGGACAACAACGGCGCGACGAACGACGGGACCGTCGCCGCCGACCGCACGTACGCCACGCTGATCGCGGCGATCACCGCCGCAGGCGGCCCGGTGTACGCCTACCGGCAGATCGACCCGGTGAACAACGCGGACGGCGGCGAGCCGGGCGGCAACATCCGGGTCGGTTTCCTCTACGCGGCCGACCGCGGCGTGTCGTTCGCGAGCGCACCGGCCGGGGACGCCACCACTCCGGTCGCCGTGACCACCCGCGGGGGCAAGCCGCACCTCTCGGTCAACCCGGGCCGGATCGCACCGGCCGAGGCCGCCTGGGCGGACAGCCGGAAGCCGCTGGTCGGCGAGTTCACCTACCGCGGCCGGTCGGTGTTCGTGGTGGCCAACCACTTCGTCTCGAAGAGCGGTGACCAGCCGCTGTTCGGCCGGTTCCAGCCACCGGCCCAGCCGTCGGCGGCGAAGCGAGTGCAGCAGGCGACGCTGGTGAACGCGTTCGTGCGGCAGCTGCTCGCCGTCGATCGGCAGGCGCTCGTGGCGGTCGTCGGGGACCTCAACGACTTCGAGTTCTCCGAGACCGTGAAGACCGTGGCCGGGACCCAGCTGATCGATCTGCCCGCGACGCTGCCGGTGCCGGAGCGCTACACGTACGTCTTCGACGGCAACTCGCAGGTGCTCGACCACATCCTGATCAGCCGGTCGGTGCGGTCGTACTCGTACGACATCGTCCACGTCAACGCCGAGTACACCGACCAGGCCAGCGATCACGACCCGCAGCTGGTCCGGCTCCGGCTGCCCTAGGTCGTCAGCACGAACGCACCGAGCTCCTCCAGACGACGGAGGAACGGCTCGGCCCCGAATGCCTCGGCGGGACTGCGGACGCCGGGCTTGGGGCCGGGCCGTACGCCGGTGCCGCGCCCGTCCAGCGCGAGGTCGAGCGCGGCCTCCACCGACGCGACCGCACCGGCCCACCAGATGTCGTGGCCGGTAAGGTGCGCCGAGCGGTGGCCACCGCCGCCGGTGCGGACGTCGACAGCGACCGTGAACGCGGTCTGCGCGCGCTCAGTGGCGTCGACGTGCTCGCTGGTGAAGACCTGGGGCTCGGCGAACGTGCTGGCGGTGAGCAGGACCTCGACGTCGCGCGTCGGGACGTGCCGGGGGATCGTGACCGCGTCGCCGGTCGGGAACGGGCCGATCATCTCGCGGTCGCCCAGCGGGGCGGGGAACCGGAACGTGGTCGGGTAACTCGGTAGTGGCCCGACCCGCTGCGCGCCGTCGGTGAACGTGATCCGCTCAACCTCGTTGAGCAGCTGCTCGGCGGTGGCGCGGGCGCCGGTCGTCATGCGCCAGCCGCTCACCGCGTACCCGACCGTCACCGTCTCGACCGCGGGCAGGCCGTCGGTGGCGGCCGCGGCCAGGAAGTCGCCGAAGCCGCCGTAGAAGCTCAGCCCCGGGCACACCAGGACACCCGCGCGTTCCGCGGGCGCGGCGAACGTGTCGAACAGATTCTTGACGTGGTGCGCCTCCACCGCGTGGTCGACGTAGTGGGTGCCCGCGTCGATCGCCGCGGCCACCACCGGCGCACCGGTGCACGAGTACGGCCCGGCGCAGTGGATCAGGGCCGGTGCCCCGGCGGCGAACGTGCGTAAGGCGTCCGGATCGTCGAGGGAAGCGGGCCGCACCGTCACCCGGTCGCCCTCCCCGAGATCGGCGGCGAGTGCGATCAGCCCGGTCGCGTCGCGGCCCCCGAGGACGACCGGGTGGCCACGAGCCAGGATCTCGGTGGCGACGAGCCGGCCGGTGTGGCCGGTGGCGCCGTAGACGGCGATCGGTGCTGCGGACATTGGGCACTCCTAGCCGCTTCGAACGTGTGTTCGGATTAACGCTACGCCGATCCAGCGACTTCGAGAAGTCACTGTTTACCTCACGGGACGCGCGCCGTGGTCGATCAGCTCAGATCCGCGGCGATCCGGACGAAGCCTGAGGGGAGGGGGCCACCCCGGTTCCCGAGGCGGACGGAGAGCAGACGTGGCCGATCGCGCCGCCGTCTCGGCGGTTGCCCGGGTCGTTCTGCTGGGCTGCGGCCTGCTCGCACTGGCCCTCGGGGTGCACGTCTGCTGGGTCTGGTCGGGCCACGGCGCGACGTCCCCGCTGCGGCTCTGGTCACCCTGGGCGTTGATCGAGATCTCGATTCTCGTCGGCACCGCCATGGTCGTGCTGCGCTGCGTCCTGGTGCCTGCCCAGCGGGTGGCGTGGGTGCTGGTCGCCGTCGCCTCCGCCGCCTACGGCGTCGGCTACGTGGTCTGGGACCGCCTGATCGCCGCGGGCAACCCGCTCCCGAGTTTCTCGCTCGCCGACGCGTTCTGGCTGCCCGGACTGCCGCTGGTGGCGGTCGCGGTGTGGCTGCTCTCCCGGCCGCTGGTCGGCGGCGTCGGCGTCGTCGGGATCTGGGACGCGGTCGTCGCCGGGACGCTGGGCGCGGCGGTGATGGCGCTGATGCTCGGCCGCGAGGTGCTCACCTGGGCCGACGGGAGCCCGCTCGACGCGGTGGTCACGCTCGGCTATCCGGCGCTGACGATCGTGGTGGTCGGGATGCTCGGTTCGGTGCTCGCGCTCGCCCACTGGCGCCTCGATCCGGCCTGGCTCCTGCTCAGCACCAGCGTGCTCCTGATGGCGATCGCCAACGCGCTGGTCAGCCGTCTGCTCGCGACCGGCTCGGAGGGCGTCGAGCTGGTGGACCAGGTGTACGGCTTCGCCGCTGTGGCGCTGGCCGCCGCGGCGTGGCAGCGGCCCCGGCGGATGTCCGCCCGCTCGCTCGACCGGTGGACGATCCTCGCGCCGCTGCTCTGTGCCGGGGTCGCGGTGCTGATCCTGGTGGTCGTGACGGCGACCGCGCAGCCGGCGGTGGCCGCCGTGTTCGCCGCGATCTCGGTGCTCGCCGCGCTGGCTCGCATCGGGTTCGGCGTCCGGCAGTTGCTGGACGCGGGCGAGCAGCACCGCCTGGCGATCACCGACGAACTGACCGGGCTCTACAACCGACGCGGGTTCCTGCGCGGCGTCGAGGAGGCACTGGCGTCGGACAACCGCCGGACCCGGGCGCTCCTGCTGCTCGACCTCGATCGCTTCAAGGAGGTCAACGACGGGCTCGGGCACCAGATCGGAGACCAGCTGCTCGCCGTGCTCGCACCGCGGCTCGCCGGGGCGCTGAACTCGGACGATCTGCTCGCGCGCCTGGGCGGCGACGAGTTCGCGGTGCTCACCAGCGCGCCGACGGCCGTCGACGCGGACCGGGCCGTGCAAGGGCTGGCCGAGCGATTGCTGGCCGCCGTGCGGATGCCGCTCCCGATCGGCGGGATCGCGGTGCCGATGGACGTCAGCATCGGGGTCGCGGTGGAGGGGGATGCGCCGCCCACCGGCACCGTCGGCGAGCGGACCCTCGAGCTGCTCCGGTGCGCGGACACCGCGATGTACCGGGCGAAGGGTGAGCGGCTCGGGTGGGTCCGGTACGACTCGATCGGGCCGGACCTGCAGCGCGACTCGCTGCAGCGAGCCGCCGAACTGCGAAGCCTGCTGATCGGGGCTGGCACGGGGGCGTACGGGCAGCTGGAGATGCACTACCAGGCGCTGGTGGCGACCGCGGCGACCGCGCCGGCCCGGGTGGAGGCGCTCGTGCGGTGGCGCCATCCGGTGCACGGGATGATCGCGCCGGACCACTTCCTCGGGCTCGCCGAGCGGACCGGGTTGACGCCGTACCTCACCCGGCGGGTGCTGGGCATGGCGCTGGACCAGGTCGCGCGGTGGCGGCAGGGCGGCGCGGACGTCGAGGTCTCGGTCAACCTCTCGGCCTCCGACCTGTGTCACCCGGCGATGGTCGACGAGGTCCTGGAGGGCCTCGCCGTGCGTGGTCTGCCGTCGTCCGCGCTGACCGTCGAGATCACCGAGCAGGTCGCGATCGGTGACCTGGACACCGGCCGCGACTTCCTGGCGCTGCTGCGGAGCGCCGGGGTCGGCGTCGCGATCGACGACTTCGGCACCGGGTACTCGGCCCTCTCGTACCTGCAGCGGCTGCCGGCGACCGAGCTGAAGCTCGACCGGTCGCTGACCGCGAAGCTGGTCGACGACCCGGCCGCCGCCGCGATCGTCCGGGCGTGCATCGACCTGGCGCACACGCTCGGGCTGGAGGTCGTCGCCGAGGGCGTCGAGACCCCGGAGCAGGCCCGGCAGCTGGTGTCGGCCGGGGCCGACCGGCTGCAGGGGTGGCTCTTCGGCAAGCCGCAGCCCGGCGGTGCGGAGCCGCCGGTCGTGCTTCCGCTGGCAGCCGCGCAGCTCTGACATCACCCATGGGGTTGACAGCGCACCATCGCGCCACCATTCTTAACCCATCGGTTCTAGAACTAGGTGGTTATGAATGGCGGTCGACCAGCTCAGTCTTGTGTTCAGCGCGTTGGCCGATCCGACGCGCCGGGCGATCCTCGCGCGCCTCGCCGCGCACGGTGACGCCACCGTCGCCGAGCTGACCGGCCCGTTCGCGATGTCCCAGCCGGCGATCTCCAAACACCTCAAGGTGCTGGAGAACGCCGGGCTGATCTCCCGTGCCAGGCGGGCGACCGCCCGCCTGAGCCACCTGGAGGCGAAGCCGATGCGCGAAGCGACCGACTGGCTGGCCGAGTACCGCCGGTTCTGGGAGACCAGCCACGAACGACTCGACGAACTCCTCGCCGAGCTGCAGCAATCCCCGACGAACGGAGCGAACGATGGCTAAGACCGAGATCATCGCCGAGCCCGGCACCTCCCAGATCGTCGTGACGCGGGAGTTCCAGGCCCCGCGTGACCTGGTGTTCCGGGCCTACACCGATCCGGACCTCATCCCGCGTTGGCTCGGCCCGCGCGAGCTGACGACGAAGGTCACCGACTACGACGTCCGGGACGGTGGCCGGTACCGGTACGTCCACGCGGACCCCGACGGCAATGAGTACGCGTTCCGCGGCGTCTTCCACGGCACGCCGACGCCCGACCTCACGACGCAGACGTTCGAGTACGAGGGCATGCCGGGCCACGTCGCGCTGGAGGCCGTGACGATGACCGAGGTGGACGGCCGCACGGTCGTCCGCACGCTCTCCAGCTTCCAGTCGGTCGAGGACCGCGACGGCATCGTCGAGTCCGGAATGGAGACCGGGATTCGCGACTCCGACGAGCGGCTCGAGGCGCTGCTCGCCGAACTACAGCCGTAATCTCGGGGGCATGGCACAACGACTCGTGAGCGTGTGGCAACCCTTCTTCATCGCCAACAAAGACCGGGACGCCGTCCTCGACGCCGCCACCGAACTGGAAGAGCTGGGATATCACCGGCTCTGGTTCTCGGCGGGCTTCAAGGAGGGCGTCCCGGCCCGTTTCCGGGAGATCCTCGACGGCACGAAGCGGATCGGCGTCGCGCCCGGAATCGTCAGCATCTGGCACGCGTCCCCAGCGGACGCGGCCGCGTTCACCGCGGACGCCGAGGCCGCGCACCCCGGCCGCTTCCTCCTCGGGCTCGGCGCGAGCCACGCCGTCCTCGTCGAGAGCGGCGGTGAGCAGTACCGCAAGCCGTACTCGAAGATGGTCGAGTACCTCGACGCGCTCGACGCCGCCGGAAGCCCGCCCGAGCAGCGCGTGCTCGCCGCGCTCGGGCCGCGGATGCTCGAGCTCTCGCGTGAACGGGCGTGCGGAGCGCACCCGTACTTCGTCCCCGCCGAACACACCGAACAGGCCCGTGCGGTGCTGGGGCCCGAGGCGCTGCTCGCGCCCGAGGTGGCGGTCGTCCTCGAGCCGGACGCCGAGCGGGCGCGCGCCGTAGCCAGGGAGTACACCACCGGGTACCTCACGCTGCCGAACTACACCCAGAACCTCCGGCGCCTCGGCTGGACCGACGCGGACCTGGCCGGCGGCGGCAGCGACCGGCTCGTTGACGCGCTGATCCCGTGGGGCACCGCCGAGCAGGTCGCGGCCGGGATCGAGAAGCACTACACGGCCGGTGCCGACGAGGTGACGATCCAGGTCCTGGGCGTCGGCGCGAAAGACTTCCCCGGTGACGCGTTCCGCGCGCTGGCGGCCGCGCTGATCTGACCGCGCCATCGGCGGTTTCGCCGGTTCCGCACAACTCGCGGGTGTTCGGCGTCGGGGTCGGCCAGACTGGGTCGGAGCGACCCCGACGCCGAGGAGCGCCCTCCATGAGCACTCGAACCGCCTACCGGACCTGCCCGCTCTGCGAAGCCGTCTGCGGCCTCGAGATCACGCTCTCCGGCCGGGACGTCGTCCGGGTCCGTGGTGACCGGGACGACGTCTTCAGCCGTGGTTTCATCTGCCCGAAGGGCGCGACGCTCGGCGACCTCGACCAGGACCCCGATCGGCTGACCGGGCCGCTCGTCCGCCGCGACGGCGTCCTGACCCCGGCCACCTGGGACGAGGCGTTCGCCGCCGTGGAGGCCGGGCTGGGCCGGGTCGCCGCGGAGCACGGCCGGGAGTCGGTCGCGCTGTACTTCGGCAACCCGAACGCGCACACGCTCGGTGGCGGGCTCTACCTAGGTGCGCTGCGCAAGGCGATCGGCACCCGCAACGTCTACAGCGCGGCCAGCGTCGACCAGCTCCCCAAGCACGTCTCGGCCGGGCTGATGTTCGGCGACCCGACCGCGATCCCGGTGCCCGACCTGGACCGCACCGACTACCTGCTGATGCTCGGCGCCAACCCGGTCGAGTCCAACGGCAGCCTGTGCACAGCCCCCGACTTCCCCGGCCGCCTCAAGGCGCTGCGGGCGCGCGGCGGGCGACTCGTCGTCGTCGACCCGCGCCGCACCCGGACCGCCGCGCTCGCCGACCGGCACCTGTTCATCCGCCCCGGCACCGACCCGTACCTGCTGCTCGGCATCGTGCACACGCTGTTCGCCGAGAACCTGGTGGCCGCGCTGGACGACCGCTTCGCGGGTGTCGAGGAACTGCGCGTGCTGGCCAAGGAGTTCACGCCGTCCGCGATGGCCGACGTGTGCGGCGTCCCGGCCGAGGAGATCGAGACGCTGGCCCGTGAGCTCGCGGCGGCCGAGACCGCCGTGGTGTACGGCCGGATCGGCACGTCGACCGCCGAGTTCGGGACGCTGACCAGCTGGCTCGTCGACGTCGTCACCACGCTGACCGGCAACCTCGACCGGCCGGGCGGCGGCATGTTCGGCGCACCACCGCACGGCCGCACGCGCTGGCGCAAGCCGTTCCGGACCGGCCGCTGGAGCAGCCGGGTCCGGGGCCTGCCGGAGGTCATCGGCGAGCTCCCGGTCGCGACCCTCGCCGACGAGATCCGGACGCCCGGCGACGGCCAGGTCCGCGCGCTGGTCACGGTGGCGGGCAACCCGGTGCTGTCCACCCCGGACGGACCCGGCCTGGACGCGGCGCTGGAGACGCTCGACTTCATGGTCAGCGTCGACCCGTACTTGAACGCGACCACCCGGCGCGCGGACGTGATCCTCCCGCCGCCCCGGATCCTGGAAGCCGGCCACTACGACGTCGCGCTGCTCGGGTTCGCGGTCCGGCGGGTGGCGCGCTACTCCCCGCCGGTGCTCGCCCCTCTCGACGGCAGGCCGAACGAGGCGCAGATCCTCGCGAAGCTCGCGCTGATCGCCGCCGGGCAGGGCGTGGACGCCGATCCGGCGCTGCTCGACGAGGGCTTGATCGGCGCGGCGCTGGCGCACGCCGTGGCCGACCCGACGTCCCCGGTGCACGGACGCGACGCCGGTGAGCTCGCGGCGGAGCTGACCGGTGCGGACGGCACCGAACGACGGCTGGACCTGATGCTGCGGCTCGGCAGCTACGGTGACGCGTTCGGCGCCCGTCCCGGCGGGCTCTCGCTGCGACGGCTGCTGGACGCTCCGCACGGCCTCGACCTCGGTCCGCTGGAGCCCGCGCTCGACGCGCTGGTGGCCACCGCGTCCGGGAAGGTCGAGCTGGCACCCGCGCCGATCGTCGCCGACCTGGCCCGGCTCCGCTCCGGCGCAGGCGCCCGGCGCGACGGGTTCGTGCTGGTCGGGCGGCGGAACCTGCGGACGAACAACAGCTGGTCACACAACGTCCGCGCGCTGGCGGGCGGGTCGAACCGGTGCACGCTGCAGATGAACACCGACGACGCCGCCCGGCTCGGGCTCGCGGCCGGGCAGGAGGTGTGGGTCCGCTCGCGGGTCGGCGCGGTGGCGACCGTGCTGGAGCCGAGCGAGACGATCATGCCCGGCGTCGTCAGCCTGCCGCACGGCTTCGGGCACGGCCTGCCCGGCACCCGGCAGCGGGTCGCGGAGCAGACCTCAGGCGTCAACGCGAACACGCTCACCGACCCCGACCTGCTCGACGCGCTGAGCGGCACCGCCGTCCTCAACGGAATCCCGGTGGAGGTCGGCGCTAACTGACGTGCACGCGGTTCCGGCCGGCGTGCTTCGCCAGGTACAGGCAGCGGTCCGCGCGCCCCAGTAGCGTGCTGACCAGCGTGTCCGCGTCCGGATCCGCGTCCAGGTCGGCGTCGCGCAGGTAGGTGACGCCGAGGCTGATCGTCACCCGCAGCGGCCCGGCCGACGTCGGCACCGGGTCCTCGGCCACCGCGGCCCGCAGCTGCTCCGCGACCCGCGCCGCCTCCACCGGCCCGGCGCGGAGCAGCAGCGCGAACTCCTCACCGCCGTACCGGCCGAGCAGCCCGAGCCCGCGGCCGTTCTGCCGGAGCCGCCCGGCGACCACCTGGATCACCTCGTCGCCGACCTGGTGGCCGTGCTCGTCGTTGACCTGCTTGAAGTGGTCGATGTCGATCATCATCGCGGCGATCGGCCAGCTCGCCGCCCGGTCCCGCCTGCTGACCGCGACGTCCTGGGTGGCCAGCTCGAAGAAGTGGCGGCGGTTGGCGACGCCGGTCAGCCCGTCGATCGTCGCGAGCCGCCGGACCTCGGCGAACAGCCGGGCGTTCTCGTAGGCGACCATGCCCTGCCCGACCAGCGCACCGGCGATCTCGGCCACGCCGTCGTCGTAGTCGTCCGGTGAGCCGGTCGCGAACAGCAGGACGCCGAGCCGCTCGTCGCGCGCCACCAGCGGCAGCGCCAGCCAGCACCGGGCGTCCGGCAGCGCGTCGGTGACCAGGCGCGGCGCGTCGGACCGGCTCACCGCCGGTTCGGCCGTCTCGAGCAGGTGCAGCAGCCGGGCGTCGGCCTCCATCGCGACCGGGTGCGATCCGGTCGGGATGTTCAGGCCGTCGCCGGGGTCGTCCAGCCCGTCCGCCGCCGCGACCGCGGCGAAGATGCCGGCCAGGTCGTCGGTGCGGTGGTGCCGTCCGGTACGCGACGCGGCCCGTACCCAGACCAGCGGCGGCTCCGGCCCGGCCTGGATCAGCCAGCCGCTGTCGCCCCCGACGACACCGAACACGACCGTGAGCAGCCGCCGCAGCACCTGCTCGGGCGTCGGTTCGAGGATTCCGGTGATCGCGGCCAGCGCGTCCCGCAGCGTCTCGGCGAGGTCGCGCTGGCGGTTCGCGGCACCGACCGCCACCTCTAGCTGCGCGGCTCGCGCGGTCTCCAGCGCCACCGCGACGTGGCTGGTGATCGCGGTGAGCACGCCGACGTCGTCCGCGGTGAAGATGCCCTTCGCGACCCGGCTGTCCAGGTAGACGACGCCGAGCAGCCGGCCGTCGAGCAGGATCGGCGCCGCCATGATGCTGCGCAGCCCGTGCAGGACGACGCTCTCCGCGCCGAGCGCTGCACCCTCCTCGGTGCCGGTGACGACCATCGCGGTGCGGCTCTGCCAGACCCGCTCGACCAGCGTCGCGCTGTAGCCGGTGAGCGTGCCGAGGTCGGTGCGCGCGGCGTCGCGTCCCCCGTGCGGGCGCAGCCGGCCGGTGTCGTCGACCAGGAACAGGTAGGCGCGTTCCGCGCCGAGGATCCGGATCGTCTCGTCCAGCGCGACCGCGGCCACCCGGGCCGGATCGAGCACGCGGGACGCGGCGAGCCCGACCTGCTGGATCGCGTCCAGCCGCTGCCGGTACAGGCTGACCGCGACACCGTCGGAGGACCGGGCCTGGTGCAGCGTGACCCGGGACGCGCTGTCCAGGCCGAACTCCGACGCGAGCTGGCGGGCCCGGTGCGGCCAGCGCTGCTCGACGGCGAGCGCCAGCGCGTACCGTGCCTGCCGGTCGCGTTCGCCGTCCGCGCCCAGACTCTGCAGGGCCCGAGCCCTGATCCGGGCCGTCTCGAACGCCACCAGCGGCGCGTCCACGGCGCGCAGCACCGGCTCGGCGGTGTTCAGCGCCCGCAGCGCACGGTCGGTGCGCCCCTCGCACAGCAGCAGCCCGGCGCGCGTCACCCGATGGTGTGCCCGCAGCATCGGGGTGTTGGCGACGAGGCCGAGCGCCCGCACCGCCGCGCGGGCCTGCGCCAGCCGCCGTGCCCGGTCGTCCTTGCTCGCGACGCGGACCTGCTCGAGCCGCCCGTACGCCTGGTAGACGTAGAGCCCCCGGTGGATCGGGATCAGCGCCCACCAGGGCACCGCGGCGTCCTCCAGGTCCGCGACGGCCTCGTCGAACGCCGGGCCGCAGTCGCCCTGCTCCACCTCGGACAGCATCGCCACGTAGCTCAGGTCGACGCGTTCCCAGCGCGCCCGTCCGCCGTCGGCTCGTGCCCTGGCCAGCTGCGCGGCGGCCTCCGCGGGCCGCCCCTGCAGCGCGAGCAGCCCGACGTTGCACGCGTGCACGGTCGAGTTCAGCGCGCCGTCGCTGGCCTCGACCAGCGCCTGGCGACGGGTGAACACCTCCTCGGCGCCCCCGACGTCGCCGCGCAGCAGCGTGTCCCAGCAGAGCACCGACAGCAGGTCGATCCGGCGGCCGGCGTCCAGCCACCGGGCGCGGTTGGCGAGCACCGCACGGACCCGCTCGCCCTGGTCGAAGCCGAAGAACTGCTCGTCCAGCGCCTCCAGCCAGTCGACGAACGCGGTCAGCTGCGGGTCGCCGACGTCCTCGGCCGTGCGGTGCGCCCGCCGGGTCAGCCACCGCCCGTACCGGCGCAGGCCGATGATGTAGACGAGGTGCGCCGCCGCCATCGCCATCCGCGCGCTCTCCGGGCCGCGGCCGATCCGGGCGGTCAGGAAGACCCGCCGCAGTGTGAACGCCAGCGAGACGGTCGGCCGTAACTGCCGGGCGTACGCCAGCGCGCCGGCGTCGTAGAGCTCGGTGAGCAGGCAGTACAGGTCGCGCTGCGGTTCCCGGACGGTGCCGTAACCGATCCGGGTCAGCATGATCGCCAGCCCGGCCAGCACCTGCCAGAGCGTCGAGAAGACGAGCACGAACGGGTTGTCCGGCAGCGGCCTGCCGAGCTCCAGCAGCGCTTCGTCGACGGCCTGCGACTGCCGGTCGGTCGCCCACGTGCTGTCGTGGACCTGCGCGGTCAGCGCGAGCAGCCGGGCGCGCTCGAGCGGTTCGGCGGTGCGCGCCCGCGCGGCCTCGAGCGTGGCCAGCGCGTCGCGGAACCGGCCGGTGCGGTGCTGTGCGCGGCCCAGCGCCTGCAGGAACTGGGCGTCCGGAACGTGGCCCGACCGGGTCGCCGCCGCGGCCGCCTGCTCCAGGAAGCCGACCGCCTCGGCCGGTGCCTGCTCGGCGAGCGCGAGCCGTCCGGCGGCCGTGCAGGCCACGAACAGCGCGGGGTTCGGCCTGCCGTCGTCGGCCAGCTGCCGATGCCGGGCCAGCGCGTACACCGTGGCGGGCACGCTCTGGTCCTGCGCGGTGAGGACGTCGGCGATCCGGGCGTGCACGCTGCGCAGCGTCGCGGGGTCGAACTGGCCGAGCAGCGCTTCGCGGATCCGGTCGTGCAAGAACTGGAAGTTGTCGCCGTCCCGGCGCTCCAGCAGGTGGCGCCAGGCGGCGGCGCTGGCGACCTCGATCGCGCGGCGCCGGGCGATGCGGCCGACCTCGGCGACCATGCCGGGGTCGAAGTGCGGGCCGAGCGCGGCGGCGACCCCGAGCAACTGCCTGCTCTCGTCGTCCAGCCCGCGCAGCCGTTCGAGCACCAGCGCCACCGCGTCGACCGGCAGTTCGACGTCGTGCAGCAGGTCGGAGTCGATCTGCCAGGTGCCCCAGGACGGCCGGGCCAGGCCGGCGTCGACGATCGCGGTGAGGAACTGCAGCAGCGTGAACGGGTTGCCGTCGCTGCGGGCGGCCAGCGCGGCCGCGGCGGCAGCGCTGATCCGGATGCCGCCGGTGACGCCGCGGACCAGCTCCGCGACGGCGTCCGCGGGCAGGGGTTCGAGCCGGATCGTGAGGTCGAGCGCCGGGCCGAGCGCCGCCCGCACCGCGTCGAGTTCCGACTCGTGCCCCGGGCCGTCGCGCGCGGTGGCGAGCACCAGGACCGGGGCGTCCGGAAGTTCGTCGGCCAGCTGGCGGAGCACCCGACCGGTGGCGTCGTCCATCCAGTGCAAGTCGTCCAGGTGCAGCACCAGGCCGCCCGCGGAGCGGGCCAGCCCGGCGAGGAATCCGGCGACCGCACCCGGTAGCGGCTGGTCGCGGTCGTCGGCGACCAGCGGCGCTGCTTCCAGCAGCGCGCCCAGGCCGGGGGACAGGCCGTGTAACAGCGACGCCGCCGGACCGGCCGCGGCGGTCAGGTCGACGGCGGCGGCGACCCGGCGGGCCGGCGGCAGCTCCAGGACCTCGGCGACGTACCGGTCGAACGCTTCGCGCAGCGGCGCCAGCGGCACCGAGGAGTCCGCGTCGCACTTGCCGTAGAGGACCAGCCCTCGGTTGGCGGTGACCGCGACCGTGAGTTCCTCGGTCAGCCGGCTCTTGCCGCTTCCCGGCGGCCCGGTGACCAGCGCGGCGCCCCCGGCGGCGGTGCCGTCGGCGGCGGCGTCCCGGATCTTTTGCCAGCGTGCCGCCAGCGCGCCGAGCTCGGCGTCACGGCCGACCAGCGGGGCCTCGGTCTTCCCGGCGGTCGGCCGGTCGGCGGTGCCGAGCCGGAACGCCCCCTCGCCGGACGCCAGCCTGCGCAGGTCCGCGACCAGGCCGTCGCCGCTCTGGTAGCGGTCGTCCGGGTCCTTGGCCAGCAGCTTCGCGATCACGCCCCCGAGCGCGGGCGGCAGGTCGCGGCGAGCCATCAGCGGATCCGGCGCAGGCACCGTCGCGTGCATCCGCAGCAGCGAGCCGACGTCGTCGGAGTCGAACGGCGGCGCGCCGGTCGCGCACTCGAACAGCACGGCGCCGAGCGCGTAGAGGTCGGCGCGGCCGTCGACCGGGCGGTTGAGCATGCCGGACTGCTCCGGCGCGCAGTAGAGCATCGTCCCGGCCACCGTGCCGTCGGGCGGTGCGCCCAGCCGGGAGGCCATCCCGAAGTCGATCACCCGCGCCTGCGGCGCGACGTGCCCGACGCCGGTTTGGACGATGATGTTCTCCGGCTTGATGTCGCGGTGCATCAGTCCGGCCCGGTGGGCCGCGGCCAGCGCGTCCGCGACGTCGATGCCGATCGCGAGCAGCGTGTCGATGCCGAGCGCCCCGTCGGCGAGGACGTCGGCTAGCCGATCTCCGTCGACCAGGTCCATCACCAGGTACGGACGCCCGTCGGCGGTGCCGACCTCGTGCACGCGCGCCAGGCCGGGGTGCGCGACGCAGGCGAGCAGCGCGGCCTCCCGGCGGAACGCGCGCTCGGCGGCCTCGGCCGTCGCCGCGTCGTCGTCGGGCCCGGTGACGCGGTCCCGCGCCACTTTCATCGCGTACACGCCGTCGCCGCGGCGGACCCGGTACGCGACGGTCCGGCTGCCCCGGCCGAGCTCGCCGAGGATCTCGTAGCCGGCCGAACCCTGTGCGGCCTTCGCCGCGGTGGCGGCCCGGACACCGGCCCCGTGGGTGCCGGTGGTGGACCGGAGCGGCGCCGCGTCGACCGGGCCGATCGGGCTGACCGGACGCGGGCGCGGCTGGCCGTCCGGACGGCTGCCGGACGCGGGAAGCGGCACGGCGGGCTCGCCGGCCGTTCCGGCGACCGCGCGGAGGCGTTCCAGCCCCAGGAGGACGCCTGCGTCGTCGTGGCGGTCGAGCGACACCCCACGCTCCCGTTTGCTCACTGTTGGCGGTCGGAGCCTACCGACTCCTTCGCGATCCAGGAGTTACAGACGATGAACTTGCCCCTGTTTCTTGCGCTGGTCGACCGCTGAGTCAGGGCAGAACGGCTGGGGTGGGCACCCACCGGACGCACGCTGGTCGGGGCCGAGCAGCATCAGGTACCTTCCGTGCTCATGGCGCGTGGTCGGCACCGCACTGCGGTGGTACTCCGCCAGCAGGCATCCGCCTCGGCGGCTTCGCGTCCGCGCGCCCGCCGCTGGTGGTTTCGACCATGGACTGCTGCGGTCGTCGTGGTCGTCTTGGTCGGTGGCGCGCTCACTGCCGGTTACCTCCTCCGTTCCGACGAGTGCACCGGCGAGCCGGTCGTGCTCTCCGTCGTCACCTCGCCCGATCAGCAGGACGTCGTCCGGGAGCTGGCCTACGCCTGGGAGGCCGGGGAACACCGGATCGACGGGAAGTGCGGTGCGATCCTGGTCCGCGGCCAGGAGTCGTCCGCCGTCGGCCAGTCGCTGACGCCGACCCAGAACGGCGCCGCGCCCGCGAACCGGGTCGATGTCTGGATGCCGGATTCGTCCACCTGGATCACCAGCACCGCCGCACGGCCGGGTGTCGCCCCGCTGTTCGCCTACGACCGCCCCAGCATCGCGACCTCGCCGATCGTGCTGGCGCTGCCTCGCCCGATGGCCGATGCGCTGGGCTGGCCGAACACGCCGGTGTCGTGGACGCAGCTCGGGCTGCAGCGGATCAACGGCCGGACCTGGAGCGACTACGGCCACCCGGAGTGGGGCGCGTTGCGGATCGGCGTCGGCGACCCGCGGCAGTCCACGACGGCGCTCGGCACGCTGCTGTCGGTGGTCGACGCCAACGGCGACAACAAGGTGGGCGAGACCGAGCTGCACAACGCGTTGCTGCTGGCCAGGGCCGCGACCGTGGACCAGCCGACGTCGGCGGCGTTCCTCGCCCGGCTGCGCGGCGCCACGGACGAGGCCGCGCTGCTCGCCGAGGCCGGTCCGTTCCCGGCGACCGAGCAGCAGGTGGCGGCGTACGACAACGGTGACCCGGTGGTGCCGCTGACCGCCGTGCACCCCACCGAGGGGACGATCTTCGCCGACTACCCGTACGTGACGCTCGCCGCGCCCTGGGTCGATCCGATCCGGCAGAAGATCGCGGCCAGCTTCCTCGACCTGATCCAGAGCGACGAGGGGCGGGAGGCGTACGGGCGGGCCGGATTCCGCGACCCGGAGCGCACCACCCGGTACGCGCGGGGTCTCCAGCCGGTGCTGGGGATGGGCGGTCCGGTCTCGGACGGTGCCAGGGGCCTGCCCACCGACGACGGGATCACCCGGACCGTGGTGTTCTGGACCGCGCTGCAGCGCCGGGCGAACGTGCTGGCCACGATCGACACGTCCGGCTCGATGACGGATCGGGCGCCGGACGGCTCCGGCACCCGCATGCAGGTCGTGCAGGAGGCGTGCATCCGGGCGATCACGTTGTTCAGCCCGGAGTCCGGCGTCGGACTGTGGAAGTTCGCGACGGAACTCGACGGCGACAAGGACTACCGGCAGCTGGTCCCGCTCGGGCCGATCGGCGGCGCGCTGTCGGACGGCACGCCGCGCCGGGCGGCGCTGGAGACCGCGATCCGGCGCGATCTGACGCCGAAGGGCGCGACCGGCCTGTACGACACGATGTACGCCGCGTTCCGCAACGTCCAGGCGCACTGGCAGCCCGGCCGGTTGAACCTGCTGGTGCTGATGACCGACGGCAAGAACGAGGACGACGGCCTGACCCGTGCGCAGCTGGTCCAGCGGCTTCGTCAGATCGCTCAGCCGGACAAGCCGGTGCAGGTGATCGCGATCGGCTTCGGGAGCGACGCCGACCTGGCCGAGCTCAACGCGATCACGCAGGCCGTCGGTGGCAAGGCGTACCGCGCGAACAGCGGCCGCGACATCGATCGGATCTTCCTGCAGACGCTAGTCGGCGGCGAGTAGTTCGACTCACCAGCCGGTGTAGTCCCAAGCGCTGTGGAGGCGCTTGCGGGAGCGACGGTGCCGGCGCGGCTTGTGGCACTCGTAGTCCCAGCTGTTGTTGTAGTCGTAGCCGCAGTCGCCGTGGTGTTCGTGGCAGCTCATCGCAGTCTCCTTCCGGACTCATGGTCGAGTTCCAGGGTGGCGGCGATCGCTGTCGTGCACGGTCAGCGCCGTGACGGGCGGATTGTTCGCGCGGCGACAGAGACGAGATTGTCGGTGGGGTGCTCTACCGTCTGCGGCATGACTGGGCAGAGGCTCTCCAGGCGGGCGCTGAACCGCGCGACGCTCGCCAGGCAGTTCCTCCTGGAACGCGCCGACGTGCGGGTGGTGGACGCCGTCGAGCGGCTCGGTGGCCTCCAGGCTCAGACGCCGCACTCCTGGTACTTCGGGCTCGCCGCCCGGCTGGCCGGTGTCACGCCGGAGGCCGTCTCGGCGCTGCTGGTCGACCGCAGCCTGGTGCGGATCGCGCTGCAGCGGTCCACGATCCACCTCGTCTCGGCGCGCGACGGGCTGGCCTGGCGTCCGCTGCTGACGCCGGTGATCCTGCGGGCCACGCTGCAGACGTACCGGCGCTTCCTCGACGGCGTCGACCTGGACGAGTTGGCCGCGGTCGGCCGTGAGCTGCTGGCCGAGGCGCCGCTGACGTTCGCGGCGCTGGAGAAGGGCCTCGCCGAGCGCTGGCCGGCGAACGATCCGCACGCGCTGTCCTACACGGTGCGGGCGCTCCTGCCGCTCGTGCAGGTGCCGCCGCGGGGCTCCTGGGGTCCGTCCGGCCCGGTCAGCGGGCCGATCGCGCACATCCCGGCGGAGTTCTGGCTGGACGCCGGCCCTGTCGAGCCCGCGGTACCCGACGACCTCGTCCTGCGTTACCTGGGCGCGTTCGGCCCGGCCGGGGTGAAGGACGCGCAGACCTGGTCGGGGCTCACCCGGCTGGGCGAGGTGTTCGAGCGGCTGCGCCCCCGGTTGGTCACGTTCACCGACGACGAGGGCCGGGAGTTGTTCGACCTGCCCGACGCGCCGCGCCCCGGCGAGGAGACGCCGTCGCCGGTCCGTTTCCTCTACGACTTCGACAACCTGCACCTGTCCTACGCCGAGCGGAATCGGTTCCAGGTGCCGGAGACCGCCGAGGCGCGCGCGCGGACGTTCACGAAGAACGGCCAGTTGCCCGGCACGATCCTCGTCGACGGCGACGTCCACGGCGTCTGGGTGCTGACCCGCGGGCGGGGCGGCGCCACGCTCACCGTGCGGCCGCTGTCCCGCTGGTCGGCCGCGCAGGCGTCCGCGATCGAGGCCGAGGGCGCGGCGCTGCTGGCGTTCGCGGCCCCGGCGTCGGCCCGGCAGGAACTGGTGGTCGGCGACCCGGTGTGACCTGACGGTTCGCCGGGTCAGACCGCGACCGTGCGGGGCGTCCCGACCGCGTCGATCACCTCGGCGAGGACGCGTTCGGCGTCCTCGTGCGGCACCTGGCACGTCCCGGCGGCGACGTGACCGCCGCCGCCGTAGTGGAGCATCACCGCACCGACGTCGATCGGTGACGTGCGGTCGAAGATCGACTTGCCCACTGCGAGGACGGTGTTCTGCTTCTGGCGGCCCCACAGCACGTGCACCGAGACGCGGGCCTGCGGGTACAGGGCGTAGACCATGAACCGGTTGCCCGCGTAGATCGTCGCCTCGTTCCGCAGGTCGACGACGACCACGTCGCCGTGCAGCGTTCCGACCCGCTTGAGCTGGTCGACGAAGAACTTGTGGTGGGCGTTGTAGAGGTCGGCTCGCTCAGCGACGTCCGGCAGGTCGAGGATGTCCTCGACGTCCTGGTGCTCGATGCACGCGTCGATCAGCGCCAGCATCAGCTGGTAGTTCGAGATGCGGAACTGGCGGAACCGGCCGAGCCCGGTGCGGCTGTCCATCAGGAAGTTGAGCAGCGTCCAGCCGGTCGGGTCGAGGATCTCCCGGATGTCGTACTGCGCGGAGTCGGCGCGGTCGACGGCGTCCATGATCTCGTCGGAGACCGAGGGGAACCGCTCGCGCCCGCCGTAGTAGTCGTAGACGACCCTGGCCGCGGACGGTGCGTCCGGGATGATGACGTGGTTCGGCGCGTCACCGCCGGTGCGCAGCGTCTCCGAGTGGTGGTGGTCGAAGACCAGGTGCGCGCGCGGCGCGTACGGCACGTTGGTGAGGATGTCCCGCTCGGTGACCTCGAACGTCCCGTCCTGGACGTCCTTGGGGTGGACGAACGTGATCTCGTCGACCAGGTCGAGCCGGCGCAGCAGTACGGCGCACACCAGCCCGTCGAAGTCGCTACGGGTCACCAGGCGGTACGACATGAGAGTCCCTCGGGCGCGCCGACAGTTGTCTCCGGCCAGATCGGCAGCTCTCTCCGGCGTCTGAACATTCTGGGGACAATGATGTGCGCGTGAGCAGGAGAGATGTGTGCCCGAAATTGCGCACGGTAGTTGAATTTTATTAATGCTGTTTATTCACGCGGCGAAATAAACCCCTATGTCTAGCGTGCGTGGGCGTTTTCGGGCGCGCTGATCGTCCGTATGGGCCGGTATTGAATCGCCGAACGGCGACGTCGGCCGCCGCCAGGGCGTTCGTAATTCCGCGCCGAACAGTGGAATGGATGGCGGGGCGGCGGCCGGTCGGGTCGCCATAAGCTGCCGCGGGTCGGCTCGGCAATTCCCTGGCCAGTCGGCCCACCTATTCGCTGTCCGTTTCGCCAACCCCTCGGGTGCTTCATTCATCGCGCGGTCGTCCGCGTGCGACCGCGCCTGCGCCGAACAGGTAACCCGTGATCTTCGCGTCTGTGTTCCACGCTCGGGCCTCGCGCTGGGTGGTCGCGGCTCTGCTCCTGCTGCCGGTCGTGGTGATCGTGGCCGGTGCGCCGGTGGCGCGCGGAGAGAACCCCGCGTGCGGCGACGTCACCGTGGTGTTCGCGCGGGGCTCCGGGCAGCGGCTGGCGCAGCGGGAGAGCGCGGTGTTCTTCGCCGCGCTGTCGGTTCGGCTCGGAACCGCGGTGCGGGCCACCGCGTACGAACTCGGTACGGCCACGTACGGTGGGACCCGCTACCCGGCCGTCGGCGTCGGCGTCGACAGCAGCGACGCGTTCGAGAACCTGCTGGACGCCGGGTCGTACTGGACCGGCAACGCCGGTGGCCGGTACCGGGCCAGCGTCAGGGCCGGCGCCATCGAGCTGCGTGCCTACCTGGAGCAGCGGCTGCGGGCCTGCCCGGACGAGCGGGTGATCCTCGGGGGGTACTCGCAGGGCGCCCAGGTCGTCGGCGACGCGCTCCCCACGGTGCCGCGCAGCCTCCGCGACCGCATCGTGTTCGTCGGCCTGTTCGGCGACCCGAAGCTCTCACTGCCGGAGGGGCGAGGGATCTTTCCCGCGGCGTGCCAGGGCCGATCGCTGTCGCCCTGGCGGCGCGGGAACGTCAGTTGTTACACCGATAACGGCGTGCTCGAGGCACGTTCGCCGTACGTCCCGGCGGACCTGGCGCGGCGGGTCGGCTCCTGGTGCGACCGGGACGACCCGATCTGCAACAACAACCTCGGCGACTTCGCGCACTCGACGCACGGCCTTTACGCGAAGCCCGGCCGGGCGGTCGACCAGGCGGTCCGCGAGGCGGCGGCCGCGATACCGGGCACGCCCGAGTCGCCGCCAGTGAATTCTTTTCGACCGACCCCTGCGGACGACGCTCAGTCAGCGGAGACACGTGAGGTTGAAAAGAGTTCAGCTTCCGCGGCGTCGGTCGCGCTGGTCATCGACGAATACTGGACGCGGCCGGGCACGCCGGTGACGTTCGACGCCTCGGCCTCGGCGCTGCCGCCCTCGGCGGTGGCCGCGTACCGCTGGGACTTCGACGGCGACGGCACGACCGACCGCACGACCCCCGTTCCGACCGTGGCGCACGTGTACCCGGAGCCGTTCCAGGGCCGCGTCCGGCTGCGCGTGAGCGCCGCCGACGGCGCCGAGCTCATGGCGGGCGCGGTCGTCCACGTCGACCGGGTCGGGCTCGCGCGTCAGCTCCCCGCCGATCCGACCGGCGTGACGGTGCGGGCCGCGCACGGGCCCGACGGTGCGGTTGTGCGCTGGCGGCCGGGCACGGCTGTGGACGGGCAGCGGGGCGCCGTGGCCGACGGTCGGCGGGGCACCGTCGCCGGCGGTCCGGTGGACGCGTGGCGCGTTCATGACGCGGCCGGGCGCCTGCTCGTGCACGTCCCGGGATCCGCGCGCCAGGCAGACCTCCCCGCGCTCCCCGATCGCACCACCGCACTCACGGTCGAGGCCGTCAACGAGTACGGCAGCAGCGTCGCGCGGGTTGCGGTGCCGCACGGCACGGGCTCTTCCCGGTTCGCGGACGTCGTCCCGGCCGGCAACGTCACCGGCGCGGACGGCGGGGCGCTCGATGGCGTCCGCACGGTCGACGCGGGGGAGGCCGACGCCCGCGGTCTCTCGACCGCGCCGCTCGCGGCGGCGGTGGTGCTGTTGCTCGCCACGGTCGGGGCGCTCGGGGTCACGCTGGCGCGGGCCGGGTCGCTTCGCACCGGGGGCGCAGGACGGCATCGAAAACGTCGCTGCCCGTTCTGAACACACAACGCATCTGCGACGTAACTCATTGAAGAGGATGACTGCGGGGGACGCGAGGAGACAGGAATGAGCCCGGCTCGACACGCGATCGAACAGAACCGGCGCCACCGCGCTTGGATGCTCGCGGCAGCGGTTGCTGTCGTCGTGGTGGTGATCGGCGCCCTGGGTGCGGTGGTCACGCTTCGGAGCGGTGGTGATCCGGACGTGGCGGCGGCGGCGAACCGTTTCCGTCCGCTCGCCGGCTGGTGGCAGGTGGAGAACGAAGACCGCTCCGGAGCCGGCTGCGTCGACACCGGCTGTCCGCTGTCGTTCCGGCGCTGGCAGGCGGACGCCGCGCCCAGCCCGTCCGACCTCCGGCGCTCGCTGGAGTCGGCCGGCTGGTCCGAACCGAAGATCACCGGTACCTGCCGGCCGGTCGAGGGGCGCTCCGGTACGTTCCCGCTCTGCACCGTCCAGGCGTCCGGTGACGGCATGCAGCTCACCCTGACGGTGACCGAGGTCGACTCGTACCAAATCCTGCTGACGGTCGAATCCGCGTGAACACCGAACCGGGCCGCCCTCGGGACCGTGAAGAGGTAGGGCAAGGCGGATGAATTCGTCTCGCCGTACCGCGTCCGTCAGGAGGCGATCATGAGCTTCACGGGTACCGTCGCGCGCTCCGAAGCAACCGAGGAACGCTGCCGCTGCGTCGCCCTTCGGGTGACGTTCGGCCTCCGCGGTGCGGCGCCCGCACCGCGCCGCGCCCGCCGTCTACGCGGTGTTTTCCCAGCTCAGAGCCGTGATCAATGGTTGGCGGAGCGGTTGCTGGCACCCGTGCCGCACCCGGCCCGCACCCTCTGACCAAGATCCGGAATCAGGCAACCGTCCTGCTCCCGTCCCGCTTCCGTTCCCGCTACCGACGCTGCCGAACTTGGTTGTCGAGAGGCAGACGAGAGAAGCGAGGGGCGAGGATGAAGCGCAAGTTCCTGGTAGCCAGCGTGTTGGCCGTGTCGGGTCTGATCGGGGGCGCCGTCGGCGGCACCGCGCAGGCGGCGACCACGGCGCTGGTCACCAAGCCGACCGCTGACGCCTCGGCCAAGAAGAAGAAGAAGGCCGTGGGCGTGGCCGGCTCGGCGACGGCGCTGGCCGCCGGCACCGCCGCTGCTCCCGCCGTCCCGCAGCTGGGTGTGCAGATGCACGCGATGTGGGAGATGTACTGGAACGGCCAGACCCCGAACGCGATGTTCGACAAGCACCTCAACGCGCTGGCCGCCAACAAGGTGCAGATCGTCCGCGTCGACATGGGTTGGTCGGCCAGCCAGCCGACCTCGGCGGCGCCGACCACGACGTCCTGGCACAACCAGCGGCTGAACACGGTGATCAACCGGATCCGCGCCAAGGGCATGAAGGTCTTCCTGACCGCGCACCAGTCGCCGCTGTGGGCCCGTCCCGGCACCGGCAGCAACACGATGCAGTTCCCGGCCAACGCCGCGTCGATCAAGCCGTGGATGACGTTCCTGGCCAAGAACTACGGTTCGCGTCTGGCCGGCATCGAGGTCTGGAACGAGCCGAACCTGGCCGAGTTCACCGGCGTCAGCGACTCCGCCGCTCGGGTGAAGAAGTTCGTCGCCGTGCTCAAGGCCGCCTACGCCGGTATCAACGCTGGTAACGCCGCCCTGCCGGTGATCTTCGGTGGCCCCGCGCAGACCGACGACGTCTTCATCAAGCAGGCCTACGCCGCCGGCGCCAAGGGCGCGTTCGACATCATGGCTCTGCACCCGTACCAGGGCAACCAGACCAAGGCTCCGGAGTCGACCGACATCACCGGCAAGGGCCGCATGACCAACCTGCCGGCCGTCGTCGCGGCGATGAAGGCCAACGGCGACAGCGCCAAGCCGATCTGGTGGACCGAGTTCGGCACCTCCGTGCACTCGAACGCCGGCATCAACCAGGTGTGGCTCTACGGTGTCGCGAACGAGCAGATCAGCGGTGACTACATGGTCCGCTCGTTCAAGCTGGCCGCGAAGCAGTACCCGCAGGTCAAGGTCGGCACGATCTACACCGCGTACCGCCCGGCCGCCGGCATCTCGGTCCACCAGTACGGCTACCGCCTGCTCGAGGCCGACGGCACCGTCAAGGGTCAGCTGAAGATGCTGAAGGCGATGCGCGACACCACCCCGTCGCGATGAACCCCAGCTAGTTCCGGAAGCGGGCGTCTCCCAGTGGAGGCGCCCGCTTTCGCTTGTTTGGCCGGGCCCTCTTCGGGCCACTGTGGGGGTGTGGCAGACACCAGTGAATACGCGACCACCTTCGGCCTGATCGACCTCGACAACGACGGGCTGATCTCCGCAGCGGAGCTGGTCCAGGTGACCGGCGTGCTCGGCGACCCGATCACCGAGGAAGCCGCGGTGGCCGCGGTCACCAGGGTCGACGCCGACGGGGACGGTCGGATCTCGTTGGAGGAGTTCACCGCTTACATGGGGTCACGGCCGGCTTGACGTTCTGTCAGCAATCGAACGTTCCGGTAGTCGTCACGCCGATCGAGTCCGGCGTCGATCGGCGCGATCCTCTAGGTACGAACGAACGCTCCACAGAACCGCGAGCCGGGGACGTCAAGGGACTCCCCGGCCCGCTGGCATTTCTGGGCCTTGAGACCTCTACACCGCGCCAGGGGTTGCCGGCTCGGTGAGCGGCTCCTCGTCGATCGTCCGCCGTGGGCCGGCGAACCACTTCCGGGCGGACGTGAACCACCAGACCGTGATCGCGAGCAGCACCGCGCCGGTCACGATCGGCGCGTAGTTCACGTCGAACCAGCTGAAGTCATCGGTGAACGGCACGCCGCCCGGCACGATTGGCATGCAGAAGTAGATGCTGATCACGACGATCTCCGCCGCCGCGACCACGTTCATCCACCGGTAGTGCCGCCCGAGGCTCCACGGCCCCGGCTGGAACGCCGACCCGTGCCGTAGCCGGTAGTAGATCGGGATGAGGAACGCCAGGTACAGCCCGATGACGGCAACCGACACCACGGCGTAGAAGGCCACCGGGATGCCGGCCGGGCTCTTGTACAGCGCGGGCAGCGTGATCGCCACGCCCGCCACCGCGCCGCCGAGCACCGCGTTGACCGGGACGCCGGTCTTCGGCGACACCCGGCTCCACAGTCGACGCCCCGGCACCGCACCGTCCCGGCTGAACGCGTACCCCATCCGGGACAGGCTGGTCATCGCCGCGATCCCGCAGAACACCTGTCCGATCGTCGCGATCACCATCACGAGCTTGAACAGCGCAGGCGACAGCGCGGACGAGAAGATCGCGATCACACTGCCGACGCCGTACCCGTTGTCCGGCGAGTTGATGAACCCGACGTCCTTTGCGGCCCACAGGAACGCCAGCAGCAGCAGCCAGCCGCCGATCGCCGAGTAGAAAATCGACGTCCAGATGCCCCGCGCGACCGTCCGGGACGCCGCATGCGTCTCCTCCGAGAGGTGTGCCGAGGCATCGAACCCGGTGATCGTGTACTGCGTGAGCAGGAACCCGAGCGGCAGGACGTAGAACCAGAACGACCAGGCGCTGTCGGAGAACCCGGAGTTGTTGATCCGCTCGGTGAAAATGAAGTCCGCGCTCTGATGGCCGTCCGACGCGACGAGCAGCACGACGATGATCACCGCGGCGCCGAGCACGTGCCAGCCTGCGGAGACGTTGTTGATCAGCGCCAGCAGGTGCGAGCTGAAAATATTCAGTACGCAGACCAGCGCCATAATGACGACGAACCAGAAGAACTGCTGGGTCAGCGCGTCGCCGCCGAACGTGTCGCCCCAGCCGCTCCAGAACAGCGTCAGCGTGATGTTCCAGAAGCCCGCGCACGCATAGACGATGCTGGCGGTGACCGCGATCAACCCGACCAGGTTGAGCCACCCGGTGTAGAACCCGGCGGCCGGCCCACCGAGCCGCGCCGCCCACCAGTAGATGCCGCCCGCGGTCGGGTACGCCGAACCCATCTCGGCCAGGCACAGTCCGATGATCAGGATGAAGACGCTGATCAGCGGCCATCCGATGGAGATCGCGATCGGACCGCCGTTGTTCCACGCCTGGGCGAACGTGGTGAAGCAGCCGGCCAGGATCGAGATGATCGAGAAGCTGATCGCGAAGTTCGAGAAACCGGACCAGGTGCGATGCAACTCCTGGCGGTAGCCGAGTTCGGCGAGGCGTGCCTCGTCGGAGTCGGGCGCGGGTCGGTTCGTGTCGTCGGCGACTGCCATGAACGCCTCCTCGTACAGCGGGGGAACTGCGAGGGAGTAGTACGAACGTCGTTGTTCGGGCGCGCGAAGGGCCGGGACCGTGACGCGGCACCGTCCAACCAGTACTGACGGTCGAAACCGGACAGGCCGCTGGAAGGGTTATAGCCGCTCTCGGCGTTGCGCGGAAGCGCTCTGCCGGGCCGGGAGCGCTCGACGGGGCAGGCCGCCCCCGTCAGCCGGTACCCTCGACCGAGAAGTCTCGAACGTACCGATTGCGGATGATGTTGAGGACTTGTACGGCGAATCCGGGCCGCCGTGCGAGATCTCGGTATCGGGGACGGTAGGCCCGTGACGCGAATGGACGTGGACGGTCATGGAATCGCAGCAAGGCGGAATCAAATGGCGCCGATCCAGCTATTGCGGCCACGCGAGCTGCTTAGAGATGTGCCGGGATGATCAACGAGTACTCGTCCGTAACAGTGCAGCGCCCCACGGTGCACAGCTCGAACTGTCCGCCGCGCTGTGGCGCGAATTTGTAGAAGCAGCCAAGGCGGGAGCTTTCGGCTAGTCCGGCGCGGCAGCGGCTGAACGTACCACTGCGATTGCCGTCTGGTTCACCATATCGGGCGGCATGTGGCTTGCTATTTCCCTAGAGTGGCGCGGTGACGTCCATCTTCCCCGCAAGGATCGGCCCGACCTATCCTGCCATCCCGTTGTCGTCGCTGTGGGCTCACCTGACGTGGGCGTGCCCCTGCAGCATTGGCGTTCCGTCCCCGTATGGTAAGACATCCGATGCAAATACGGGGGGAATTTGATGCGTGAGATTGGTCCGCGCGGCGATGCGGCTTTGTGGCAGCGGTCAAGTCACTGCGGTCACACGAGCTGCGTCGAGGTTGCGCGACTCGGCGATGAATCGATCGCCCTCAGGGACAGCAAGGACGGCACTCGTGGACGGGTTCTGATCTACCCGGCGCGATCGTGGTCGGCGTTCGTCGACGCTGCGAAGCAGGGGTTTTTCGACGTACGGCGGTGAACTTCGCTCGGTCGGCTCGGCGGCGCCGCTAGGTCGCCGCCCGAGCCGCGCCACGGGGATGTCCGTCACAGGGCGCGGGCGACCGACCCGATCAAGCGCTCCGACTCCTCCGGGTTCAGAGACAGCTCTTGGAGCTGACCGAAAAGACTGCGGTATCTCTGGAGATCCTCCATGGCGACCAGAAACGTGGATGGTAGTAGTCCGTCGACGTAGACCCGGTCACGAATAGCCTCGTCAAACGACATGATCGTGAATAGGCCGTCCATTCCGGGATGGGCGCCGACCGAAAAAGGTATGACCTGAAGTGTGAGCGGGCCTTCGGAGCTCAGTCGGGCCAGATGCTCGAGTTGTCCACGCATCGTGCTTCGTCCGCCTACCACCCGACGGATGGCGGCTTCGTCCATGACGAAATTCAGCCGCGGTGGATGCGGGCGGCGGAAAATGTCTTCCTGCCGCCGGCGGCGATCGTTGATAACTTTTTCCATGAGATCATTGGGGATGTTCGGCTGAAAGCGTCGAAAAAGGGCGACCGTGTAATCTGGGGTTTGTAGCAACCCGGTGATAATTGTGGTCTTGTAATCGTCGATGGCGCTTGCGGCCAATTCCAAATCGGTATAGTCGGGGTTGTCGACAACGGGCTTTCGAGTGGTTCTGCGAGCCTCGCCCACTAGCTTCGTCAGACGTTCCTGCTCGTCGTTGTCGAGGCCGTACAGTTCGCAGAGGCGCACGAGGTCCGGGATCTGCACTCGGCGGTTGCCGGTCTCGATACGGCTGAGCTTGGAGGCCGAGAAGCCGGTCGCGTCGAGCACCTCCGCCGTGGTCAGCTCGAGGGCTTCCCGGTGGCGTTTGAGGGCGGCGGCCACCTCAAGTCGTCGGAGGGTGGGCGGGCTCAGGCTCGATGCCTCGGCCACAGTGGCTCCCTTGGTCGATGCACGCAGTGTTACTCGTTCTGCATGGAGCGAACCACTCAATGCGTACTGCAAATTGCAATTTCTTCGGCAATTGCCAGTGATCTTGCCAGGTGCGAGCAAGCCCGTCACTATGAAGCTGAGTATTCCTACGGTTGTGTCATCCTTCGGGCGGGGGAGTGGCGTGACGACCGAGGCTGTTGTGGCGATCCCATACAGCTGTGGCGTAACACCGTAGGACACAGGGGGGTGGGCGACAGATATCCGCTGTCGGCGTAGAGCGACGCCCGAATTCGCTCCCACAGATGTTTGGTGAGCGCCTCGAAAAAACGGACTGGGTCGATGTTGCAGCATCGACCCAGCCCAAGGCGCACACCGTCCGCGCGAGCGCTCCAGCTCACTCAGTGACAGGTGATGCGCCGTGTCCAACGGTACCCGTGCTTTCAATTTACTTCTAGGTCGTCTCAACCACAGAATGACCGTTCTCGGTGATCGATTGTTTCGGCGCGAGGACGACGCGGCGAGGGCCGCGGGGTGGGAAATCCACCGGACCTGGTGGGGATTGGGGCGGCGATACCGGGATCCGCGGATCGCGCGACGGGCGCGGAACCGCGGCGGGCCGCCCGGCGAGAGCGGACGCCACCGCGTCCTCGTCGGTGTGGCGGGGCGGCGAGTCCGATGACGGTGTCGGCGCAGCTACCGCCGCCGCAGTATGGTCCGTTGCCGGGGCCGGTGAAGCGTCCGCTGCCGACGACGATCGTGTGGCGTTGGCGCTACGAAGTCCTCGTGTTTCTCGCCATTTCTCTGGCGGCTTCCGTGCTCATCCCGGCGTACGGGCTGGCCGAGACGTTACTGCCGACCGGCGTGAGCGTCGCATTGGTCGCGGCGGTCGGGCCGTTACGGCGGGCCGTCGTCCGGTGGGTGCTGTGCGTGGCGACCGAGCATCGCGTCCGGGCCGGGCTGGCGCAGGCGTGGGTGCACAACCGGCGCGGCCGGCTGCCCGCGATCGTTCGGACGCGGCGCACGCCGTACGGCGAGGCGGTGCTGCTGTGGTGTCCGGCGGGGATCTGCGCGCGACACGTCCGCGCCGCCGCGCCGGTGCTGCGGGCGGCGTGCTGGGCGCAGCACGTTCACGTCACGGCGGACGTCCGGCGCGCGCACCTGGTCACCGTGCACGTGGTGCGCCGGAACGGCTGAGGCCTCGCCATGCTTCTCTATCGAGTCATTCCGTATCGGGTGGACGCCCGGCCGGGGTCGCTGGGCCATCCGCTGTGCCTGACCGTTCGGCAGGGTGAGGGTCGCCTGGACAATCCGGCGCACTACACCGTGGCGTACTTCGCGTTGGAGCCGAGCGGCGCGGTCGGCGAGACGTTCGCCGACGTGCCGGACTGGACCGCGGAGATGTTTCGCTCGGCGGGCGCGGGCAGCGTGTGGGCGCTGGCCACGTACATGCTGGCCAACCGTGTGTCGTTGCTGGAGCTGGACAGCGCGTCGAACCTCGTCGACCGGGGTTTGCGGCCGACGCAGGTCATCGAACGCAACCGTTCGGCCAGCCAGGCGTGGGCTCGCAAGATCTACCGCGAGCGCAACGACTTCGGTGAACGGCTGTGGGACGGCGTCCGCTGGTGGAGTTACCACCGCCCGGGGTGGCGGATCGTCGGGTACTGGGGGAGCGAACTGCCGGCCGTGCTCAAGATCGAGGCGCTGGGTCTGGAGCATCCGGCGGTGGTGGACGCAGCGTACGAGCTCGGCCGGATGTTCGACCGGCCCGCTCCCTCGCCCCGCCCGGTGGACGGCGCCGGCCTCGGCGAGCGGTCGGCGTGACCCGCCGGTCGGTGGCGCAAGCGGTCGGCGTGACCCGCCGGCCGGTGGCGCAAACGGTCGGCGTGACCCGCGGTCGGTGGGCGCGAGCGATCGGCGTGACCCGGGCTCAGGCCAAGCGCCCCGCGCGCGTCGTGAGGTAGCGGCGTTCCGGCAGGCTCGCGGTGCGCCGGGCGGCCTCGCGGTACGCCTCGCGCGCCCCGGCGGTGTCGCCCTGCAGCTCCAGCAGGTGCGCCCGCACCGCGTGCCACCGGTGATGCCGTTCCAGCGAAGACCGCACCGACTCCAACACCGCGAGCCCGGCGGCAGGCCCGTTCACCTGCGCCACCGCGACCGCCCGGTTGAGCGTCACCACCGGACCCGGCTCGAAGCGCTCCAGCAGCGTGTAGAGCCCGACGATCTGCACCCAGTCGGTCTCGTCCGCGGACGGCGCCTCGGCGTGCACCGCGGCGATCGCGGCCTGCAGCTGGTACGGCCCAAGCGGCGCGACCGGCAGCGTCGCGCTGATCAACGCCACGCCTTCCTCGATCATTTTCCCGTCCCACGACAGGCGATCCTGCGAGTCGAGCGGGATCAGCTCCCCACCGGAGCCGAGCCGGGCCGGGCGCCGCGCCTCGGTGAGCAGCATCAGCGCGAGCAGCCCGGCCACCTCGCCGTCGGACGGCATCAGCGAACGGATCGCCCTGGTCAGCCGGATCGCCTCCGTGGTCAGATCGGCGCGATGCAGAGCGTCCCCCGAGGTGACGACGTAGCCCTCGTTGAAGATCAAGTAGAGCACCCGCAGAACCACCGCGAGCCGCGAAGCCTGCTCGTCGGCCGGGGGCGGAACGAACTCCTCCGCGCGGAGCCGCGCCTTGGCGCGGCTGATCCGCTGCGCCATCGTCGACTCCGGCACCAGGAAGGCCGCGGCGATCTCGGCCGTGGTCAGGCCGCCGACGGCCCGGAGGGTCAGCGCGGCCTGCGTGGTCGGCGACAGCGCCGGATGGCAACACAGGAAGAACAGCGTCAGCGTGTCGTCCACCGCGGGTACGACCGGTGCCTCCGACGGCACGACGGCTACCTCCCGGCGACGCCGCGCGGCGTCGCTGCGCCACTGGTCGGTCAGCCGGCGGGTCGCCACCGACACCAGCCAGGCCCGCGGGTTGTCCGGCACCCCTTCGGACGGCCACTGCCGGAACGCCGCGAGCAACGCCTCCTGCACCGCGTCCTCGCACTGGTCGAACTGCCCGTAGCGGCGGACCAGGCTGCCGAGGACCTGCGGCGCGCACTCGCGCAGCAGGTCCTCCAGGCCAGGGACAGCAGTCACATCTCCAGCCCGGCCTCGGCCATCACCGGCCGTACCTCGATCGCGTTGAACGACGCGTCCGGGATCTTCGCCGCGAGCTCCACCGCGCGCTCCGGTGTCTCGCAGTCGACCGCGTAGTACCCGGCGAGGAACTCCTTCGCCTCGACGTACGGGCCGTCGGTGGCGTCGACCGCGCCGTCGCGCACCCGCACGGTCGTCGAGGACGCCGGGTCGGCGAGCGCGACGAACCCGAGCATCTCGCCGGTCTCCTTCAGCTCGGCCGTGAACGCTTCGTGGCCGGCGAAGACCGCGTTCTTCTCCTCCTCGGAGAGCGTCTCGAACACCGTCGGGTTCATGTGGATCAGCAGCAGGTACTTCATCGCTTTTTGCTCCTTCGTCTCGCTGGTGCCTAGCACGGGGAGGTCGGAGCCGTCGGCCCCTCCTCGACACCCCGGCGATGTGACCCCCGTCACTAACCGACGACGTCGAGAGCCGAGCGTCCGCTGCGACGCCCTACCGAACCGCACATCGCGAGAGGACGAGGGATGAGCATCGCGGAAGACGCACAACAGCGCGCGGGCCGGCGCGAGCAGCGTCGTCGGGGCACCGGGCGGCCGTCGCCGCACGCGACACGCTCACCGGCGCTGCCGAGGTTGCGGCCGGTCTGCCTGACAAGCTCGGGGCTGAGGTTCTCGCTGCCGCTGAGCAGGCGTTCACCGCCGGGATGCAGGCCGCGGCCGCCACCAGTGCCGCGCTGCTCGCCGGGCTCGCCGTGCTGGTCGTGGTGGCGCTACGGCACACCCCGCCGACCGGCGCGGAGCCGACCCGCGAAGGAGAGCACTGATGGACACCGTCACCTCGGCCGACGGCACTCCGATCGCGTTCGACCGCTACGGCAGCGGTCCGGCGGTGATCCTGGTCGGCGGCGCCTTCCAGCACCGCGCGATCGATCCGGGCACCGCGGCGCTGGCCCGCCTGCTCGCCGAGGAGTTCACCGTCTACCACTACGACCGCCGCGGACGTGGGGACAGCGGCCACGGCGCCACCCGGTACTCGCCGGAGCGGGAGATCGAGGACATCGCCGCGCTGATCGTGCACGCCGGTGGCCATGCGGCGCTCTACGGCATGTCGTCCGGGGCGGCGCTGGCCCTGGATGCGGCGGCCAGGCGTCCGGCGGTCACCCGCGTCGCGGTGTACGAGGCCCCGTTCATCGTCGACGCAAGCGCACCACCGCACTCCGACGATCTCCAACCCCGGCTGGAGCGCCTGGTGATGACCGACCAGCGCGACGGCGCCGTCGAGCTGTTCCTCACCGAAGCGGTCGGGGTGCCGCGGGACGTCGTCGCCGGGATGCAGCGCTCGCCGGGCTGGGCCGCGATGGAGGCGGTCGCGCACACGCTCGCGTACGACATCGCGCTGCTGGAGGGCACCACCACGGGCGAGCCGCTCTCACCGCAGCGCTGGGCGGCGGTGACGGTCCCGGTGCTGGTGATCGACGGCGGGGCGAGCCCGCCGTCGATGGCGAGCGCCGCGGACGCGCTGGCCGGCGTCCTGCTCGACGCCCAGCGCCGGACGTTGCCGAGGCAGACGCACGACGTCGACCCGGCCGTGCTCGCCCCGGTGCTGCGGGAGTTCTATCGCTAACTATTGCAGGCAATAAAGATTTGCAGCCCCTGCAAGATTCGCCTAGCGTGGGGCGCGTGAACCCAGGGCTGCGTCTGCGGAAGAAGCAGCAGACCCGCGCGGCGCTCGCCGACGCGGCGCTCCGGCTGGTCGCCGAGCGGGGCCTCGACCACGTCACGGTCGAGGAGATCAGCGCTGCGGCCGACGTCTCGGCCCGCACGTTCTTCAACTACTTCGCGACGAAGGACGACGCGGTCTTCGGCACGATGCTCGAGGGCAGCGACCGGATCCGGGAGGCGCTCGTCGCGGCGCCGCCCGACCGGCCGCTCTGGGACGCGCTCTGGACGGCGTACCGCGACGAGGCGGAGGACCTGCAGGCCGACGCCGAGCGGCTGCGGCTCCGGATGACCGTCTGTAGCCAGAACCCCTCGATGCTGGCCCGGCTGGTCGAGGTCGGCGCCGCGGCGGAGCTGGCGCTGGCCGAGGCGATCGCCGCGCGGCTCGGCGTCGAACCCGGTAGCGACGGAACGCCGCTACTGATCGCCGTCACCGCCGGGGGAGCGCTCCGCGTCGCGATGATGCGCTGGGCCACCGGGAGCGGCGACCGTCTTCTCACCGAACTCGTCGACGAGGCGTTCGAGGCCCTCGCCGCCGGCTTCGCGGGGCGCTGACCCCGCCCCACCCCAACCTGGACGAGAGAGAACACACGCGTGACCGCACCCGATTTAGCCACGCCCGCACCCACGCCTGATCAGTCCGAACGCATGTCCCGGCGGGAGATCCTCCAGGCGCTGTCCGGCCTGATGATGGGCCTGTTCGTCTCGATCCTGGCGTCGACGATCGTCTCCAACGCGCTGCCGAGGATCATCGCCGACCTGAACGGCAGCCAGTCGGTCTACACCTGGATCGTCACCACCGAGTTGCTCGCGATGACCGCGACCGTGCCGCTCTGGGGAAAGCTCGCCGACCTCTACAGCAAGAAGCTGCTCATGCAGCTCTCGCTGGTGATGTTCGTGATCGGCTCGCTGGTCGCGGGGCTGACGCCCAACGTCGAGCTGCTGATCTTCAGCCGCGTGATCCAGGGCATCGGCGCCGGTGGTGTCACCGCGCTCGCGCTGATCGTGATGGCCGCGATGATCCCGCCGCGGGAGCTCGGCCGGTACTCCGGCATCTTCGGTGCGGTGTTCGGTGTCGGGACGATTGCCGGCCCGCTGATCGGTGGCGTGCTCGTCGACACGTCCTGGCTCGGCTGGCGCTGGTGCTTCCTGATCGGCGTCCCGTTCACGCTGGTCGCGATCCTGCTGCTGCAGCGGACGCTGGACCTGCCGGTCGTGAAGAAGGCCGTGAAGATCGACTACCTCGGGGCGTTCCTGATCACCGCCGGTGTCTCGACGCTGCTGATCTGGTCGACGCTGGCCGGGGACAAGTTCGACTGGGCGTCCGCGTGGACGGCGGGCCTGGTCGGGCTCGCGGTCGTCCTGCTGGCGCTGTTCGTGCTGGTCGAGTCCCGGGCGGCCGAGCCGATCATCCCGCTGGGGATCTTCCGCAACCGTACGGTCTCGCTGACGACGCTCGCGAGCGCGCTGGTCGGTGTCGCGATGTTCGGCGGCACCGTGTTCCTCTCCCAGTACTTCCAGATCTCGCTGGGCAAGTCGCCGACCGTCGCCGGCCTGATGAGCCTGCCGCTGATCTTCGGACTGCTCGGGTCGTCGACCGTCGCCGGTGCCCTGATCACCAAGTACGGGAAGTGGAAGATCTACCTGGTCGCCGGTGGCGTCGTGATGGTGATCGGGATGGCGCTGCTGGGCACGATCAGCGCGGACACCAGCGTCCTGATCCTGTCGCTGTACATGTTCGTGCTCGGCGTCGGCGTCGGCCTGCTCATGCAGAACCTCGTCCTGGCCGCACAGAACGACGTTCCGGCCCGTGACCTGGGTGCCACCACGTCCGTGTTGACGTTCTTCCGCAGCCTCGGCGGCGCGATCGGCGTCAGCGCCCTCGGCGCGGTGCTCGCCAACCGGGTGAGCACGCTGAGCGCGGAGAAGCTCGGCCCGGCGGCGTCCGGCGGCGACGGGGCCGCCGAGGTTCCCGACCTCTCCACGCTGCCGCCCGCGGTGCTGAAGGTGATCCAGGACGTCTACGGCGAGGCCACCGCCGACATCTTCCTCGTCGGCGCGCCGATCGCGGCGTTGGCGCTGTTCGCCGTAGTGTTCGTTAAGGAGAAGTCGCTGGCCACGCTCAGCGGCGACGAGCGCCTCGCGCGGGAGCAAGCCGGCGTGGGTGCGGGGCACTGACCCGCTGACCCACAGTCTGTGGCTCGGCTGAGGAACGCTGCGCCCGCATCCGCGGGTTGTGGCTGACTACCGGTCGGATCCCATCGGCGTCCATTGCCGGACGCGGCGGGATCCGATACCCGGAGCAAGGCCCCGGCGTGTCCGGGATCCATCACCCTCGTGTGCCGATCGGAGAGCACCGACATGTCCTTCCTGGCCAGGTTCAGCCTCGCCAACCGGGCGCTGATCGCGTTGATCACGATCGCGGTCACCGCGTTCGGGCTGATCGCGATCCCGTCGCTGAAGCAGCAGCTACTGCCATCCCTGGAGATCCCCGCGGCGTTCATCACCGCGCAGTACTCCGGCGCCTCGCCGGACGTCGTGGAGAGCCAGGTCACCGAGCCGATCGAGGAGGCCGTCCGCGGCGTCGCCGGCGTTACCGGGACCACGTCGAGCTCGCTGGAGGGCTTCGCGACCGTTCAGGTGGAGCTGGAATACGGCACCGACCTCGGGGCGACCGTCAACAAGCTCCAGCAGGCGCTCGACCGGGCTCAGCTACCCGCGGACGTCGACCCGTCGATCCTGTCCGGCGGCACCGACGACTTCCTCCCCGCGGTCGCGCTCTCGGCGTCCGGCGGGGACACCGCCGCGCTGGCGCAGAAGCTGCAGAAGACCGTCCTGCCGGAGCTGAACAGCATCGAGGGGGTCCGCGAGGCCACGCTCACCGGCGCGCCGGACAAGACCGTCGTCATCCGCCCCGACCTGGCGAAGCTCAGCGCCGCCGGCCTGAGCCCGCAGTCGATCAGCACCGCGATCAGCAGCGGTGGGACGGCCGTTCCGGCCGGCCAGGTCGCCGACGGCACCCAGGCCCTGACCGTGCAGGTCGGCGGCGGGTACACGTCGCTCGACGACCTGAAGAACCTGTACCTGACGCCGAGCTCGGGCGACACGACGCCGGTCAAGCTCGGTGACGTCGCCGGCGTGGAGTCGGTGCAGACGCCTGCCACGTCGGTGACCCGAACCAACGGCAAGGACAGCCTCGGTATCAGCGTGACGATGACGCCGGACGGCAACGCCGTCGACATCTCGCACGCGATCAGCGACAAGCTCGACGAGTGGACCGAGGAGCTCGGCGAGGGCGCCGAGCTGACGATCGTCTTCGACCAGGCACCGTTCATCGAGAAGTCGATCAGCAGCCTGGCCACCGAGGGTGGTCTCGGCCTGGTGATGGCCGTGATCGTCATCCTGGTGTTCCTGCTCTCGGTGCGGTCGACGCTGGTCACCGCCGTGTCGATCCCGCTGTCGGTGCTGATCGCGCTGATCGTGATGTGGGCCGACGGCCTCTCGCTCAACGTCTTGACGCTCGGCGCGCTGACGATCGCGATCGGCCGGGTGGTCGACGACTCGATCGTCGTCCTGGAGAACATCAAGCGGCATCTCGGGTACGGCGAGGAGAAGATCACCGCGATCTTCAACGGCGTCCGCGAGGTGGCCGGCGCGGTCACCGCCTCGACGCTCACCACGGTCGCGGTGTTCGCCCCGATCGCGCTGGTCGGCGGGCTGGTCGGCGAGCTGTTCCGGCCGTTCGCGATCACCGTGACGGTCGCGCTGCTGGCCTCGCTCGTCGTCGCGCTGACGATCGTCCCCGTGCTGGCGTACTGGTTCTTGCGGCAGCCGAAGAACGTTGAAGACGCCGAGGAGATCCGCAGGATCGCCGAGGAGAAGGAGCGGAAGAGCTTCCTGCAGCGGGTCTACGTCCCGGTCATCGGGTTCGCGGTCCGGCGTCGGTGGACGACGATCGCGATCGCGATCGTCATCCTGATCGCGACGCTCGGCATGGTGCCGTTCCTGAAGACGAACTTCCTCGACCAGTCGGGGCAGAACACGCTCAGCCTGACCCAGACGATGCCGGTGGGCAGCAGCCTGGCCACCACCGACGCGGCGGCGAAGAAGGTCGAGGCGGTCCTCGCCGAGTTCCGCGAGGACGGTGACCTGGAGTCCTACCAGGTGACGATCGGCGGCGGCGTGTTCGGGCTCGGCGGCAACAGCAACTCCGCCACCTACCAGCTCACGGTGAACGAGGACGAGGACACCGCCGAGGTCCAGGAGGCGCTCGAGAAGAAGCTGGACGCGCTGTCGGACGCCGGGGAGATCGAGGTCGGCGCCGCGCAATCCGGGGTCAGCGGCACCGAGCAGCAGGTGATCGTCCAGGCTCCGGACGAGGCGACGCTGCGCACCGCGACCGACGCCGTCACGAAGGCGATGGACTCCGTCGACGGGCTGGACGACGTCAGCAGCGACCTCGCGGAGAGCACGCCGCGGGTCGAGGTGTCGCTGAAGGACGAGGTCGCCGCGCAGTACGGGCTGACCGAGGGCACGCTCGGGCAGATCGTCGCGGCGGCGTTCCGCGGCGCTCCGGCCGGTCAGATCGTGCTCGACGGCGTCGAGCAGCCGATCACGGTGCTCGCCGCGACGCCGCCGGCCACGGTGGACGCGGTGAAGGCGCTGACGGTCCCCACCCCGACCGGCGTGGTGCCGCTGAGCCAGGTCGCGGACGTGAAGACCGAGCCGGGCCCGGTGGAGATCACCCGGATCGACGGTGCCCGCAGCGCGACGGTCAGCGGGACGCCCAGTGGCGACAACCTCGGGACGATCACCGCGGACCTGCAGAAGAAGCTGGACGCGCTGGACCTGCCCGCCGGGGCGAGCTTCTCGCTCGGCGGCGCGTCGGAGGACCAGGCCGAGGCATTCCAGCAGCTCGGGCTCGCGGTGCTGGCCGCGATCGCGATCGTCTTCATCGTCATGGTGGCGACGTTCCGCAGCCTGATCCAGCCGCTGATCCTGCTGGTGTCGATCCCGTTCGCGGCGACCGGCGCGCTGCTCCTGCTGCTGGTCAGCGGCACCGCGCTCGGCGTACCGGCGCTGATCGGCATGCTGATGCTCGTCGGCATCGTGGTCACGAACGCGATCGTCCTGATGGACCTGGTCAACCAGTACCGGCGCGACGGCATGCCGGTCGTGCAGGCCGTGGTCGAAGGCGGACGGCACCGTCTGCGTCCGATCCTGATGACCGCGGCGGCGACGATCTTCGCGCTGATCCCGATGGCGCTCGGGCTCACCGGCGAGGGCGGGTTCATCTCGCAGCCGCTGGCCGTCGTCGTCATCGGTGGTCTGATCAGCTCGACGCTGCTGACGCTGGTGCTCGTGCCCGCGCTCTACACGCTGGTCGAGGGTCGCAAGGACCGGAAGGCCGAGAAGCGCCGCCGCAAGGCGGAGGCCGCGGCCACACCGGAGCCGGAGCCGGCGATCTCCTAACTAGACGGGTTCCTACCAACTACGGACATGTCCGTAGTTGGTAGGGTCCCGGCATGGCCGCCCCCGGGACCGTGGCGCCGGATCTCGTCGTCCGTGACGAGGAGCAACCGGCCCGGCGCCTGACGGGGCGGCTCGGCCTGGCGGTATCGATCGCGGCCGCCCTCATCGTGGTGTTCGCGGTCTACCAGGCACTCCGGCCACTGGCGCAGGGCGGCCAGTTCTACCTGATCCTGTTCCTCGCGGCCGTGCTGCCGCTGGTGTTCCTCTGCTACCGGGCGCGCCCCGGTGCCGACGCGACCCGACCGTCCGTGGTGGACTGGGTGCTGGCAGCGGTTGCGCTGATCGTCGCCGCGTATCCGGTGCTCGTCGGCTACAACGCGTTCCTCGACCGGCAGGGCCTGCTCGACCCGGCCGACGTCGTCGCCGGAGGCATCCTGCTCGTGCTGCTGCTCGAGGCCTGCCGCCGGACGACCGGCTGGGTGTTGCCCGTCGTCTGCCTGCTCGCGCTCGCGTACTGCTACTACGGCGGATACCTGCCGCAGTCGTGGTCGATCGCGCACGCCGGTCTGGACGTCGATCAGATCATCGACGCGCTCTACAACTCCGGCAGCGGTTTCTACGGCACCCCGCTGGACGTCGCCGCGACCTACATCGTGCTGTTCACGCTCTACGGCGCGGTGCTCAGCCACTCGGGGGCCGGGCAGTTCTTCGTGGACCTCTCGGTGGCCGCGTTTCGCCGGTCGCGTGGTGCGGCCGGCCGAACCGCTGTGGCCGCCGGGTTCCTGCTCGGCACGGTGTCCGGGAGCGGGACCGCCACCGCGGTGAGCGTCGGCGCGGTCACCTGGCCGATCCTGCGCCGGGCCGGGTACCCGGCCACGAACGCCGGCGGCATGCTCGCCGCTGCCGGTGTGGGCGCGATCCTCTCCCCGCCGACGCTCGGCGCGGCGGCGTTCATCATCGCCGAGTACCTCGACGTCTCGTATCTGCAGGTGCTGGGCTGGGCCACGGTGCCGACGATCCTCTACTACCTCGGCATCCTGCTCGCGGTGGAGATCGACGCCCGCCGGTTCGGGGTCCGCCCGGTGGAGGTCGAGGCCCGGTCGCCGTGGCGCCTGCTGGCCCGGTTCGGCTACCACTTCTCGTCGCTGCTCGTCGTCCTACTGCTGTTGTTCTTGGGCCGGCCGGTGACCGAGGCCGTGCTGATCGCGACCGCGGTCGCGTTCGCGCTCTCGTTCCTCGACCGGTCGGCCAGGCTGACGCCCCGGCGGCTGTTCGCCGCGCTCGCCGAAGGCGGGCTGGGCGTGCTCACGGTGACCGTGGTCTGTGCCTCCGCCGGGATCATCACCGCGACGATGACGAAGACCGGCCTGGCGGCGCAGACCGCGTCGCTGCTCGTGGACGGCGCGCGGGCGATCGTCGACGATCCGGTGGCGACGCTCGCGCTCACCGCGGTGCTGGCGGCGGTCGCGCTTCTGCTGCTCGGGCTGGCGGTCCCGGTGACCGCGTCGTTCATCATCGGCTGGGTCGTGATCGGACCGGCGCTGCTGGAACTGGGCGTCCCCGCCGCGGCGGCGGCGATGTTCGTCTTCTACTACTCGGTGCTCTCCGAGGTGACGCCGCCGACTGCGCTGGCGGCGGTCGGCGCGACCGCGGTGACCGGCGGGGCGGCGATCCCGACGATGTGGCAGGCGCTGAAGTACGCGCTGCCCGCGTTCCTGGTGCCGCTGTCGTTCGTCCTGACCGACGCGGGCGAGGGGCTGCTCGGACGCGGGGGCTGGGCAACGGTGCTGGTCGCCGCCGTGGTGGCCGCGCTCGGCGTCGCCGCGCTCGCGGTGGCGACCGGCGGCTGGGTGCTCGGGGTGGGCGCCGTCGGACGCGTCGGCCGGGTGCTCGCGGGGCTCGCCGCGCTGTTGCTGCTCTATCTGGAACCGGTGCCGGTCGTGGTCGGGCTCGTGTTGCTCGCAGCGGCGGCGGCCGTGGCGGTGGTGACCCGCAAACCCGAGGAGGGTGTGGCATGAAGCGACGGTGGATTCGACTACTCGGTGGTGTGCTCGCGCTGGGCGTCGGAGCGACGAGCCTGGCCGGCTGCGGGGGTCGGCGGGACGACGCCACGACCGACGACGCGGACGCCCCGGTGACCTGCGAAGTCGAGAAGGACACCCGGATCAGCATCGCGACCGGGAACGCGACCGGCGTGTACTTCGCGCTCGGCAACGCGTACGCGGCTCAGATCTCGACCGCGACCGACGGCCGGGTGAAGGCCACCGCGGCGGAGACCGGGGCATCGGTGCAGAACATCCAGCAGCTGGTTCGCGGTGACTACCAGGTCGCGTTCTCGCTCGCCGACAGCGCCGCCGACGCGGTCGCGGGCAAGGGCGCCTTCGACGGCGAGCCGCAGCCGATCCGTGCGCTGGCCCGCATCCACACGAACTACACCCAGGTCATCGCGCGGAACGGCACCGGCATCAGCCGGGTCGAGGATCTCCGTGGCAAGCGGGTGTCGACCGGTTCCCCGAAGTCCGGCACCGAGGTGATCGCCAACCGGCTGCTGGAGTCCGCCGGCCTGGACCCGGCGAAGGACGTGCAGGCCCAGCGGCTCGACCTCGCGAAGACCGTCGACGCGATGAAGAGCGGGACGATCGACGCGATGGTCTGGTCCGGCGGGCTCCCGACGCCCGGCGTCACCGACCTGTTCACGACCGCGCGGAACCGGGTGACGTTCCTCGACATCACGCCGCTGCTCCCGGCGATGCGGACGATCAGCCCGGAGTACGAGCAGGCGTCGATCCCGGCCGCTACCTACGGCACTCCGGCCGCGGTGCCGACGATCGCGGTGCCGAACCTGCTGCTGGTGCCGGAGACGCTCGACGCGAACCTGGCGTGCGTGCTCACGAAGGCGCTGTTCGAGCAGTTGCCGGCGCTGGTGAAGGCGAACAAGGCGGCGGAGGACATCACGCTGGAGTCGGCGCCGGACACCGAGCCGGTGAAGCTCCACCGGGGCGCGGAGAAGGCGCTGGAAGAGTTGCGCTGACTAGGGTTGAGACATGCGGATCGCGTTCGCGGCGGATGACAGCAACGAGTGCGTGGAAGCCGTCCGGGCGTTCCTCGCGAAGGATCACGAGGTGACGGCCGTCGAGGGCGACTGGCCGGTGATGTCACGCCGGGTCGCCGAGGCGGTCGTCGCCGGTCGCGCGGACTACGGCGTCCTGATGTGCTGGACCGGAACGGGTACCGCGATCGCTGCGAACAAGGTGCCGGGGGCGCGGGCCGCCACCGTCGCGGACGCCTGGACCGCGCGCGGGGCTCGGCTCTGGAACGACGCGAACGTCGTTGCGCTCAGCCTCAAACGGCTCGCGCCGGACGTCGCCGTGGAGTGCGTCGCGGCGTTCCTCGCCGTGCCGGAGCCGGACCCGGACGAGGCGGCGAACATCGCGCTGCTCGGAGATCCCCCCGGCTGAGCCCGGGCGGTGTTCGGCGGCGGTGACGCCGACGCCGGCGAGCACGACCATGGCGATGGCCAGGGTCTGCACCGGCGTCAGCGCCTGCCCCAGCACCAGCCACCCGGCCAGCGCCGCCACCGCGGGGCCGAGGCTCATCAGCACGCCGAACACCCGCGCCGACAGGCGGCGCAGCGCGAGCAGGTCCAGCGCGTAGGGCAGCGCGGACGAGAGCACCCCGACCAGGCACCCGAGCGCGAACGCCGCCGGATGGAACCCGGCCGTCAGCCCGACCGGCCCCACCACGACCGCCGCGATCACCGCGGACAGCGCCAGCCCGGACAGCCCACCGCCGTCGGCGTCGCCGAGACGCCGGTTGAGCACGATGTACCCGGCCCAGCAGCCCGCGGCGATCAGCGCGAGCACGATGCCGACCAGGTCGGCGTGCGGCAGGCCACCACCCAGCAGGACGACGCCGACGAGCGCGCACACCGCCCACCCGGCATCGCGCGGACGCCGGGACAGCGCGAGCGCCAACCCGAGCGGACCGAGGAACTCGATCGTGATCACCGCACCCAGCGGCAGCCGGTCGATCGCCAGGTACACGCACGTGTTCATCGCGGCGGTCAGCAGGCCGAACCCGGCAGCCAGCCGCCACCGGATGACGGCCACCCGTCCGCGTCCCACCACCACCGCCGCGAGGCCGAGCGCCAGCGCCGCGCCCACCAGGCGCGCCGCGACCATCCCCAGCGGCCCCAGCACCCCGAACAGCGTCGCCGCCAGCGCAGCGCCGAACTGCAGCGAGCACACACCCGCGAGCACCAGCCCCGCGCCCTCCGCGGTCGTCCTCCGTGTCATGGCCTCGACGCTTCCAGCGCCGGGGGCACCCAGGGAAATACCTTTTGCGCAGCACTTATGCTTCGCTGGCATGGACGTCGAACTACGTCATCTGCGCGCGCTGGTGGCGATCGTCGAGGCGGGAACGATCACCGCGGGCGCGGCCCGGCTGGGCATCGCGCAGCCCGCGCTCTCCCGGACGCTGCGCCAGCTGGAGAACCGCGTCGGGACGACGCTCCTCGACCGTTCGACCCGCCACCTGGAGCCCACGCACCGCGGCCGGGCGTTCTACGACCGGGCGCGGGCGATCCTGGCCACGGTGGACGACGCGGTGGCCGAGGCCGCGGGGCCCCGGCCGCTGCGTCTCGGCTACGCCTGGGCGGCGCTCGGCAGCCACACCACGCCGCTGCTCCGGGCGTGGCGCGAGGCCCATCCGGACGTCCCGGTCGAGGTGCACCGGGTGGACACCCGGACCGCCGGGCTCGAACACCGTCTGGTCGACGTCGCCCTGCTGCGGTCGCGGCCCGAGGACGCCGGGGTGCGCGGGCATCCGCTCTACCGCGAGCCGCGGCTGGTCGCGTTGCCCGACGTCCATCCGCTGGCGGGCGCCGACGTCCTGGAACTCGCCGACCTGAGCGGCGAGACGATCGCGCTCTGCCCGCCGATCGGCACGACCAGCCTCGATCTGTGGCCCGCCGAGCGGCGTCCGACGTCGGCGGTCGAGGTCGGCAACGTCGACGACTGGCTCAACGTCATCGCGTCCGGGGGAGCAGTCGGGGTCACCGCGGCGGGGAGCCGGCACACCCATCCCTATCCGGGCGTCGTCTACCGGCCGCTGCGCGGGGCGCCGCCGATCACGGTCTACGTGGCCTGGACCGACGGCCCCGCCCATCCGGCATTGGAGGAGTTCGTCGCGCACCTGGTCGGCGGCGTGCATGCTGGCGGTGCGGCCGTGCGGGGTGAGAGGGTCCGACCATGCGCAAGTACGTGATCATGGGCGTCCAGGGCAGCGGGAAAGGCACCCAGGCGACGATGCTCGCCGACGATTTTGACCTGGTCCAGATCAGCGTCGGCGACATCCTCCGGTGGCAGGTGCAGCACCACACGAAGATCGGGGCGCAGGTCCGCCGGATCGTGGCCGCCGGCGAGCTGGTGAGCGACGACCTGGTGGGGTCGCTCGTCCGGAACCGGCTCGAGCTGCACGACTGGAACTACGGCTTCATCATCGACGGGTTTCCCCGCAACCGGCCGCAGGCGGAGTTCTTCCTGGAGAGCTACGACATCGACGGCGTGATCCACCTCGAACTCCCGGACGACGAGGTGCGCCGCCGGGTGCTCAACCGGCGGCTGTGCACGCGCTGCGGGATGGACTACAACCTGATCGCGCACCGGCCGAAGATCGAGGGGCGGTGCGACGTCTGCGGCGGTGAGCTCGCGACCCGCGAGGACGACGCCGAGCACGCGCTGGAGGCCCGGCTCCGCGACTACCACACGAAGACGAACCCGGTCCTCGAGCTGTTTCGCCGCAAGGAGTTCGTCATCTCGATCGACGCCCGGCCGGACAAGATCACCGTCCAGCGTCAGATCCGCACCGAGCTGGGCCTGCCGATCACCCGCGGGCCGGAGAACCGGGCCCGGGACGGGCGGACGTCATAGGCCTTCCGGGTCGTGCCCCAGCGCGGTGCGTCCGCCGTCGACCGGTAACACGGCGCCGCTGACGAAGCTCGCGTCCGGACCGAGCAGGAACGCGACGACCGCGGCCACCTCCGAGGCCCGCGCCACCCGGCCGAGCGGGTGCAGCCGCGCCATCTCCGCCTCGACGGCGGGGTGGGCCTCGACGTACTCCCGGTACCGCGCGGTCTCGACCGAGCCGGGCGCCACCACGTTGGCCCGGATCCCGTCCGGCCCGTACTCCACCGCGAGCGCCCTGGTCAGGCCCTCGATCGCGGACTTCGCGGCGACGTAGGGCAGCGAGCCGGGGACGGCGAGGCGGGCCTGCCAGGACGAGACGTTCACGATCGCCCCGCCGGTCCCGCCGAGCCGGAACCGGCGTACCGCCACCGTGGAGCCGGCGACGACCAGGTCGACGTTGCGCCGGATCGCGTCCGAGACGTGTTCGGCCGGCGCCGCGTGGACCGACAGATCCTGGAACACCGCGGCGTTGTTGACCCAGCCGGTCAGCGTCCCGAGCTCGGCAGCCGCGGTGGCCGCGCGCTCCATCGCCGCCTCGTCGGAGGCGTCGGCGGCCACGGCGACGACACCGGGGTGCGGCGCTGTCCACTGCAGTGTTCCGGCGTCCCGGTCGACGGCGGCGACCGCACCGCCGTCGTCCAGGAGCCGTTCGACGATCGCCCGGCCGATACCGCCGCCGGCGCCGGTCACTACGTACGAGGGGTTGGTCATGCCCCTCAACGGTACTGCTGGCGCAGCTCTCGCTTGAGCACCTTGAGACTCGGCCCCAGCGGTAGCTGGTCGACGACCTCGACCCGGCGTGGGTACTTGTGCCGCCCGAGGTGCTCCTTCGCGAACTCCACCAGCGCAGCAGTGTCCACCGCACTCCCGGGGGCGCCGACCACCACCGCGCAGATCTCCTCGCCGTGCACCGGGTCGGGCACCCCGATCACCGCGGCCTCGGACAGCCCTGGGTAGCGGAGCAGCACCTCTTCGACCTCGCGCGGGTACACGTTGAAGCCGCCGCGGATGATCAGGTCCTTCTTGCGGTCGACGATCGTGATGAAGCCCTCGGCGTCCTTGGTGCCGAGGTCACCGGTGCGGAACCAGCCGTCGACCACCGCGGCGGCGGTCGCCTCGGGGTTGCCGAGGTAACCGCTGAACACGTTGTGCCCGCGGATCACGATCTCCCCGAGTTCGCCGGTCGGCAGCAGCTCGATGCGCTCGTCGATCTCGGCGCGCGCGATCTCGACGTCGACACCCCAGAGCGCGTGCCCGACCGAGCCGGCCTTGGTGCCGAAGTGCGGCTGGTTCACCGACGCGCTCGGCGAGGTCTCGGACAGCCCGTATCCCTCGTACACCGGCGTCCCGAACGTCTTCTCGAACGCCTCCAGCACCGGGACCGGCAGTGAAGCGCCACCGGAGACCGCGATCTTGAGCTGCGGCAGCTCCGGCAGATCACGGGCCACCTCGACCAGCCGGACGTACATCGTCGGCACGCCGTGGAACGTGTTGACCCGCTCCCGCTGCATCAGCGCGATCGCGTCCGCGGCCTCGAACCGGGGGAGCAGCACGACCGTGGCGCCGACCCGCCACATCGTGTTCAGGCTGACCGTCTGGCCGAACGAGTGGAACAGCGGCAGCGCGCCGAGCGCGATGTCGTCCGGCCGGGCGTCGTTGGCGTCGAACGCGTTGACGGTCGCGTTCAGCACCATGTTGAGGTGGGTGAGCACGGCGCCCTTCGGGCGTCCGGTGGTCCCGCTGGTGTAGAAGATGACGGCCGGGTCGTCGGCGTCCCTGGTGAGGTGCAACGGCAGCGGTTCGGCGTCCTGCTCCTCCAGGCGGGGGACGCTCTGCAGCTGCGGCACCGCGGGGCCCACGGTGAACGTCCGCACTCCGGACGCCGTCCCGGCGGCCAGGCCGACCTGCGCCACCGCCACGTGGCAGAGCAGCAGCGAGGCGCCGGAGTCGCGCAGCACGTGCTCGACCTCCTCGGCCGAGAGCAGCAGGTGCACCGGCACCACGACGCCGCCGGCGGCGAGGATCGCGTAGTAGGCGCGGGGGAACTCCGCGGTGTTCGGCGCCATCAGTGCGACCCGGTCGTCCGGCCGGACCCCGGCCTCGACGAGCGCGGCGGCCTGAGTGCGGACCTGCTGCCACATCTCCCCGAACGTGATGCGCTGCTCGCCCTCGATCAGCGCGAGGTGATCGGGACGGCGTCGTGCCGATTCGGCCAGGATGCTGGCCAGCGAGAGGGTGGTCATGGCCGAAAATTAGCAGCGCTAGTTTCCTGGCGGGCGGTTTCCCGGCGAACCGCTTTGCAAAGATGGGGCCGACCGCCGAGCCCGGGGAGGTACCCGATGGCGCGACCCCGAAGACCGCTGCTGAGCCGTGAACGCATCGTCGGCGCGGCGCTCGCGCTGGTGGATGCCGAAGGGCTGGACGCGCTCTCCACCCGGCGGCTGGCCGCGGAGCTGGGCGTCAGCGGGCCGTCGCTCTACAACCACCTGGCCACCAAGGAGGAGCTGCTCGACGCGGTCGTCGACACCGTAGTCGGCGAGGTCGACATCACGATGTTCGCCCGGGTCGTGGACGGGGGGACCAGCTGGCGGGCGGCGCTGCACGACTGGGCGCACTCGTACCGGGCCGCGCTGGCCGCCCACCCGAACATCGTCCCGGTGCTCGCGCAGGGGCCGGGGCACCGGCCGAACGCGCTCCGGCTGGCCGACGCGGTATTCGGCGGGCTGGTCGACGCCGGCTGGCCGCGCGGCCAGGCCACCCGGATCGGTGCGCTGATGCGGTACTTCGTCACCGGGTCGGCGCTGGGCTCGTTCTCCCGCGGCTTTCCGGACGACGCCCGGGTGTACGCCGGCCGGTATCCGCACCTGTCCGAGGCGCACCTGCTCGCCGACCACCAGCGCGCGATCGACGACGGCGCGTTCGACGCGGGCCTGGAAGCCCTGCTCGACGGCCTGGAACTGCGCTACTCCCGCCTGGTCACCGCGCGGCCACCCGCTGAGTGACGCCGAACCGGCCGCTAGCGGCTACTTACGGCCCGGTTTCGCGTCGGCACGCGGGGGCGGTACTCGACGACGGTGAGCGCTAGGCCGACATAGCGGTCGATCAGCTCGGGGAGCGGCGTCCGCCCCTCCGGGCGGTACCACTGGGCGATCGCGTTGCAGGCCGCGATGATCATGCGCCGGGCGTCGTCGGGCTCGGGCGTCCGGAACAGGCCCTGCGTGACGCCGTCCGCGATCACCTCGCGGAAGCGGTCGGTGGCGGTCGCCTGCCGCGCGCGCAGCGCGGCGTGCTGCTCGGGGTTGAGGCTCCGGCCCTCGGTCAGCTCCAGCTGGCTGCTGCCGCGCGGCCCGCTGCGGAACCGGACCAGCGCCTCGACCAGCGCTGCCAGCCGCTCGGCGGGGTCGTCGCCGACGCCGGCCAGCGCGTCGTCGCAGGCCTGGTCGTAGACGTCCATTCCCTCGTCGAGCAGCGCGTACAGCAGCTCCTGCTTACCGCCGTAGTAGTGGTACAGCGCGGAGAGGCTGACCGCGGCCCGGTGCGCGATGTCCCGGATCGAGGCGCTGCCGTAGCCGCGCTCGGCGAACTCCACCCGGGCGGCGGCGAGCAGCGCTTCGTGGCCCGGTGGGCGGAGCGGGGCGGCGGTCATTGGCTCGCAGCCTAACGTTTGTTCACTCGTATGGTGGTTCCGCGCGCTGGTGTGCACTGGACAGCGGCTAGTACCCAGAAGTAACTTAACGAACGTCCAGCGGGTTACCTGAGAGGACGACGCGCCGTGCGCCGAACCGTATTCAACGAGGACCACGAGGCGTACCGCGCCACGATTCGCGACTTCATCCAGTCCGAGGTCGTGCCGGTCTATCCGCAGTGGGAGGAGCTCGGCCACCCGCCGCGTGACTTCTACCGCCGCCTCGGTGAGCTGGGCGTCTTCGGCATCGAGGTGCCCGAGGAGTACGGCGGCGCGGGCGAGCACAGCTTCAAGTTCTCGGCGGTGACCAGCGAAGAGCTGGCCAAGGCCGGGGTGAGCTTCGGCGGTTCCAGCGTGCACACCGCACTCTGCCTGCCCTATCTGCTCGCCTACGGCAACGACGAGCAGAAGAAGCGCTGGCTGCCCGGGTTCGTCAGCGGCGAGATCATGACCGCGATCGCGATGACCGAGCCCGGCACCGGCTCGGACCTCGCCGGCATGAAGACCACCGCGAAGCTCTCCCCGGACGGCACCCACTACGTGCTCAACGGCGCGAAGACGTTCATCACCGGTGGCGTGCTCGCCGACCGCGTGCTCGTCGTCTGCCGGACCGCCGCGCCGACCAAGGAGGACCGCCGCGGTGGTCTGAGCATCCTCGTCGTCGACACGAAGTCTCCCGGGTACCAGGTCGGCCGCAAGCTGGAGAAGCTCGGCCTCCGGACCTCGGACACCGCGGAGCTCTCGTTCACCGACGTCAAGGTCCCGGTCGAGGACCTGCTCGGCGAGGAGGGCAGGGCGTTCTCGTACCTGACCCACAACCTCCCGCAGGAGCGCCTGGGCATCGCGGTCGGCGCCTACGCGCAGGCCGCCGCGGCCGTGCAGTTCGCGCTGGCCTACGTCCAGGAGCGCACCGTGTTCGGCCAGCCGGTCGCCGGGTTCCAGAACACCAAGTTCGTGCTGGCCGACTGCCAGACCGAGGTCGAGGCCGCTCAGGCCGTCGTCGACCGCGCGCTGGACGCCCACGACGCCGGTGAGCTGAGCGCCGCCGACGCCGCGAAGGCGAAGCTGTTCTGCACGGACGTCGCGTCCCGCGTGATCGACAAGTGCCTGCAGCTGCACGGCGGCTACGGCTACATGCTCGAGTACCCGATCGCCCGTCTCTACGCCGACAACCGCGTGAACCGCATCTACGGCGGCACGAGCGAGGTCATGCGGACGATCATCGCGAAGAGCCTGGGTCTGTAAGTTGCCCGCATGGGTCTGTTCACGGTGGAAGAAGCTCGGGACGAGCTCGCAACGCTACTGCCGGTGCTCGACGAGATCGTCGCGCTCCGGGCGGACGCCGCGGAGCTCGCCGCCGCTGTCCGGCTGAACGGCCCGCCGACCGACCTGGGTGGCCTTCCGGAGTTGAAGGCCGCCCAGGCACGGCTGGACGAGCTGATGACCACCGTGCAGCAGACCGGCGCCGAGCTGAAGAGCCTGGCGCCGCTGCTGATCGACTTCCCGGCCGATCTGGACGGGGTGTCGGTCCTGCTCTGCTGGCTTGAGGGTGACCGCGCGCTGAACTGGTACCACCGCACCGATCTGGGTTTTGCCGGCCGAAGGCCGCTGAGCTGAGGGAGCGCCGATGGCGTCGCTGCTGTTGTCGAGGCGGGACCTGGAATTCCTGCTGTACGAGTGGCTCGACGTCGAAGCGCTGACCAAGCGCCCGTACTACGCCGACCACTCGCGCGACACGTTCGACGCCGCGATGGACCTGGCGGAGGAGGTCGCGACCGAGCACTTCGCGACCCACAACAAGCGCGCCGACGCCGAGGAACCACAGTTCGACGGTGTACGCGTGACGATGATTCCCGAGGTCAAGCAGGCGCTCGACGTCCTCGCCGAGACCGGGTTGCTGTCCGCGGCGCTACCGGCGGAGGTCGGCGGTGGCCAGGTGCCCGGCGTCGTCGCGCGGGCCTGTTTCGCCTGGTTCCAGGCGGCGAACGTCGGCACCGCCGCGTACCCGTTCCTCACGCTCGGCAACGCGAACCTGCTGCTCACGCACGGCAGCCAGGAGCTGGTCGACCGGTACGTCCGCCCGATGCTCGAAGGGCGTTTCCACGGGACGATGTGCCTCTCCGAGCCGCAGGCCGGTTCGTCGCTGGCGGACATCGTCACGAGGGCAGAGCCCCAGGACGACGGCACGTACCGGGTCTTCGGCAACAAGATGTGGATCTCCGGCGGTGACCACGAGCTCGGCGAGAACATCGTCCACCTGGTGCTGGCGAAGATCCCCGGCGGCCCGGCGGGCGTCAAGGGCATCTCGCTGTTGGTCGTGCCGAAGTTTCTCCCGGACGGCGCGCGGAACGACGTCGTCCTGGCTGGTTTGAACCACAAGATGGGCTACCGCGGGACCACCAACACGATGTTGAACTTCGGCGAAGGCGGAGCCGGAGCCGTCGGGTACCTGGTGGGGGAGCCGCACCGCGGCCTGACCTACATGTTCCACATGATGAACGAGGCGCGGATCGGCGTCGGCGGCGGCGCGACCGCGCTCGGCTACACCGGGTACCTGAAGGCGCTGGACTACGCGAAGAACCGTCCGCAGGGCAGGCCGGTCGCGGGCAAGGACCCGAACGCCCCGCAGGTGCCGATCATCGAGCACCCGGACGTCCGGCGGATGCTGCTCGCGCAGAAGTCCTACGTGGAAGGCGCGCTCGCGCTCAACCTGTACTGCGCCCGCCTGCTGGACGAGGAGCGCACCGCGCCGGAGGCCGCCGACCGCGACCGGGCGCACCTGCTGCTCGACGTGCTGACGCCGATCGCGAAGAGCTGGCCGTCGCAGTGGTGCCTGGAGGCCAACGACCTGGCGATCCAGGTGCACGGTGGTTACGGGTACACCCGCGAGTACGACGTCGAGCAGCACTACCGCGACAACCGGCTGAACCCGATCCACGAGGGGACCCATGGCATCCAGGGTCTCGACCTGCTCGGCCGCAAGGTCGTGATGCAGGGCGGCGCCGGGTTGGCGCTGCTCGGCGCGACGCTCGGGGAGACCGTGGCGCGGGCGACCGCGGCCGGCGGCGAGGCGGCGGTGCTCGGCGCGGCGCTGGGAGCGGCCGCCGAGCGGGTCGGGGCCGTGACCGCGACGCTCTGGGGGTCCGGTGACCCCGAGGTGGCGCTGGCCAACGCGTCGATCTATCTGGAGGCCGTGGGGCACACGGTCGTGGCGTGGATGTGGTTGGAGCAGTTCCTCGCCGCTGATGCCCGGGAGGGCGCGTTCTACGACGGCAAACGCCAGGCCGCGCGCTACTTCTACCGCTACGAGCTCCCGAAGACCGGCCCCCAGTTCGACCTGCTCGTGTCCCTCGACCGCACCACCCTCGACACGTCGTCGGACTGGTTCTAAGCGACGGTCTCCACCGTGTCCTCGTAGCCGTGCATCCAGACCGCGGCGTCGAGGACGCGGAGCAGGCTGATGTCGGAGATGCCGCCGATGTCGTCCCGGATCGAGGCCAGTGATTTCGCGCGCTCGGGATCGGTGTGGAACCACGAGTGCAGGCAGTGTGTGATGTCCCGCGGCTTGCCCAGCACGCGCGCCACCACGATGTCGTAGCAGGGCAGCAGGTGCGGCCGCTTCCGGGCCAGCAGCTTGGTGGCGGTCATCCGTCCGAGGTGCGGGAAGTCATCGCTGAGCAGCATGCTCGCGAGCGTCCCGGCCGCCGACGCCGGGTCGATCTCGGATTTCGGCGCCTCGTAGATCGGGGTGTGCGGGATCCGCCGGAGCAGCGCGGAGAGCCGGTTGGCGTGCGTCTCCAGGATCGCGATCGCGGACACCGGCTTGATGTCGGTGCCGAGGCACCGGACCGCGGTCAGGTCCGCGGCGGTGAACTGGTGGGCGACGTCGGCGCGGTCGCCACCGCCGTCCAGCCGCTCGAAACGTGCCCCGGTGTAGAGGTCGGTGTTGAAGTACCGACCGACGTTGACGATCGCGGCCTGGCGCAGGTCTCCGTACACGAACCGGTCGAGTGTGTGATGCGCGAACTGGTAGTCGGGTGAAGTCTCGGACACGCTGTCACCTGCGCTCTCGTGGACTGGACCGGTTCGGGCCGACAATCACTCCCAATATAGGTGGTTATTTCCGTTTTACGCGAGACTGGCCGGATGCCGTGCGTGGCCCGCGGGAATACGGTCGCGGGGGAGCGAGGAGAACGGAGCCGCGATGAGCACGGAGACGCCCCCGAAGGAGTTCGAGCGCGCGCCCAACCACTTCACCGACCGGGTCGGGTCACCCGACTGGCCGCTGGAGGCCGGACGCTACCGCCTGGTCGTCAGCCGGGCCTGTCCCTGGGCGAGCCGCGCGGTCATCGTCCGGCGGCTGCTCGGGCTGGAGTCCGCGCTGTCGATGGCCGTCGCCGACCCTATCCAGGATGAGCGGAGCTGGCGGTTCACGCTCGATCCGGACGGGCGGGATCCGGTCCTCGGCATCCGGTACCTCGGCGAGGCCTACTACGCCCGCGAGCCGGAGTACGACGGTGGGATCAGCGTCCCGGCGATCGTCGACGTGCCCAGCGGCAAGCTGGTCAGCAACGACTACCCGGAGATCACGCTCAACCTGGAGATCGACTGGGCGCCGCTGCACCGCGACGGCGCGCCCGACCTCTACCCGGAACCGCTGCGGGACGAGATCGACGAGGTCAACGACGCGGTGTTCCGGGAGGTCAACAACGGGGTGTACATGGCCGGGTTCGCCACGCGCCAGCGCTCCTACGAGCGGGTCGCGCACCGGCTGTTCGAGCGCCTCGACGCGCTGGAGGAGCGGCTCACCGACGGCCGGTACCTGGTCGGCGACACGATCACCGAGGCCGACATCCGGCTGTGGGTGACGCTGGTGCGGTTCGACGCCGTGTACCACGGCCACTTCAAGTGCAACCGGCGCAAGCTCGCCGAGTACCCGGCGCTGTGGGCCTACGCCCGCGACCTGTTCCAGACGCCCGGCTTCGGCGACACGGTCAACTTCGACCACATCACCCGGCACTACTACCAGGTGCACCGGAACATCAACCCGACCGGGATCGTGCCGATCGGCCCGGACCTGCGGCTCTGGCTGACCCCGCACGGCCGGGAGGACCTCGGTGGGCGCCCGTTCGGTGACGGGACGCCGCCCGGCCCGGTGCCGCCCGGCGAGACCGTGCCCCCGATCGGCTGACGTGGTCGGTTCGCGGGGTCGGTTCGCGGGGTCGGTTCGCGGGGTCGGTTCGCGGGGTCGGTTCGCCGGGTCGGCGCGGTGCGGCTAGCCGCGGCGGTGGCGGGGGCGTGGGCGGTAACGGAGCGCGAGCAGGCCGATCGTCCCGATGACGGCCAGCATGGCCGCGATCCCGGCCACCACCGGCCATCGGCTGCTGTTCATCATTCCGGTCGGTTCCTGCGCCGCGACCGGTGACGGGTCGACCGCGTCCGCCTCGTCCGCCGTGTCCCTGGCGTCCGCGGCGTCCGCGGCGTCCGCGGTTCCGCCTGCGGCGGCGGTCGGCTCGTCGCCTGCGCTCCCCGCTGCCGGTGCGACGGACGCCTGCCGCGACGGCGTCGCCGCGGCAGTTTTTTCGGTGCCCTTCGACGGCGGGAAGACGACGTCCGAGCAGGAGTAGTACGTGTCGGCCGTGCTCGAGTTCTGCCAGATCGTGTAGACGACGTGCTGCCCGGCCCGGCCGGTCGGCATCCGTCCGGGCAGGACATACGCGCCGCCGGTGCGGCGGGGGTCGGTGATCGAGAGGAACGGCTTGCTCTCCAGGTCGGCCCAGCGCAGCGCGCGGCCCGGCTGGTATCCCGGCTTGGTGACGTAGAGCCGGAACGTGCCCTCGTGCGGGATCGTCGTCCGGTACCGGAACGTGAACGTCGCGCCCGGCGTGACCTGGGTCGTCGGCCAGTCCGCGCGGGCCAGGTCGAGTCCGGCGTACTTCGCCAGCCCACCGCTGCAGAGCTTCCCGTCCGGGATCACCGAGCGGTCCCGGCCGTTCACGTTCGCCACCCGCAGGTTGTCCCACGCCGCCGCGGCGCCCGGCTCGCTGGCCGCGATCGCCGCCGTGCAGGCCGCTGATCGTGCGTCCTTTCCGCCGTCGGGACCGCACGCCGCCGCGCGCGAGACCGGAGCGGTGAGAGCGCCATGGGCCGACGCCGCGTCGGCGGGCAGGCCGAGCGCGACCAGTAGCCCGAGGAGCGCACCGACGCCTGCCAGCCGGAGCTTGTTCACCGGTGAACCCTCCTTCACCCGGGCAGCCGCCACCGGAACAGGCGGCCGCCTAACTCTGGGTACGCACGCGCGCTACGAGGGGTTCAGTCATGCTCGGGGCTCGCCCGTGCTGCCGGCTCTGATCCACGGTCTGGTCTCGAACCGGAGACGTGTTACCGCGGTATTGACAGCGCCCCTGTGCCTGCGCGGTACTGTGTCGGTCGACCAACGAGAAAGCGCTCTCTCTGGGCTTCGGTGCCGTCGTGGGTGGCCCCCGTCCCGTGACTGTCGCGAAGAGACGGTTGGGCGCGCCGCGCGCAGGTCGGGCGGCGCTTCGACGGACGGAATCGGGGGTGTGCCGGTGGCGAGCGGGGTCCGGTCGGGCTGGGGCCCGCGTCCGACGCTGGATGCGGTGGCCGAACTCGCGGGTGTCTCGCGGGCAACGGTGTCCCGGGTGGTGAACCAGTCCTCGAAAGTGGGCCCCGAGGTGCGGGCACGCGTCGAGGATGCGATCCGCACGCTCGGGTACGTGCCGAACCCGGTGGCCCGTAGCCTGGTCACTCGCCGTACCGACGCGGTCGCGCTGGTCGTCGGCGAGCCCTCGAACATGGTGATGACCGACCCGTGGCTCTCCCGGTTGATCCTCGCCACCAGCCGTGAACTCGGCGACGCGGGGCGTCAGGCCGTGCTGCTGTTGACCGGCGGCGTCGCCGACGACCACGACCGGATCTCGCGGTACCTCGCGGGCGGGCACGTCGACGGGGCGATCGTGCTGTCCGTGCACCGCACCGACCCGCTCGGACCCGCGCTCCGGGACCTTCCGGTGCCGGTGATGTTCGGCGGGCGGCCGTGGGTCGACGACCTCGGCTCCGCCGGCTCGATCGACGTCGACCAGCGTGATGGCGCGCGACGTGCGGTCGAGCACCTCGTCGGTCTCGGACGTCGTCGGATCGCGACGATCACCGGGTCGCTCGACCAGCGGGCGGCCGTCGAGCGGCTGGACGGGTATCGCGGTGTGCTCGAGGAGTACCGGGACACGCTCGGCGAACCGGACCCCGACCTGATCGCGCACGGTGACTTCACCCGCGGCGGCGGCGAGCGGGCGATGACCGAGCTGCTCGAACGGACGCCGGACTTGGACGCGGTGTTCGCGGCGAGCGACCTGACCGCGGCCGGGGCGCTCGCCGTCCTGCGGCGTGCGGGCCGGCGGGTGCCCGAGGACGTGGCGGTGATCGGGTTCGACGACCTCGAGGAGGTCGCCGCCTGGACCGAGCCGCCGCTGACCACCGTGCACCAGCCGGTGAGCGCGTTCGGGCGGCGGTTGGTCGAGGCGCTGCTCACGATGCTGACGGGTGGCGAGCCGGTGCGCGAGGTGCTCCCGGTTCACCTGGTGCGCCGCGCGTCGGCGTAGCGCGCGTGGCGGTGCTCGTCCGCAGGGGCCTGTGCTCGTCCGCGGGGGCCTGTGCTCGTCCGCATGGGTCTGTGCTCGTCCGCAGGGGCCTGTGCTCGTCCGCGGGGGCCTGTGCTCGTCCGCGGGGGTGGTCTCGTACGCGCCGTCGGCGGTGAGGGCGCCGTCCGTGGGGCGGTGCCGTTCGCGCCGTTAGTCGGTTCGTGGTGGACGTTTGTGTCGGCCGGTTCCTCTGTGGTTGTCCGATCGTCGGGGTGGGCGGTGAATGGGTGACCCGTAGCAGGTGTGTACGCACCCGCTACGGGTCACCCACGTGCGGCCGCCAGCCCGGCAAATGGGAAGCCGGGACTGCGACTAGCGGATCTCGGTCGAGGTTGCTCGAATGCCGGGACGCACCGCCCGGCTGCTGGACGCACCGGTGGTCGAGCCCGAACGATGCGGCGTGGAGCACGTGATAGCGAGCCCTCGGCCACATCGTTCCGAGCGGAGCGGCGATAGCGCCGCGCTTCCGCTCAGGCGTAACAGGTGAGCGGCTTGCCGCCGTTGAACGTCACCATGTCACCGAGAATCCGGGGAATGTCGAGCGGAGCGCCGAGCGGGAGGCCGTCGAGCTCGGCGTAGGCACGATGCAGGTTGCCGACGATGCGCTCGCTGTCGGTCAACTCCGCGTACCGGCCCAGATCGGTCTCCCGGGCGGCGTCCAGCGGTGACAGACCCGCATCCTTCGCCGCGCGGGCGGTGTCCTGCACGAACTCCAGGTACTCCAGGACCGTGCCGATCACCTCCGGACCGCACACCGGCCCGTGCCCCGGGACGATCGTCGTGGGTTGGAGCGGCGCGATGACCTCGGACAGCACCCGAATCGACCCGGCCACCGAGCCCGACATCAGGAACGGCGTGCCGCCGTTGAACACCAGGTCACCGGCGTACAGCACGGACCGCTCCGGGACCCAGACGATCGAGTCGTTCGTGGTGTGTGCCGGCATCCCGACGTGCCGCACCTCGCACCGTAGGTCGTCGACCCAGAGCGTCACGCGCTCGCGGTAGGTGAGGAACGGTGCCGCGGTCGGGAGCGTGCCAAGATCGAACGGCTCCCAGACGGCCTGGACCAGGGGCAGGCCGCGCAGCACCTCCGTCCGGGTCTCCTCGTGCGCGACGATCGCCGCTTCGCGAAACAGCGCGTTGCCGACCGTATGGTCAGGGTGGCTGTGAGTGTTCACCAGTACGCGCATCGGTTGATCGGTCACCGAGGCGACCGAGTCCCGAAACGCACGGGTACGCCGCTCGGTGGCGCAGGCATCCACCAGCGTGACGCCGTCGCGGCCGACGAGGAAGCCCGTGTTGTTGATGAACCAGCTGCCGTCCGGCTGGATGTAGGCGTAGAGGCCGCCGCCGAGATCCTCGATCAGCGCGGCGTCGATCGAGGTGTGGTCGTGCGGTGATGTGCTCACGTCGGTCCCTCCGGTCACGGTGCGCGCGCCGGGACCGCCTGGCCCCGGCGCTCGTTGGCACGCTAGTGCCAACGGCGGACATCGCGCCGTGATCCGCCGAAATCCGGCCCATCCGGACGCAGCGCGCCGCCCGGGCATGCCCCGCCCGGCGCCTGCCCCGCTCCGCGCTCGCGCAGCTTCCGTGCCGCGCGTCCGCCGCGCGTCCGCCGTGTGCCGGGCCTGCGCAGCTTCTGTGCCGCGCGTCCGCCGTGTGCCGGGCCTGCGCAGCTTCTGTGCCGCGCGTCCGCCGTGTGCCGGGCCCGCGCAGCTTCTGTGCCGCGCGTCCACCGCGTGCCGCGCCCGCGCAGCTCTCGTGCCGCGCATCACGCGCAATCACAGCCCGCTCCCACCCGCGCCGTGCCGGGCCGGCTCGCGTAGTGCGCAACCCGCGCGGTCGCAGCGCGCCGCCCCCGATCACGCCCCGTGCGGCTGCCGCGGCGTCGCGCCGGGCGACCGCGGCGTCGCGCCGGGCTGCTCGGACTACGCGCGGGGCAGCGTGCGGGTCAGTCCTTGGCCGCTGATTAGGGCCGCATGCCCAGGTAGAGCCAGCCGCTCGCCGCATACTGCTGTTTCCGGTGCTCCGAAACAGCAATATGTGGTTCGCCTCGATCGGTGCCTGCGGTATCGACCTCCAGATATGGTGCGCACGCCGCGCCCGAATCCGGCTCAGTCGGACGTACCAGCGCGCCTGAGCGCGGAGGCGCGGCGCAGCCACTGCTCGGCGCACAGCCGCTATCACAACGGAGCAGCCGATGGCCTCTACCGTGGGGCCCGCTCAGGACGAGGACGGCGTCCGCGCGCGACGACCCCTCACTGGTGACCGTTGCGGCTACGCGCGTGTGCGGCGGACCTGGGCTCGGCGTTTCAGATCGTCGCGCCGCCGCCGTTCGATCCCTGGGCGGGCCGCCTGCAGCCGTCGGGTTGGCTGCTGGGCGGGCCGCTCATGGTCGCGAGGGACGCTGCGGGGTTGGGCGGCGTGGCGGTCGGGTTGGGTGCCTGGCCGTGCCGTGCGCGGCACCGGGTTGGCCGCTGGGGGCGTGCGCGGCTGTCAGGTTCGGTCCCGGGACGGGGCGCCGACGCCTGTCAGGTTTGCCTCCTGGGCGGGCCGCGCGGGGATCTGGCCGGTGGTGTCGGGATGGCCTAGTCCGTAGGCGGCCGTGTCGAGGCCTCGGCCGACGAGCCGCCAGCGGGACGGCGGCAGCGACAACCGGCGGGCAGCTGCGGTGGAGCGGTGGGTCGCCGTGAGTCGCTCCAGCGCCATTGCGGCTGCGCCCCGGCTCGAGTGGACGCTGATGTGGTCGGAGACGGTGCCGTACTGGTCGACCAGACCGTCGATGGTCAGCACCCACACCGCGGACCGGTACTCGTCACGGGCGACGAGGTACCGCGCCTCCAGGTCGCCGCCGGGTGTGCAGCCCAGCCGGTCGACGGTGTCGAGGACGCTGTGCGACAGCCGTAACTGGACCAGCCGGCGGTGGGTGTGCAGCTCGGTGGCTCCGACGGTTGCGGCCAGCTCGCCGAGCGGAGTGCTGCGGCGCCAGCCTTCGACCAGGATCGCGTCGGCGGCTGGCGTCCAATAAGTGCCGTTGCTGTGCGCGCGTCGGGACGCGCGCCAGTCGTACGTGGGGGTGCCGTTGAGCTGCTCGCGCAGCCAGTTCTCGGCGGCGGCCCCGCGCAGCGATAGGCCCGGAGGGGTCAGCAGCCGCAGCGCGCCCCGGACCGCGCCGGGCGTCCGCTGCAGTTCTTCGGCGATCTGCTCGACGCTGGAACCGGCGGCGAGCGCGGTGACCACGGTGGAGTACTCGTCGTCGGTCCACGGTTCGCCGGAGCGTCGGGCTAACACGCGGATCGGGGTCGCCTGGTCGTTGACGGTGCCTTGAGCGGACATGAGTGCCGTCCCTCCGTCGTGGTGACAGCGACCGCCGTACGGCGGTCACTGTCACTACGTTAGAACAGGGGTACGACAAAAACGGGGGTGTGGATTGGCGTCGGCTGCGAGATCCGTGCCTACCAGTCGCGCCAGGGGTCGGTCAGCTCCAACGGGTGCAGGCCGCGTCGAGCGGTCAGCGTGCCGAGGTCGACCCCGGCGGCGGTGAGCACCGCGCCGAAGTACTCCGCGAGTTCTTCGCGCTCGCCTGTCTCGATCCGGGCGTGTTCGAGGTCGACGGCGTTCAGGGCTCGCACGGCACGCTCGACGGCGTTCCAGATCGCCCCGTCGTCGCTCGGAGACTGACGCCCGACCTCGTGCTGGTAAGCGTCCAGGACGGCGTCGACCTCTTCGATGAAGACCGGCGGCCACAATTGCGCTGCATACGCATCTTCGACGGGAAGAGTGCCGGCGGCTACAGCCGCGGCATCCTCGGCGACGCGGCGTGACTATCGCTCGGTCGGACGTTTCGGCACGGGCGGCAGCCTAGTCAACTCCGGTCGTGCCGCGAGTGGCGGGACGCGCGCTCAGCCACAGCTGATCGGATTGCATTCGGAAGGGCTATACGTCTTCCAAATGCAATCTGCCTCGCGGTGTCACTCGAGCGTGGGCGCGGGCTGAGGCTCGGCGCGTGGCCGAGCCTCAGCCCGTGCGGTCAGCTCTTCCTGCGGCCGGCGCGCCGACCGAGGAGGTAGGCGAGGAACGCGATGATTGCGACGAGGCCGAGTGCCTTCTTCGGCTCGCGGAGCTGGGCCTCCGCGATGGCCCTCGCGAGTGCGAGAGCATCCAGCGCGTTGTCGTCCGAGGCGGCAGGCGGCGTGAAGGCCGGGGCCGGGCGGCTCGCTGCCGGGGCGGACGAGGCGGGCCGTGCGGTCGCTGCGGCTGACGCGGTCGCTCCGGCTGGCGCGGTCGTACCGCTCGGCGTGGTGCTCGGAACTGGTCCGGTGCTCGGAGCCGGCGCGGTGCTCGGAGTAGATGCGGTGCTCGGAGCCGGCGCGGTGCTCGGAGTCGATGCGGTGCTCCGAGCCGAGGTGGTGTCCGGAGTTGGTGCGGTGCTCCGAGCCGAGGTGGTGTCCGGGGTTGGTTCGGTGCTCGGAGCCGGGGTGGTGTCGGGAGTTGGTGCGGTGCTCCGAGTCGGGGTGGTGTCGGGAGTCGGGGTGGTGCTCTGAGTCCGGGTGGTGCTCGGAGTCGGGGTGGCGCTCGTGGCTCGGGGCGTGCTGGTGGCCGCGCCGCTCGGGGCCGGACCGCCGTCCGCGGCGATCGGCTCGGCGGCGGCGGTCGCTGTGGCGTTGCCCGCGATCTCCGCGGCCGGCGTTTCCGCGGGTGCGGTCGCGGGCGCCGGGGCGCCGTCTGCGGCCACCGGTGCGCTCTTCACCGTGCTGCCGTTGGCGGCTGCGACGCCGCTGTCCGATGTGGCCTTCGCGGCCGCGGTGCGCTTGCGCGGGGTGGTCTTCTTCGCGGGTGCGGCGCTGGCGGAGCCGGTCGCGGCCTCGGTGGCGCTGCCCTCGGCGCCCGGGGATTTTGCGGTCCCGGCGCCGGTGGCCTTCGCCGTGGTTGTCTTCGAACCCGTGGTCTTCGAGCCGGTAGCTTTCGCGCTGGTGGCTTTCGCGCCGGACGACTTCGCGCTTGCGCCCTTCGGCGCGGACGCGGTGCCCGCGGCGGTGGCGCCGGAGGACGCGGCGTCCGCGGCGGTGGTGCCCGGGGCGGTGGTGCCCGCGGCGGTGGTGCCCGCGGCGGTGGTGCCCGGGGCGGTGGTGCCCGGGGCGGTGGTGCCCGCGGCGGTGGTGCCCGGGGCGGTGGTGCCCGCGGCGGTGGTGCCCGCATCCGCAGCGCCAGCGGCGGTGGTGGTGCCGGAGGTTGCGGTGTCCGCGGCGGGGGTGGCCGAGGCGGTGGTGCGGGGGGCTGCGGTGTTCGGGACGGCGTCCGAGAACGTCGGCTTCGGCACGGCGGTGCCCTCTGCGGCTGCCGCCCCCGCACCGGTGCCGACCGTGGCCGGCGCGTCTCCCGCGGCGAGCATCGCCTGCAGGTTGGTCGCGAACTGGGCCATCATCTGCTCGGTGACCGTGTTGATCACGCCCTGCCCCATCGCGGCGGCCCGGCCGGACAGGTTGACGTCGGCGGTCACGGTGCCGTGCGTGGTGGTGCCGTCGGAGGTCAGCGCCAGCTGTGCGGTCGCCTCCGCGGTGCCCTGCCCGCGGGCTTCCTTCGCCTTGCCGCGCAGCGTCGCCCGGTGCTCGTCCGGGTGCCGCTCCACCACCTCTAACTGACCCTTGTACTGCATGGTCACCGGACCGAGCTTGATCTTCATCCCGACCTGGTAGGCGTCCTCGGACAGCGTGTTGAGGACCTGTGCGCCGGGCAGGCACGCTGCGACCCGCTCGAAGTCCATCAACGTCGACCAGACCTGGTCGATCGGGGCAGTCACGTCGAACGCGCTGTCGAGCTGCATCAGTCTCTTCCCTTCCGGAGGTCCCTTGCTCGGCCGCATGCGGCGACCGCGGCGGCAACCTCGTCCAGTGCGGCCAGGCTATGCCCGCTGACGAACGCATCGCAGTACGGGAGGGCAGCCGCCATCCCCCCGACCTTCGGCGCATACCCGGCAGCGGCCTTCCGCGGGTTGACCCAGACGATCCGGTGAGCGAGCCGCCGGAGCCGGGCCATCTGGGCCGCCACCTCGGACGGTTCGTCCTGCGCCCAGCCGTCGGAGAGTACGACGACCACCGCACCCCGGGCGATCCCGCGCCGCCCGTACGAGTCGAGAAAATCCCGCAGCGACGCGGCGAGCCGAGTGCCGCCCGCCCAGTCCGGGGCGGCCGCTGCGGCGCGACGGAGGGCGAGATCCGGGTCGCGGCGGGCGAGCGGCCGGGTCAGCCGAGTCAGCCGGGTGGCGAACACGAACGCTTCCGCGCGCGCACCGGCCACCGAGCCGTGCAGCAGCGCGAGGAACACCCTGGTGTACGGCTCCATCGACCCCGAGACGTCGCACAACAACACCAGCGGCCGTGGACGGCGCCTACGGCGCCGATGCACGAGTGCGACCGGATCCCCACCGGTCTTCCGCGCGTCTCGTACGGTGCGGCGGACGTCGATCCGCTCGCCGTTCCTCGTGGACGGCCGGGTGCGGCGGGTCCGGCGGAGCGGCGTAGCCAGCACGAGGTGCCGGACGAGCCGGCGGACCGCGTCGACCTCGTCGGCGGTGAGCTCGGCGAACGCGGTGTGCGCGAGCCGCTCGGCCGCCGAAGCCAGCGCCGGCACCGCACGGGGTTCCCCGGGGGCGCCGGTCGGGGCGGTGGAGGGCAGACCTGCCCCGGACGGTGTCAGCTGCGAAGGACGGTTGTCCGGTGGCGCGGGGCGGGTCTCGGGTGGGGTGTCCGGGAGCGTCGGTGCGGTGGGGTCGCCTCGGTGGTCGGCCAGGTCCACGGGTGGTGCCGCGTCGCCGAAGATGCCGTCGAACACCGCGTCGAACGCGGGCAACTGGGTGGCGTCGGCGACCAGCGTGGTGCGGGCGGTCCAGTAGAGACGGTCCCGGGTCCGCGGGGGCACCAGCCGCAGGGCGGAGGCGAACCGCGCGGCCCGGTCGGTGCCCGCCGGGACGCCGCCGCGGTGCAGCGCGTCGACGAACGCCACGGCCAGCGCCGCCGGCTCCGCAGCGAGCCCGCCACGGTCAGCGTGACCGCCAAGGCCTGCGTGACCGCCGCGGTCAGCGTGACCGCCAAGGCCTGCGTGACCGGCGGGGCCAGCGTGACCGCCGCGGTCAGCGTGACCGCCAGGGCCAGCGTGACCGGCGGGGCCAGCGTGACCGGCGGGGCCAGCGTGACCGGCGGGGTCAGCCTGACCGGCGGGGCCAGCCTGACCGGCGGGGCCAGCCTGACCGGCGGGGCCGGCGTGACCGGCGGGGCCGGGAGGATCGGCGCGGCCCGGAGTGCGGTGGTTGCCGGGCGGGTCATGGTCGCCGGGCGGGCGGGCGTCGGCGGGGCCGGTGGGATCAGGCATGGGGGGCTCCGGTGAGCCAGCCCAGCCCGCGACCCCGCACCAGCTCGAGGTCGTCGCGGCTCTTGAGCACCGAGCCCAGCGTCGTCGCGGCCACGTCCGTGGGCAGGGCGTCCAGCCGGGGGACGCCGAGCAGCGTCAGCGCCGCGACCCAGTCCACGGTCTCCGCGATGCCCGGCGGTTTCTCCAGGTCGAGGCCGCGCATCCGGGCGACCGCGGCGGTGGCGTCGAGCGTGAGCGGCAGCGCGCTGTCGGGCACTCGGCGGCGCACGATCTCGGCCGCGCGGTCCGGCGAGGGGTAGTCGATCCAGTGGTACAGGCAGCGGCGCTTGAGCGCGTCGTGCAGATCCCGTGTGCGGTTCGAGGTGAGGACGACGATCGGCGGATGAGTCGCGCGGACGGTGCCGAGTTCGGGAATCGTGACGGCGGACTCGGCGAGGAGCTCGAACGTGAACGCCTCGAAGTCGTCGTCGGCCCGGTCCAATTCGTCGATGAGTAACACCGCAGGGCGGGGGCCGGGATGCTCCAGCGCCGCGAGTAGTGGACGCCGCAGCAGGTAGTCGCGGGTGAAAAGGTCGGTCTCGGCGAGCCGTTCGTCGCGCGCCTCGGCCATCCGGATCGCGAGCAGCTGCCGCGGGTAGTTCCACTCGTAGAGCGCCTCGGCGGCGTCGATGCCCTCGTAACACTGGAGCCGGACCAGCGGCGTGTCCAGCGCTCTAGCCAGCGCCTTTGCCGCCTCGGTCTTGCCGACCCCGGGCTCGCCCTCGAGCAGCACCGGCTGGGGGAGGCGGACGGCGAGGAACAGCGCGGTCGCCAGGCCGGGGTCGACGACGTAGTCGGCGGCGTCGAGGGCGGCGGCCAGCGTTTCGACGTCGGGGAGGGCCGCGGCGACCTCCGGGGCGGCGCCTGGCCGCGCCGCCCCGGAGTGCGGTGGTGCGCCCGCCTGCGGCGGTGCGCCCCCGTGCGGCGGTGCGCTCCCGTGCGGCGGTGCGCTCCCGTGCGGCGGTGCGCTCGCGTGCGGCGGTGCGCTCGCGTCGGCCTGCGGTGGTGCGCCCGAGTCGGCCTGCGGTGGTGCGCCCGCGTCGGCCTGCGGCGGTGCGCCGGAGTGCGGCTCCGACCCCGCCCCGGCCGTCACCCGCGGTCCGCGAGGTACCGCCGACGGCAGCCCGCGGCGCAGAAGTACACGGTTCCGCCGTCGTGGCCCGGCGCCTGGATCGCGCTGGCTGTGACCGCGACGGTCATCCCGCAGACAGGATCGATCGCAGTCCCCGGTCCGGCTCCGGCCGCTGGCCCGGTTCCCGTCGCCGGCTCGGTTCCCGTCGCCGGCTCGGATCCGGCTGCCGGCCCGGCTGCCTTCGCCGCCTCGACGGCCGGGGAAGGTCCGTCGAGGACGGCGAGCGGCACGATGCCGGGTGGCACCACCGGCTGCCCCCCTGCGGTGGTGCCGTGACCGGCGGTGTCGGTATCCGACTCGCCCGCTGCGGTGTTTCCGGCGGCGCTGGACGCGGCGGTGCCGGCACCCAATGCCACCCCACCCACGGCGGTTCGCCGGACGGCGTGAAGAGAAGAACGGAGAGCCACGATCTCAGCGAGGATCGACAACGCGACCTCGGGCGCGGTGCGCCCGCCCAGGTCGAGGCCCGCGGGCGAGTGCACGCGGGCTCGCTGCTCGTCGCTGACGTCGAGCGAAGCGAGAACGGCCGCGCCACGGCGGCGGGAGGCCACCAGCCCGACGTAGGGCACCCCGGCGCGTAGAGCCTCCTCCAGCGCGGGCTCCTCGTCCCGGCCGTGGGAAGCCACCACGACCGCGTCGGCGGCCGCCGGAGCCCCGCCGGGGTCGATCTCGAACCCCAGCGGCGTGCCCAGTGCTGCCAGCGCTGCGCCGATCGGGGTGTCGCCGATGACGACCAGGCGCGGCGCCGGGCGGTGCGGCTCCAGGAAGATTTCCAGGCTGCCGCCGGACAGGCACGGGTTCGCGACGGTCACGGCGCCCTCCTCCACGACGGTGGAAGGCGCCCCCGCGGAAATGCGGAGCAGCAGCGGATCCCCGGTACCGAGCGCCGCCAGTGCATGCACCCGCACCGACGACTCGGCGCAGGTCCCGCCGACGAAGCCCTCGATGGCTCCGTCGGCGCGAACCAGCGCGGTGTCGCCGGCGTGCGCGCTGGCCGGTTTGCCCGCGCGCACGACGGTGGCTTTCACGAAGGGCTGCCGCGACCGAGCGAGTTCGGCAGCCAGGTCTGTGAGGCTCATCAGATCGGGGGAGTGGCCCGGCCCTGCATCGCCGCCCATACCCGGTCCGGGGTGCACGGCATGTCCAGGTGGGTCACCCCGTACGGGGCAAGTGCGTCGACTACGGCGTTCACTACGGCCGGCGGCGAACCGACGGTCGCGGATTCACCGATGCCCTTCGCACCGATCGGATGGTGCGGCGACGGGGTGACCGTGAAGTCGGTCTCCCAGTCCGGGACCTCCATCGCGGTCGGGATCAGGTAGTCCATGAATGATCCGCCGAGGCAGTTGCCCTGCTCGTCGAACCCGATGAACTCCATCAACGCCATGCCGACGCCGTCGGTCAGGCCACCGTGCACCTGACCCTCGATGATCATCGGGTTGATCCGGGTGCCGCAGTCGTCCACCGCGATGAACCGGCGAACCTTGACGTGCCCGGTGCCCGGATCGACGTCGACGACGCAGATGTACGCGCCGTACGGGAACGTGAGGTTCGGCGGGTTGTACGTGACCTCGGCGTCCAGGTTGCCGTCGATGCCGTCCGGCAGCTCGACCGTGCCGTGGGCGCCCATCGCGATCTCGGCCATCGTCTTGCCCTGGGACGGGTCGCCGGTGACGAACCAGCGGCCCTTCTCCCACTCCAGGTCCTCCGGCCGCACCTCGAGCATCGCCGCCGCGATCAGTTTGGCCTTCTCCCGCACCTTGCGGGTGGCCAGCGCGACCGCGCCGCCGCTGACCGGCGTCGACCGGCTCCCGTAGGTGCCGAGCCCGAACGGGGTGTTGTCGGTGTCGCCGTGCACGACCTCGATGTCCTCGGGCGGGATCCCGATCTCCTCGGCGACGATCTGCGCGAACGTCGTCTCGTGGCCCTGGCCCTGGGTCTGGACGGAAAGGCGCACGACGGCCTTGCCGGTCGGGTGGACGCGCACCTCGGCGCCGTCGGCCATGCCCAGCCCGAGGATGTCCATGTGGCGGCGGGGCCCGGCGCCGACGGTCTCGGTGAAGAACGAGATGCCGATGCCCATCAGCTCGCCGTTGGCCCTTTTCGAAGCCTGCTCGGCGCGCAGCTCGTCGTAGCCGGCCCGCGACAACGCCAGCCGCATCGTCTTCTCGTAGTCGCCGGAGTCGTACTCCCACCCGGTCTTGTTCGCGTACGGGAACTGTTCCGGCCGGATGAAGTTCTGCAAGCGGATCTGCGCGGGGTCGAGCTCGAGCTCGGCGGCGAGAACGTCGACCATCCGCTCGATCAGGTACACGGCCTCGGTGACCCGGAACGAACACGCGTAGGCCACCCCGCCCGGCGCCTTGTTCGTGTAGACGCCGGTGACCTTGCAGTACGCGGCCTGCAGGTCGTAGCTGCCGGTGAAGATGTGGAAGAAGCCGGCCGGGTACTTCGTCGGGTTCGCGCTGGCGTTGAACGCTCCGTGGTCGGCGATGACGTGCGTGCGCACCGCCAGGATCTTGCCCTCGCGAGTCGCCGCGACGTCGGCCTTCATGATGTAGTCGCGGGCGAACGACGTCGACATCAGGTTCTCCGACCGGTCCTCGACCCACTTCACCGGCTTGCCGGTCACGATCGAGCCGACGACGGCCAGGATGTAGCCGGGGTAGATGCCGACCTTGTTGCCGAAACCGCCGCCGATGTCCGGGCTGATCACTCGGATCTTGTGCTCGGGCAGACCCGCGACCAGCGCGAACACGGTCCGGTGCGCGTGCGGGGCCTGGGTGGTCTCGTACAGCGTCAGCTTGCCGTCGATCGCGTCGTAGTCGGCGATCGCGCCGCAGGTCTCCATCGGCGCCGGGTGCACGCGCGGGTAGATCACTTCCTCGGAGACGACCACCTCGGCGTCGGCGAAGACCGCGTCGGTCTCCGCCTCGTTGCCGGCTTCCCAGTCGAAGATGTGGTTGTCGGTCTTGCCTTCCTTGTCGTCCCGGATGATCGGCGCGTCCGCGTCGAGCGCCTTCCGGACGTCGATGACCGGGTCGAGGATGTCGTAGTCGACGTCGATCAGCTCGAGCGCGTCCCGGGCGGCGTACCGGTCCTCGGCGATGACGAACGCCACCTCCTGGCCCTGGAAGCGCACCTTGTCGGTGGCGAGCACGGCCTGGACGTCGTAGGACAGCGTCGGCGCCCAGGCCAGGTTGAGGCCCTCGAGGTCGGTGCCGGTGATGACCGCGAGCACCTTCGGATGCGCCAGCGCCTCGGTGGTGTCGATCGAGAGGATCTTCGCGTGCGCGACCGGGGAGCGCAGGATCGCGCCGTGCAGCATCCCGGGCAGCACGATGTCGTCCAGGTACTTGCCCTTCCCGCGGACGAAGCGCGGGTCCTCCTTGCGCTGGAGACGCCCGAAGCCGATCGGACGCGACTCGTCGCCTGCGGCGGGGTTGGTCTCGCGGGTTTCGGTGACGGTCATGCCTTCACCTCGCTGTTCTTCGCTGCCCACTGGACCGAGCGCACGATCGTCGAGTAACCCGTGCAGCGGCAGATCTGACCGGAGATCGCGGAGCGGATCTCGGTCTCGTCCGGGTCGGGGTTGCGGTCGAGGAGGGCTCGCGCGGTCATCATCATGCCCGGCGTGCAGAACCCACACTGCAGACCGTGCTCCGCCATAAAGCCTTTTTGGACGACGTCCAGCTCGCCGTTCTGAGCCAGGCCCTCCACCGTCTTCACTTCCCGGCCGGCGGCCATCGCGGCCAGCACCGTGCAGGACTTCACCGGTTCGCCGTCCATCAGCAGGACGCAGGTGCCGCAGTTGCTGGTGTCGCAGCCCCAGTGCGTCCCGGTCAGCCCCAGCGTGTCGCGGACGAAGTGCACCAGCAGCGTGCGGGGTTCGCACTCGGCGGTGACCTCGGTGCCGTTGACGGTCATCGTGATCTGCACTGGATCAGCCCTCCGAGGCCCGTGCGGTGGCGGTACGCAGGACGCGCTTGGTCAGTTCGGCCGCGAGGTGGCGCTTGTAGTCCACCGGGCCGCGCTGGTCGGCGACCGGGTCGCAGTCCTCGGCGGCTCGCTGGGCGGCCTCGGCGAACAGCTCTTCGCTCGGCGGGTTGCCGGTGAGGAGCTCCTCCGCCCGGGTGGCCGTGTGACCGTCCAGCCCGACCGACGTCAGCCCGACCGCGGCGTGCGTGATCGTGCCTGCCGGGCTCAGCGTGATTGCGGCTCCGGCGGCGGCGATCGCCCAGTCGCCCACCCGGCGCTCGACCTTCTCGTAGGCGCTGCCGGAGCGCGGCAGGACCGGGAACCGGATCTCGGTGAGCAGCTCGTCCTGGGCGACCGCGGTCTCGTACGGGCCGCGGTGGAGCTCCGGCATCGTGAGGACCCGCTCGCCGTCCAGCCCGCGGATCACGACTTCGGCCCGTAACACTTCGCACACCGTCGACAGGTCCTCAGCCGGATCGGCCTGGCAGAGCGAACCGCCGATCGTCCCGCGGTTCCGGACGATCGGGTCGGCGATCACCTTCTCGGCGTCGGTGACGATCGGGAACAGCCGCGCGATCAGGTCGGACGCCAGTAGGGTGGCGTGCCGGGTCAACGCTCCGATGCGGACGGTCGAGGCGTCCTCGACCAGGTAGTCCAGCTCGAACAGGTCGTTGATGTCGATCAGCCACTCGGGCCGGGCCAGGCGCAGTTTCATCATCGGCAGCAGGCTGTGTCCGCCCGCGATCACCCGCGACTCCGGGCCGTGTCTCTGTAACAGGGCCAGCGCGTCCTCGACGCTCTCCGCACGGGCGTAGTCAAAGGGAGCCGGAACTTGCACCTGAGTGCCTCCACATCGGCAGATGGGATTTCCGCGGCCGACCTTGTTACCGGCGTTCACGGGTGTCAAGGTCGTCATAAGCGAACGGTTAAGAGGTGTCATCGATGACGCTGAGCCAGTTGCGAACCTTTGCTTTAGTCGTTCGGCTCGGATCGCTCCGCGCGGCTGCCGCGGAGCTCGGAGTCAGCGAGCCCGCCGTTTCGGCAGCGGTCGCCGCGCTGCGTCAGGAACTCGGCGATCCGCTGTTCGTGCGCGCCGGCGGGGGCATCGCGTTCACGCCGGGTGGGCGCCGCCTGGCCGTGCACGCGGAGGAGATCGTCGGCCTGGCCGACCAGGCTCGCCGCGAGGTGGCCGAGACGAACGGTTCGACGACGTCGCTGCGGGTCGCCGCGACCAGCGACTTCGCCGAGCACGCGGCGTGCGCTCTGCTCGACGCGTTCACCCGGCGGCTGCCGGACTGCGAGGTCGAGCTGGTGGTGTCGGACGGGGCGGCGCTCGGTGACGCGCTGGTCCGGCGTGCGGTCGACGTCGTCCTGGGGCCGCGCCCCGGGAGCGGGGGTTTCGACGCGGTGCCGTTCCTGCGGTACCAGCGGATCCTCGTCGCGTCGCCGGACCGTCCGCTGCCCGAGCTCTCGCTCGGTGCCGCGCTGCGCCAGGTATGGCTCACCGGGCCGGCCGGGCTGGAGGAACTGTCGGAGGAGGGGCGGTGGCTGGCCGGGCAGTCGGCCTGGCCCGACCTGGTGCGGTTCCCGAGCGAGACCGAGGCGGTCGCGGCGGCCCGGGCCGGCGACGGGGTGATGCTCGCGCTGGGGCACGTGGTGCGCGCCGACCTGCGGCACGGGACGCTGGTGCGGCTCCCCGTCCCCGGTACGCCGGTACAGGGGCTCTGGTACGCGACGTTGCTGGGGCGCGGGCGGGCGAGTGCGGCGGCGCGGGCGTTGCAGCAGTTCGTGACGACGCCCGGCGCGACCGCGGCGATGCTCGCCCCACCCGGCGCCGCCCCCACGGCCCCGCGTCGTCCTCCGGTGCACGTCGCACTTTGGAGCTAGGCGGCCTCACCCATCGGCGCTCTCGCCGGCTTAGTCGTCTTCGGCCAGTTTCGGGCAGGGCGACGGGCGAAGCGGCGGGTCGTCGCGGGGACGAAGATCGCCAGGATCACGGCGGCGTAGAGGAGGGTCGCGGTGATCGGGTGGGCGAGGGGCCAGGCGCCCGCGTCCGGCGCGGTCGGGTTACCGCACAGCTCCCGCACCGCCTGCCCGAGCGCGCTGACCGGGTTCCACTCGGCGATCGTCCGGAGCCACGTCGGCATCCCGCCGGTCGGCACCATCAGGTTCGACACCATCGCGATCGGCAGGACGACCAGCGAGAGCTGCCCGGCGGCTTCCTGGCTCCGGAGCACCAGCCCCAGATAGAGCCCCACCCACGTCATCGCGAACTGGACCAGCAATAACAAGCCCAAAGCAGCAGCCAACCGCCATACCCCGCGGTCGAACCGCCAGCCGACGAGTAGTCCGCACAGCCCCATCAGGACGAAGTTCACCAGCCCGTAGACGCTGGTCGCCAGCGCCTGCCCGAACGGCACCGCGGTGCGGCTGATCGGCATCGAGCGGTACCGGTCGACGACGCCCAGCTGCGCGTCCCGGGACATCGTCACCAGCGGGGGAATGATGCTCACGGCGATCAGCACGAACAGCCCGGGGATCAGGTACTCCCGGTAGCCGCCGCCGGGCACCTGGATCGCGCTGCCGATGATGTAACCGAACGCGACGACCAGCACCAGCGGCGCCGACAGCGTCACGACGAGGCCCGCCGGGTCGTGGCGGAGTTTGGTGAGTATCCGTTCGGCCGCGGCGAGGCTGTCGACGACGGCTCCGCGTGTCCGTCCGTAGGGGAGGATCTCGGTCACGCTGCACGCTCCGTCCGGTCGAGGAACACTTCGTCGAGGGTGGGGCGCCGGAGCCGGACGTCGGCGACGACCAGGCCGTCGGCGTCCAGGGCCCGTACGACGTCGGGCAGTGTCACCGCGCCGGCCGGGAGCGGTGCGGTGACCCGCGTTCCGGCGACGTCCGGCCGGGCGGTGGCCCAGCGTCCGAGCACGGCGGCCACCGCGTCGGCGTCGGACGGATGCTCGACGACCACGTCGATGCGGGCGCCGAGGGTGTCCTTGAGGACGTCGGGGCTGCCTTCCGCCACGACACGGCCGCCGTCGACGATGACGACGTGGTCGGCGAGCCGGTCGGCCTCCTCGAGGTACTGCGTGGTGAGCAGGACGGTGGTGCCGGCGGCGGCTCGGTCGGCGACGCTCGTCCAGATCTCCTGGCGGCTGCGCGGGTCGAGGCCGGTGGTCGGCTCGTCCAGTACCAGCAGCGCCGGTTCGACCAGGAACGCCGCGATCAGGTCGAGCCGTCGGCGCATGCCGCCGGACCACGTGCGGACCAGGCGGTTCCCGGCCTCGGCCAGGTCGAAGCGGGCCAGCAACTCGTCCGCGCGGCGCCGGGCGGCGCGTCGGCCGAGGTGCAGCATCAGCCCGAGGATCACCAGGTTCTCGCGGCCGGTGAGGTCGTCGTCGACGGCGGCGTGCTGCCCGGCGAGGCCGATCAGCGCGCGGACGCGCTGCGGCTGGGTGACGACGTCGAATCCCCCGACGGTGGCGTGGCCCGCGTCGGGGGTGGCGAGCGTCGTCAGTATCCGGACCGCGGTCGTCTTGCCTGCGCCGTTCGGGCCGAGCAGGGCGCAGACGCTGCCTTTCCCCACTGTGAGGTCGAGCCCGTCCAGGGCGCGGACGTCGTCGTAGGTCTTCACCAGCTCGTGGGCTTCGATCATCGAGCCCTCCCTTACTGCGATCGGTGTTCGCAGTAAGGACGCTACCCGACTGGGTACGGTGTTCGCAAACGACGAATCAGGAGTGCTGATGCCCGACGAGCCGATCTGGCTCCGCCCGGAACGAGCAGGGCACGGACCCGCGCCGGAGCACACCCGGGAGCGGATCGCGGCGGCGGGTATCGCGCTCGCGGACGCCGACGGGCTGGCCGCGGTGTCGATGCGCAAGGTCGCGGCCGCGCTGGGAGCCGGGACCGCGTCGCTCTACCGATACGTGGCCACCCGGGACGAGTTGGTGGCGCTGATGGTCGACGCGGTGAACGGCGAACTCGGGTATCCGCGGCCGACGACCGGCGACTGGCGGGCCGACCTGCTGGCGATCGGTCACGACCTGCGGACGTTGTACCGGCGGCACACGTGGCTGGTGGAGATCCAGCCCGCGGCGACCGGCATCGGGCCGAACGGAGTGGCCTATCTGGAGCAGGCGCTGGCAGCGCTCAGCGTCCTGGACCGCCCGGCCGGGACGAAGCTGGAGGCGGTGGCGATGCTCAGCGGCGTAGTGAGCCTGTTGGCGCGGGACGAAGCGTCGGCGCGGTCGGCCAGTACGGCGGACGGTCGTGCGGCCACCGCGCGCTACCTCGCTGCGGTGGCCACGCCGGAACGCTATCCGCACCTGGCCGCTGCGCTCGGATCGGTGGGAACCGCCCCTGCCGTGCACTCCGACCCCTTCGACCGCGTCATCGGCGGCCTGCTGGAAGGGCTTCTGGGTGGTCAGAGCTGAGAGATGATCTTCTCCGCGGTAGCGGTGGCGACGGTCTGGTCGCCCGCTTCGTCGCCGGCGCCGGTCGCGTAGACGTCGACCAGCAGGTCACCGCTGCGGACGAAGAGGTGCCCGGCCGAGGTGTACGCCTCGTCGCCGACACCGTCGACGTCGATCGCGTCGGGGTCGCGCACCGCGAAGTCGTCCGCCGACGTGGGGGACAGGAACACCGCGAGCACGCCCTCCTCGAGCTGCCACTGGCAGGTGCGCGTCGGGCCGGAGTCGGCGTCGCCGCGGTCGACCTGGGTGATCTCCCGGGACGTCAGCGCGTTGACGTCGGCCGGGGTCAGCAGCTCGCACGGATTCGGGACCTCGCCGCTGTCAGCGGCGGTGTCGGTGGTCGGCTCGACGGTGGGGGAGGCGGAGGCTGCGGACGTCGTCGGACGCGGCGACGGCGCCGCATCGTCGGTGGAGACGTCGATCGAGCCGCACGCGGTGAGGGCGAACAGCCCGGTGGCGGCAGTGGCGGCGAGCAGGACGCGAACGGTCCGGGCGGTCATCGTGCGTACTCCTTCGGAGCAGGATGGCGGCCTCGGAGTGGATCCGGCCGTACGCACAGGGTCCCGTTCGTCGCAGACGGGGACGATCGGCAAAACGACGCCCGGTGTGTTCGTCGGGCGACACACGCCCCACGGGCATCTCAGGCGGCTTGGAACGACCGCTTGGCCAGCCCCATGAAGAAGCCGTCGACGGTCGTGGTCACCGGTGCTTCCGGGTCGGTCGCTGCGCCGAGCGTGACGAACAGCGGAGTGAAATGCTCGACGGTGGGGTGCGCGTACGGCATGCCCGGCGCGCGGTCGCGGAACGCGGACAGTTCCTCGACGTCGCCGCGCTTCAACGCGTCCGCGGCCCAGGCGTCGAACTCCGCCGACCAGCCGGGAGCTTCGGCGTCCAGGCGGTAGTCGCGCAGGAAGCGCAGGCCGTGGGTCATGAACCCGGAGCCGATGACCAGGACGCCTTGGTCACGCAGCGGCCGGAGCCGTTCGCCGAGCGCCAGCAGCCGGGCCGGGTCGTGGGTCGGGATGCTCATCTGCAGCACCGGCACGTCCGCGTCCGGGTACATGACCTTGAGCGGAACCCAGGCGCCGTGGTCGAGGCCCCGGTCGCGGTGCTCGTAGACGGTCTCGGTGTCGGGCAGTACCGAGAGCAACTGCGTGGCCAGGTCGCTGGCGTCCGGGGTGTCGTACCGCATCCGGTAGTACAGCGGGTCGAAGCCGCCGAAGTCGTAGACCGGCGTGGTGTTGGCCTGGGTGCTGCTCACCGAGAGCGGCGCGCTCTCCCAGTGCGCGGAGACGATCACGATCGCCCGCGGTTTCGGCAGCGACCGGGCCCAGGCGAACATCTCGTCCATCCAGAGCGTGTCCTCGAAGAGCGGTGGTGCGCCGTGGCTGAGGTAGATCGACGGCAGGGCGCCGTCCTCGGGCGTCCAGAGCCGGTGCGGCCCGGCGGCTGCGGCCTTCTGCAGGTGCGTCGCGAACGGGTGCGGACCGGCCATGGCGGTGTCCTTCGGGGTCGGAGAAGTTGATCTCTCAACCAAAGTACGACGTGAAAGTTGAAGCGTCAACTTATGTCGTACACTGGAGGGGTGACCAGCTCTGCCGACCCCGGTGCCCCCGCCACGGCGCCGCTCTGGCTGGATCCCGACCAGCAGCGCACCTGGCTGCGGCTCGCGGGGCTCCTCATCAAGCTTCCGGCGGCACTCGACGCGCAGCTCCAGCGCGAGGCCGGCCTGAGCCACTTCGACTACATGGTGCTCTCGCGGCTGTCCGAGGCGCCGAACCGCACGCTGCGGATGAGCCAGCTCGCCGAGCTGGCCAACGGATCGCTGTCCCGGCTGTCGCACGTCGTCAAGCGGTTGGAGCAGCGCGGCTGGGTGCGGCGGCAGCCCTGCCCGGAAGACGGGCGGGCGACGAACGCCGTGCTCACCGAGGACGGCTGGGACAAGGTGGTGCAGACCGCGCCGGGGCACGTCGCGACGGTCCGGTCGCTGGTCGTCGACCCGCTCGACCCAGCCCAGCTGGCGCAGTTCGGCGACCTGGTCGGCACGCTGCTCGCCCAGGTCGACCCCGCGGGCGACTGCCCCGGCCAGGACTAGGCGGCGCCTCCGCTAGTTGGCCAGTTCGTAGCCGGCCTCGTCGACCGCGGCGCGCACTTGCTCGACGTCGACCGGCGCCTCGCTGGTCACGGTCACCGCGCCGGCCGCGAGGTCGACGTCGACGGCGGTGACGCCCGGGATCTCGCCGACCTCGGACTGGACCGCGTTGACGCAGTGCTGGCAGGTCATCCCGGTCACCGGGTAGGTCGCCGTGACGGACATCGTGAATCCTCTCTCGGTTTCAGGAGCGGACGAGCCGCGCGATCGCGTCGGACGCCTCGCGGACCTTCGCGTCGGCTTCCGGGCCTCCGTTGCGAGCGGCGTCGACCACGCAGTGCGCCAGGTGTTCGTCGAGCAGGCCCAGCGCGACCGACTGCAGTGCCTTGGTCGCCGCCGAGACCTGGGTGAGGATGTCGATGCAGTACTCCTCCTGCTCGACCATCCGCTGCAGCCCGCGGATCTGGCCCTCGATGCGCCGCAGTCGCTTGAGGTAGGCGTCCTTGTCGGCGATGTATGCGTGTGCCACGGCCGCCGTCCCTTCGTCGTCCGGCTCAGGTCGCTCCTACTGTACCCCCCTAGGGTACTTGGCGTGAGAGGCTGACCCGCTCGCGCCGGGCGGGACGTCGAGCAGGTCGACGCCGAGATTGACCGCGCCGAGGTACGCGTCGCCGAACCGGCGGAGCGTGAGCAGCCCGGACGCGTCGAACAGCGCGTCGGTGGCGTTCCGGACGTTCCGCGCGTCCCGCCGCCGGTACGGCGGTGCCGCGTAGACCCGGTCGCTCACCGCGTCGTCCAGGAACAGCTGGGTGCTGAGCACGGTCCGCCGGTCCAGGTAGACCTTGGTGTGCAGGTGCGGCGCCCGTCCGACGTACCAGCCGGGGTAGATCGTGGTGAACCGCACGACGCCGGCCCGGTCGGCGACCTGGGCGCCCCGCAGGTACGTGGTCTCGTCGCCGGGCTGGGCCTCGGCGTCGCCGCTGCTGTACGAGCCGTCGGACGTCCGGGTGGCGTAGCCCATCGGGTCGGCGGTCGGGTCGCCCGCAGGCAGCTCCGCGCCGAGGCGGTTCGGCCACCCCGGCGGTGGGTTCGGTGGGGCGGGCCGGGCCGGGACGTCGAAGCCGGAGTACCGCCCGGTGGCGTCGCAGTGCCAGACCTCCACGACCGCGTCCGGTACCGGCCGCGACTGGCAGCCGGCCCCGTCGACGACCCGCAGCGCGAGCTGCAGCGTCGTACCCGGGCGGTTCTCCCGGATGTCGCTGCGCAGGCGGTCGACGTCGAACCAGTACGGGCCCTGGGTGAGCTGACGCGACGGGCGGCAGGTCCGGGCGGTCCGGAGGAGCGCGAGCGTCGCCGCGTCGACCGGGCCGCCGAACTCGCTCAGCCGGGCGTCACCGCGCCTGCCCTCGTCGCAGCCGGCCAGGCCGGCCGCGGCCACCCCGGCCGCGCCGACGCCGAGCGTGCCGACGGTGAGCGCCCGGCGTCTGTTGATCCGGCGATCCAGTCGCATGTGAAACCCCCAGTCTGGCGCGTCTCCGGCGAAAGAGAGATATGCCGGGAGAATCCGGTCGCGCTGGTGGGAGTCTGGCGGAAGTGGGCGCCGAGGCGCGGCCCCGTGCGGTGTCCCGTTTGCGGGCGTTCGCGCGGGGAACCGGACGTGTCACCGGTGAGAAAGGGAGAGGCCGTGGACCGCAACGTGCTGTCGGGAGCGCTGCTCGGCGTCGGCGTCGCCGCGTTCGTCGACGAGACCGTGTTCCACCAGCTCCTGCACTGGCACCACTTCTATGACAAGTCCACGGCCGCGGCCGGGCTGGTGTCCGACGGGCTGTTCCACGCGTTCGGGTGGTTCGCCACGGTCGCGGCGCTGTTCCTGTTCGCGAGCCTGCGCCGGCGCCGGACGTTCGCCGCCCGCCGCTGGTGGGGCGCGCTGCTGGCCGGGGCGGGAGCGTTCCAGCTCTACGACGGCACGATCCAGCACAAGCTGCTCGACCTGCACCAGATCCGCTACCACGTCGACGTGGCGCCCTACGACTGGGCCTGGAACCTGTCGGCGGTGGCTCTGCTCGGCGTCGGCATCACGCTCCTGCTGCGCGCGCCCGCGGTCGGCCGGTGACTCACCACGGCGAGGTCTCCGTCACCGGCCTGCTGCTGCTCGCGTCCGCGCTGGGGCTGCCGCTGCTCTGCTACCGGCTCGCCGTCGACGAGGCGAACCGCCGGCACGGGTCCTGGCCGGTCTGGCGGACCGGCTGCTGGGTGGCCGGGCTGGGCGCGCTCGCGATCGGACTCCTGCCGGGGCAGGGATTCCTGCCGCACATGGTGTCGCACCTGCTGGTGGGCATGGTCGCGCCGCTGCTGTTCGCGCTCGCGGCCCCGGTGGAGCTCGCGCTGCGCGCGCTTTCGGTGGAGCGAGCCCGGGCGCTGGTACGGGTGCTGCGCGCGGCTCCGGTGCGGACGCTGGGCCACCCGGTGACCGCAGCAGTGCTCAACGTCGGCGGGCTCTGGCTGCTGTACCTGACGCCGCTCTACCCGGTGCTCTCCGGCCACCCGCTCCTGCACGTCCACCTGCTGGTCGCCGGGTACCTGTTCGCCGCGGCGATCCTCGGCACCCACCCGCGGCCGGCCGGCTACCCGCTGCGCGCCGCGGTGCTGGTGGGCTACCTCGCCGCGCACGGCGTCCTCGCGAAGTACCTGTACGGGCATCCGCCGGCCGGGGTCTCCGCGGCGGACGCCGAGCTCGGCGCCCAGCTCATGTACTACGGCGGCGACGCGGTCGACCTGGTACTGATCGTCCTGCTCTGCCGCGCCTGGTTCCGGACGCTCGACCGCCGCGAACCGCTTCCTGTGCGGAGCTGAAGGCCGGCCCGCCCCCGCCGAGAGACCTCAGTCGCCGTCGTACCGCTGCTCGCGCCACGGGTCGCCGTAGTCGTGGTACCCGACCCGCTCCCAGAACCCCTTCTTCTCGGCGGTCAGCAGCTCGATCCGCGTCACCCACTTCGCCGATTTCCAGAAGTACAGGTGCGGCACGAGCAGCCGGGCCGGGCCGCCGTGCTCCGGCGTCAGCGGCTTCCCGTCGTACCCGAAGGCCACCCACGCCTTTCCGTTCCGCAGGTCGGCCAGCGGGAGGTTCGTCGTGTACCCGCCGTACGAGTGCACGAGCGCGTACCCCGCTGCGGTGTCCACGCCCTCGAGCAGCGTGTCCAGCGAGACGCCCTCCCAGGCCGTCCCGAACTTCGACCACTTCGTGACGCAGTGGATGTCGACGGTCGGCTTCTCCCGCGGGAGCGCCTGGAGCTCGGTCCACGACCACCGGTGCCGGGCGCCGGTCTCGGTCGTGATGCTGAACTCCCAGGAGTCCAGCGACACCCGCGGCGTCGGCCCGGCGGAGAGCACCGGGAACCCGTCGGTGACGTACTGGCCGGGTGGCAGCAGGCCGCTGGCGGGCCGGCGGCGTCCCTGAAAGCCCGGAGAGAAGATCGCCACGCGGTGCTCCTGTCGTGCGCGGGGTTTGGTTGCGCTCCAGTCTGCCGCGTGGTGCATCGCAGTTCCTTCGGTCGGATGACTGCTCAGCTCGTTTCACTCCTGGCCGACGGGCACGGCGTCGAACCAGCGGAGAGGCGGCATGGCATGAACCTCGTCGAGGCCCGTCAGGCGGTGGAGTGGGTCTACGGTCCGCGTGCGTCCGGGATCTGGGGAGACCTGCTGCTCGCATCCGGGCTGGAGGGCACCGAGACCGATCCGGCCGCGTTCGACCGGCTGCTCGCCGCGATGCGGTCGGCGGCGCCGGTGACCGCGCTCTGCGGCGAAGCGCTGATGCTCCGAGCCAAGAACCACGCTGCCCGCGAGCGGACCGCGCGCGCATAGCGTCCCAAATGCGTTTTTTGGGCGTTTAGTTAGGTTAACTTTGAGTAGTGAAACGCAGAACGATGTCCGCCGCTTGGGCACGGATGCGGGATCTCGTCCTGCCGGCGGGCGTCTGGCTCGTGCTCTGCGCGATCGGGGCGACGGCACTCTCGTGGGCTGACCGGACGAGCCGGGACGACCTCGTGCAGCGCTTCGACATGCGGGTGTCGCTGGGCAGCCAGTTCGTGGCGAGTTACGTCCAGGACGTGTTGGCGCGGGAGCGCACCCAGGCCGAGACGTTCCTCGCGGCCAAGACGGTCGCCGCCGCCGATTTCCGGCGCTCGGTCGCCACGTTCGGTTACCCCGCCGCGGTGCTCATCGACGGGAACGGGCGGTTGCTGCACGTCGAGCCGCCGAACCCGGCGTTGATCGGCACGAACATGATCGCCAAGTACGCCCACCTGCGCACGGCTGTGCTCACCGGCGTACCGGCGGTCTCCGCCGTGGTCCCGTCGGCGGCAGAGAAGGTCCCGGTGACCGGGTTCGCGATGCCGTACGACACGCCGTACGGGCGGCGCGTGTTCTCCGGCGCGGTGGAAGTGGCCCGCAGCCCGCTCTCCGCCTACCTGGCCAAGGCGCTCACGATCCCGGGCAACCGCGTATACCTCGCCGACAACGCGGGCCGGGTGGTGGCCGCGAACCAGTCGGTGACCGGCCGGACCAACGCGCTGGCCACGGCCGAGCCGGCCCTCGCCGAGGCGCTGGCCACGCACGAGTCCGGCCGGGTGTTCGACACGTACACCGTCGGCGGCAAGCGCTGGACGTTCAGCAGCTACCCGGTGAGCGGCACCGCGTGGCGGCTGGTCGCCACGGTGCCGGACGCCTCGCTCTACGGACCGCTGGCCGGCGCCACCACCGCGGGCCGGGTCGGGCTGGGCACCGCGGCCGTCGTCGGTCTAGTGGCGGTGGTCATCGCGGCCAAGGGCTCGCGCAGCCGCCGTGAGCTGCGGCTGAGCGAGGAACGCTTCCGGACGGTGTTCGACCGCTCGCTGGTCGGGATGGCGCTCACCGACCTCACCGGCCGGTTCCGCCAGGTCAACGAGGCCTTCTGCGCGATGCTCGGCCGCACCCCGGAGGCAGTCACGAAGCTGACGATCGCCGAGATCCTGCACCCGGACGACGTCCCGGCCACCCAGGCCGCGATGCAGGAGACGCTGGCCGGTGCCCGGCCCGGCTTCCGGCTGGAGAAGCGGTACCTGCACGCCGACGGCCGGGTCGTGTACGGCGCCACCACGATCACGCTGCTGCGTGACCTGCACAACCAGCCGGTGCGGTTCACGGTCCAGGTCGTCGACATCACCGACCGGAAGCGGCTGGAGGCCGAGGAGGCCGCCGCCCGCGCGCAGCTGGCCCGGCACGCCGACCAGCTGGAGCGGATGAACGGCAACCTCACCGACGCCAGGGATCGGATGGCGGACTTCGTCGCGATGCTGTCGCACGACGTCCGGCAGCCGATCACCGGCATCCTCGGGTACGCCGAGACCCTCACCGACGACTGGGAACACCTGCCCGACTCGCGGAAACAGCAGTACCTGCTCGGGATCGAATCCGCCGGTCAGCGGCTGAACCGCCTGGTGGAGGAGATCCTCACGGTGGCGCAGCTGGACGCGGGGGTGCTCACCGCCAAGCCCGTCGCGGTCGACCTGCGCGCGGCCGTGCACGAGGCCGTCCTGACGCTCCCGCCCGACCAGGCGCTCGACGTCTCGGTCGCCGTGCCGGAAGGGCTGTTCGTGCAGGTCGACCCCGGCCACTTCCAGCAGATCGTCACGAACCTGCTCGGCAACGCGGTCAAGTACGGCGCGCCACCGTTCGACCTGGTCGCCAGGCCGCTCGGCCGCACGGTGGAGCTGGTGATCTGCGACCACGGCGAGGGTGTGCCGCCGGAGTTCGTCCCCCAGCTGTTCGACCGGTTCAGCCGTGCCGAGACCGGTGTCGCGACGACGAAGCGCGGCACCGGGCTCGGTCTCCATATCGTCCGGACGCTGGCCGAGGCCGGGCACATCGGGATCACGTACCGGCCGAACCGCCCGACCGGCGCGTGCTTTCTCGTGGACCTGCCCGCGGCCGAGCGGGTGCTGCCCGGTGTCAGTCCTGCCAGCGCCCGCGGACGCGGAACGTGATGCCTGCGGCGTCCAGCCGCTCCACCAGCCGATCACCCATCGCGACCGCGGTCGTGACCTGACCGGCGGTCTCCGGCAGCGTATCGCCGGCCAGGCACAGCGTGGCCTCGGCGAGCATCACCGCGGTCGACGCGTAACCGGGGTCGCGGTCGCTGTGCACCTCGGTGAGCACCCGCTGCCCGCCGCCGACGCCGGTGAACCGGACCGAGAACCAGCCCTCTTCCCGCTGCTGCGCGGTCGGCCCGTCGCCGGACGTCCAGCGCCCCAGGACCTGGTTGCGCAGCGGCGGGATCTGCGCCGCGGCGATCAGCGCCCCGGTGCCCGCGAGGATCGCCGCCGCGTGCACCGGCGAGGGCAGCGCGAGGTAGTGCGCGTAGCTGAAGTCCGGTCCGTACCGGTCGAGCGTGGCCGCCGAGCGCGCCACGACCTGCGGGTCGAGCGTCGGCAGCGGCACGTTCCAGACCCCCACCGGATGCGTGCGGGGGAGCGGGCCGGTGAGGTGCACCCGGCGGCCGTTCGGCCGGCCTTCCTTGCGCCGGCGCTCGCGGAACGCGCGCTGCGCGCCCGGCAGGTCGCCGACCGCCTCGACCAGCGAGTGCACGGTTCCCGCCGACGGCCGGCCGGACGCCCGGACGAAGCTCTCCACCTGCAGTGGGACGTCGTCCGGTAACTGGCCGACGGTGTAGTACGCGCCGAGGTCGGCCGGGATCGAGTCGAACCCGCACGCGTGCACGATGCGGGCGCCGGTGCGCAGTGCGGTCTCGTGGTGCCGCAGGTACATCTCGTCGACGAACCGCGGCTCGCCGGTCAGGTCGGTGTAGTCGGTGCCCGCGGCCGCGCACGCCGCCACCAGCGGCTCGCCGTACCGCGCGTACGGACCGACGGTGCTGGCCACCACCCGCGCCGACTCGGCCACCGCCCGCAGCGACGCGGCGTCCGTCGCGTCCGCCTCGAGCAGTGGCAGTTCAGCGTGAGTGGGCCCCAGCCGGTCGCGGACCGCGGCCAACTTCGACCGGTTCCGCCCGGCGAGGGCCCACCGGAGCCCGGCCGGCGCATGCGCCGCGAGGTACTCCGCGGTGAGGCCACCGGTGAAACCGGTGGCTCCGAACAGGACTACGTCGTACGAGCGCGCCATCGGGCAAGGGTATCGGCGAAGCCGACTACCGACGAGCGGAAGCCAGTTCCACGACGTTCTCGACGTCGTTCGCCGGCGGCGCCGCCGGAACCGGCTCCGCGTTGCTGGTGCGCAGCGCGACCTCCCGGATGAACAGCACCGCGACGAACGCGAGCAGCGCGAACGGTGCCGCGTAGAGGAACACGTCGCCGGCCGCGTGGCCGTAGGCGTCCATCACGACCGTCCGGATCGGGGCGGGCAGCGTGGCCAGGTCGGGCAGGCTGCCGCTGTCGCCGCCGGTCGACGTCACGCCGAGCGCCCGCAACCCGTCGGCGAGGTAGTCGGTGACCTTGTGGCCGAGCACCGCGCCGAGCGCCGAGACGCCGACCGCACCGCCCAGGCTCCGGAAGAACGCGACCGTCGAGCTCGACGTCCCGAGTTCGCTGACCCGGACCGTGTTCTGCACGGCCAGCACCAGGTTCTGCATCGTCATGCCGAGGCCGACGCCGATCAGCGCCATGAACAGCGCCAGGTGCCAGTAGGGCGTGTCAGCGCGGGCCGTGCCCATCAGCGCGAACCCGACCGTGACCAGGAACGCACCGGCGACCAGGAACCGCTTCCACTTGCCGGTGGCGGTGATGATCCGGCCGGAGATCGTCGAAGCCAGGAACAGGCCGCCGATCATCGGCAGCGTCCGCAGGCCGGACACCGTGGGGGAGTCGCCGCGGGCGATCTGGAAGTACTGGCTGAGGAACACGCTCGCGCCGAACATCGCCACACCGACGAACAGGCTGGCGACCGTGGCGAGCACCACCGTGCGGTTGCGGAACAGGCCGAGCGGGATGATCGGCTCGACGGCCCGCGACTCGACGAACACGAACAGCGCACCGAGGACGAGCGCGCCCGGCACCATCAACGCGGTCTCCCAGGAGAGCCAGCCGAACTGGTCGCCTGCGAGCGAGACCCAGATCAGCAGCAGCGAGACCGCCGCGGTGACCAGCGTGGCGCCGAGGTAGTCGATCTTCACCTTCCGCTTGATCACCGGCAGGCGCAGCGTCTTCTGCAGGACGACGATCGCCAGCGCCGCGATCGGGACGCCGACGTAGAAGCACCAGCGCCAGCCGAGCCACGAGGTGTCGACGATGATGCCGCCGATCAGCGGTCCGCTGACCGTCGCGACCGCGAACACCGCACCCAGGTAACCGGAGTACCGGCCGCGCTCCCGCGGCGAGATCATCGCCGCCATGATCACCTGGGCCAGCGCGGTGAGACCGCCGACGCCGATGCCCTGGACAGTGCGGGCCGCGATCAACTCACCGATGTTCTGCGAGAGCCCGGCGAGGGCCGAGCCTGCGACGTAGATGACCAGCGCGATCTGGACCAGCATCTTCTTGCTGGTGAGGTCGGCGAGCTTGCCCCAGATCGGGGTGGTGGCGGTGGTGGCGAGCAGCGTGCTCGTGACCACCCAGGTGTAGGCGGACTGGCCGCCGTGCAGGTCGGTGAGGATCGTCGGCAGCGCGTTGGTCACGATCGTGGACGACAGGATCGCCACGAACATGCCGAGCAACAAGCCGGTCAGCGCCTCGAGGATCTGGCGGTGCGACATCGGCTCGGCTGTCGGTGGTGCACCGGCGGCTGGCCTCCCCTCGATGGTTGTCGTCATCGGTTTCCCTTCACTTTCACCGAGCCGAGCATTTAGCTCCTTGACGCACACAACTTTATCTCAGAAGTTGCTTGGTGCAACTTTGTAAATGTGTGACGTGACCGACGTGCGGCGCTCGAAGTGTCTCGAGAAACGTGCTATACGGGACTTATGCCGCTTAATGGACGGAACTCGGTCGCGTGACGGCCGGCGACGTCGCGACGGGCCGCCCGGCGGCGCTGTCCCGGACCCAGATGAACCTGGTCTTCACCACGATCCTGCTCGGCATGCTGCTGGCCGCACTCGACCAGACGATCGTCTCGTCGGCGCTGCCCACGATCGTCGCCGACCTCGGCGGCGCCGGGCACATGGCCTGGGTGGTCACCGCCTACATGCTCACCGAGGCGGTGGCCTCGGTGCTGGTCGGCAAGTTCGGCGACCTGTTCGGCCGGAAGGTGATCTTCCAGCTCTCCGCGATCCTGTTCGTGCTCGGCTCGGCGGTGGCCGGCCTCGCGCACAACATGACGCTGCTGATCATCGGACGCGCGATCCAGGGCATCGGCGGCGGCGGGCTGATGGTGACGGCGCAGGCCCTCATCGCCGACGTCATCCCGTTGCGGGACCGCGGCCGCTACCAGGGCGCGCTCGGAGCCGTTTTCGGACTCACCACCGTCCTGGGCCCCACGCTCGGCGGCCTGTTCACCGACCACCTGTCCTGGCGCTGGTGCTTTTACATCAACCTGCCGGTGGCGGTCGTGATGGTCGTGATGGCGGCTCGCACGATTCCCTCGGTCACGATCGCGACCAAACCGCTGATCGACTACCTCGGCATCGTGCTGGTCACGCTCGGCGTGGTCTCGCTGATCATGGCGCTGGAGTGGGGCGGCGACGAGTACGCGTGGACCTCGTCGGTGATCCTTGGGATGTTCGGCTGCGCCGCCGCGTTCTTCCTCCTGTTCGTGCTGGCCGAGAAGCGGGCACCGGAGCCGATGCTGCCGCTGCGCCTGTTCGCCAACCCGGTGTTCACGGTCTGCTCGGTGCTGTCGTTCGTCGTGGGCTTCGCGATGCTCGGCGCGATGACGTTCCTGCCGTCCTACCTGCAGTACGTCGACGGGGTCTCGGCCACCGGTTCCGGGTTCCGCACGCTGCCGCTGATGGCGGGCCTGCTGATCATGTCGATGGTCAGTGGCTCGGTGATCAGCCGGACCGGCAAGTACAAGGTGTTCCCGATCGTCGGGACCGCGGTGATGGCCGTCGGACTGTTCCTGATGTCGAGGATGGACCAGCACACCGGCGTCCTGCTGGAGTCCGTGTACATGTTCGTGCTGGGCTCCGGCCTGGGGCTGGCGATGCAGGTGCTCACGATCGCGGTGCAGAACACGGTCGCCTACGGCGACCTCGGGACCGCGACGGCGGGCGTCACGTTCTTCCGGACGGTCGGCAGCACGGTCGGTACGGCGGTCTTCGGGACGCTCTACTCCAACCAGCTGACGAGTGAGCTGGCCACGGCGTACGCGGCGGTGCCAGGGGTGTCGTCGAGCACGATCACCGACCCGGCGGCGTTGCACACGCTCCCCGAGGCCGACGCCGAGCCGTTCATCAGCGCGTACGCCAGCGCGATCAACCACGTCTTCACCTGGGTGGTGCCGATCGCGCTGGTCGGGCTGCTGGTCTCGTTCTTCCTCAAACAGGTGCCGCTGCGGGACACCGCGCGGGCCGGGGCCACCGACGTCGGCGAGGGATTCGGTACGCCGGACACCGCGGACGCCGACCGGCAGCTGGAACGGACCGTCGCGCAGCTGATCCGGCGGCGGGCGTCCACCGCGGCGCCGTCGATCCTGGCCGGATCGGGCACCGCGCTGAGTCCGGGGCAGGCGTGGGTGGTGGGCCAGGTCCACTTGCGGGGACGCCGGGGGAGCCCGCCGACGCTGGAGGACGTCGCGGCCGCCCACCGGGTACCGGCGGACGTGCTCGCACCGGTGTTCCTGCAGGCCGTGGAGGACGGCCACCTGCGTCCCGAGGGCGGCGGGCTGGCGCTCACCGCTGCGGGCTCGGCGGCGTTCGCGCAGATCACCGCCGCGTGGCGGCAGTGGCTGGTCGGTCAGCTCGAGGACTGGGACACCACCGACCCGATCGACCGAGCCCGCCTCGACCGCGCCATAGACGCCCTAGCCGACCGCCTGCTGGAGGAGGAGGCGGCCGCCCGGGCGTAGCGCGCCGGGGCACCCGAGGAAGGACGCAAAACCGGTCCCTAAGGCGCGCTGAGAGACCGGTTAGGCGTCAACAGGAGCGTCAGTGCGCGACCGGCGTCTCGACCGGGGTGGCGCCGCGGCGGACGCCGACGTAGGCGACGACCGCGCCGATCAGGCAGACGATGCCGGTGACCAGCACCGCGGTGTGCACGCCGTTGACGAACGCCTGCGCGCTGCCCTCGACGATCGCGGACTGGACCTGCGCCGACACCCCGGCCGGAGTGGGCGCGACGCCCTGCGCGACCGCGTCCTTGGCCTCGTGCAGGCCGCTCGCCAGCGGAGCGGGCACCCCGGCGGCGGTCAGCTCGCCGGTCAGCGTGCTGCCGACCCGGCCGGACAGCACCGACAGCAGCACCGACGTGCCGAGCGCGCCACCCAGCTGCAGCGCGGTGGCCTGCAGGCCACCGGCGACGCCGGCGTCCTTCACCGGCGCGTTGCCGACGATCGCCTCCGACGACGCGGACAGCACGATGCCGGTCCCCAAGCCCAGCCCGACGAACGACGGCCAGAGCGTCAGGTAGGAGGAGTCGACGCCGAGCCGCAGCAGCGCGAGCAGCGCGACGGCCTGCAGCAGCATGCCCAGCGGCATCGTGAGCCGCGGACCGTACTTGTCGGTGAGCGCGGCACCGATCGGCGCGGCCACCACCGAGGCCAGGCTCAGCGGCAGCGTCAGCAGGCCGGCCTCGACCGCCGTGTACACGCGGACGTTCTGCAGGTAGAGCAGCACGTAGAAGATCGTGCCGAGCAGCGCGAAGAAGTTGACCGCGGTGATCACCGTGCCGATCGCCAGCGACCGGTTGCGGAATAGCCGCATCGGCAGCAGCGGGTGCTCCAGGTTCTTCTCCGCGAGCACGAACACCAGCAGGATCAGGACGCCGAGCAGCAGCGTGCCGAGCGTCTTCGGCGAGCCCCAGCCCCAGCTCTCGCCCTGCACGACCGCGTAGACGATCGCGAGCATGCCGAGCGCGAGCAGCACGACGCCCGCGATGTCGAACCGGTGGTGACCGGTGCTGTTCTTGCTCTTCGGCAGTACCCAGGCCCCGAACGCGAGCGCGATCACGCCGATCGGCGCGTTGAGGTAGAACACCGACTCCCAGTTGACGTGCTCGACCAGCAGCCCACCGACGATCGGCCCGAGCGCGGTGGAGACCGACGAGACCATCGCCCAGATCCCGACCGCCCGGCCGAACGTCGAAGGCGGGAACACCGCACGCAGCAGCCCCAGCGTGTTCGGCATCAGCAGCGCGCCGAACACCCCCTGGAGCGCGCGGAACACGATGACGCCCTCGATCGAACCGACGAGCCCGATCGCGATCGACGCGACCGTGAAGCCCGCGACGCCGATCAGGAAGAACGTGTGCCTGCCGAACCGGTCGCCGAGCTTGCCGCCGAGCACGAGCACCGCGGCCAGCGCCAGCAGGTAGGAGTTCGTGACCCACTGCAGCTGGGGGAGCGTCGCGTTCAGGTCCGCGCCGATATAGGGGTTGGCGATCGCGACGACGCTGCCGTCCAGACCGACCATGAACAGGCCGAACGCGACCGCGATCAGCGTAAGCCAGGGGTTGGACCGCACATCGCGGGCGGGCGCGGGCAGCGCGCGGACAGGGGTGACCACGGACATGGAGCGGTGGTGCCTCTTTCTGATTCGGTGAGAGCGGGGACTCAGCCCGCGTGCATCCGCCTGGCCAGCGCGATCAGCCCGGGAAGGGCCTCGCCGATCGCGGCGACCTGTGCGGGGTCCAGGCCGTCGAGCGCGGCCAGGAGGTAGTCGGCGGTCAGGCCGTCGACCGAGGCGAACTGCTCCCGCGCGTCGGCGGTCGGGTGCAGGTGGACGACCCGCCGGTCGTTCTCGTCGGGGACGCGCGTGAGCAGTCCTTCGCCCACGAGGTGTGACACCAGCGCGCTGACGTTGTTCGCCTTCATCAATAGGGCATCGGCGGCTTCCCGCACCGTGATGCCCTCACGCTCGCCGACCAGCCGGAGGAGGGCCAGCTGCGCGTCGGGCGGTTTGGGGCGTGCGTAGTCGAGCGCCAGGCGCCGCTCGACCGTGCGCATGAGCACCGGGAGAACGGCGGTCAGCCCGGCCGCGACGTCCTCGGGGTTGGGTGCCACGTCCGAAGAATAGCTATGGATAAATAGCTATGCAACCATAGTGATCTGGCCCACGCCCCGTAACGGATGGATAACAGGCCTTCACGCGGCGTACTCACCGCCTATATGTTCCCGGCCACAACAATTCGGTTCTTCAACGAGGAAGGCGGGAGAGGCATGCGCATACGCGCACTCGGAATGGTTGCCCTCGGCGCCGTGACGGCGCTGATCCTGGCGGCCTGCGGCAACGACGACTCGTCCGACACGGCCGACACCGGTTCGTCGGTCAAGGGGAAGGTCGGCGTGATCCTTCCGGACACCCAGTCGTCGGCCCGCTGGGAGAGCTTCGACAAACCGTTACTCACCAAGGCGTTCGAGGAAGCCGGCGTCGAGGCCGACATCCAGAACGCGCTCGGCGACAAGAGCAAGTTCGTGTCGATCGCGGACGGCATGATCCAGGACGGCGTCTCGATCCTCGCGATCGTCAACCTCGACTCCGCGACCGGCGCCCAGGTGGAGGCCAAGGCCAAGGCCGCCGGGGTGAAGACGATCGACTACGACCGGCTGACGCTCGGCGGCTCCGCCGACTACTACGTCTCGTTCGACAACGTGAAGGTCGGCGAGCTGCAGGGGCAGGGCCTGGTCGACTGCCTCACCGCGGCGAAGAAGACCAACCCGTCGATCATCGAGCTGAACGGCTCGCCGACCGACAACAACGCCACGCTGTTCAAGCAGGGCTACGACTCGGTCCTCGACCCGAAGTACAAGGAGGGCTGGAAGAAGGTCGGCGACCAGAGCGTCCCGGACTGGGACAACGCGAAGGCCGTCACGATCTTCGAGCAGCTGCTCACCGCGGCCGGCGGCAACGTGGACGGCGTCCTCGCGGCCAACGACGGGCTGGGCAACTCGGCGATCACCGTGCTGAAGAAGAACGGCCTGAAGGTGCCGGTCACCGGGCAGGACGCCACGGTCGGCGGCCTGCAGAACATCCTCGCCGGTGACCAGTGCATGACCGTCTACAAGCCGATCAAGCAGGAGGCCGAGGGCCTGGTCAAGCTCGCGGTCGCGCTGCTGAAGGGCGAGAAGGCCGAGACCACCGGCACGGTCCGCGACGACCAGGGCAAGCGGGACGTGCCGTCGCTGCTGCTCACGCCGCTGCCGATCACCAAGGACTCGGTGAAGGACGTCGTCGCGGACGGCTTCGTGACCAAGGCCGAGCTGTGCACCGGCAACTACGCCACGCTGTGCACCGAGGCCGGCGTCGTTTGATCCCTCCCGCACCGGTGGGCGTAGCCGCCCACCGGTGCGCCTCGCCCCGAAGGAGGTGTCCGTGACCGACACGCCCATCCTCGAACTACGCAAGATCAACAAGAGCTTCGGGCCGGTCCAGGTCCTGCACGACATCGACCTCGCGGTCCACGCCGGTGAGGTGACCGCGCTCGTCGGCGACAACGGCGCGGGCAAGTCGACGATCATCAAGTGCATCGCGGGCATCCACCACGTGGACTCCGGCGAGTTCTTCTTCGACGGACAGCCGGTCACGCTGAACAGTCCTCGCGACGCCGCCGCGCTGGGCATCGAGATCGTCTACCAGGACCTCGCGCTGGCCGACAACCTCGACATCGTCCAGAACATGTTCCTCGGACGCGAGTCCAAGAGCCGGCTGCGGACGCTCGACGAGGGCGCGATGGAGACGCAGGCCCGCCGGGTGCTGGCCAGCCTGTCGGTCCGCACCGTGAAGTCCGTGCGCCAGCCGGTGAGCAGCCTCTCCGGCGGGCAGCGGCAGACGGTCGCGATCGCGAAGGCCGTGCTCTGGAACTCCCGGATCGTCATCCTCGACGAGCCGACCGCGGCGCTCGGCGTCGCCCAGACCCGGCAGGTCCTCGACCTGGTCCGGCGGCTGGCCGACCGCGGCCTCGGCGTCGTCCTGATCTCCCACAACATGAACGACGTCATCGAGGTCGCCGACCGGATCGACGCGCTCTACCTGGGCCGGATCGCGGCCGAGGTGCAGGCCGCCGACACCACGGTCGGCCAGGTCGTCGAGCTGATCACGACCGGCCGGTCGGGCGACCTCGGACTCTCCCGCGCCACCGCCGACGCGAACCTGTGAGGCGCTCATGACCCCAACCACCCCCGCGATCCGCGACATCCCCGACGCCGACGCGCAGGCGTTCTCCGAAGACGTCGGGCCCCGCAACGTCGTGGAGGCGTTCCGCGCCTACGTCGACCGGGTCCGCGGCGGCGAGGGCGGCGCGCTCCCGGCCGTGCTCGGCGCGGTCGTCCTCGTCGTGATCTTCGCCAACGCCAGCGACGTCTTCCTCAGCAAGGGCAACTTCGCGAACCTGCTGCAGCAGGCCGCGCAGATCTCGGTACTCGGCATGGGCATGGTGTTCGTGCTGCTGATCGGCGAGATCGACCTGTCGGCAGGCACCGCGGGCGGCGTCTGCGCGGCGGGCATGGCGCTGGCGCTCAACGACGACGGCAACCTCCGCGCGTCGCTCGGCACCGGCGTGTTCGTCGTGCTGATGCTGATCATGGCCGCGACCGTGGTGCTGGCCGCGCTGTCCCGGCTCTGGATCCCGGCCGCGATCGTGGCGATCGGCATCGTCATCGCGGTGGCGCAGCTGGGGTCGACGCAGCTGCTCGCGATGTTCCTGTCGGTCGCGGTCGGCACGTCGATCGGCGTCCTGATCGGGTTCCTCGTGGCCCGGATCGGTATCCCGTCGTTCATCGTGACGCTGGCCCTGTTCCTCGCTTGGCAGGGCGCGCTGCTGACGTTCATCGGCACCGGCGCGGCGATCCCGACCCGCAGATTCGACCTGGTCAACAACATCGAGAACGGCTACATGCCGGTGGTGTTCGCGTGGGTGGTGTGGGGGCTCTCGATCGCCGCCTACCTGGCGGTCACCGCGCACCGCGCGATCAGCCGACGGCGGGCCGGTCTGTCGGCCGAACCGCTGGACCTGGTGCTCGTCCGGGTGGCCGCGATCGCCGCGGTGACCGGGCTGGCCGTCTACGTGCTCAACCAGGATCGCTCGCGCACGGTCTTCGCGAAGATCCAGGGCGTCCCGTGGTCGGTGCTGCTGGTCGCGGTCGTGTTCGTGTTCTGGACGCTGATCCTGACCAGGACCCAGTACGGGCGCTTCATCTACGCGGTCGGCGGCAGCAAGGCGGCGGCCCGCCGGGCAGGCATCGACGTCGCGCGCGTGCGGATGTCCTGCTTCATCATCTGCTCCGGCATGGCGGGGCTGGCCGGGATCATCGGCGCGTCGTACCTGGGCGGCGTCCCGTCCGACTTCGGGAAGAACACGGATGTCCTCTATGCTGTGGGAGCTGCCGTTATCGGCGGTACCTCACTCTTCGGCGGACGAGGGAAGATCCGTGACGCGATCATCGGCGCGATCGTCATCGCGATGATTCCGAACGGACTGAACCTGATCAAGAACATCAGCTCGGCCTACGTCTTCCTCGTCACCGGCCTGGTGCTGCTGGTCGCCGCCGGTGCGGACGCGCTCTCCCGCAGGCGTCCCGCGGAGGACTGATTCCACGGTGCCCCGCTCCACGGTCGTGCGTCCGGAAGAGATCCGGCGTCACAACCTCAGCCAGGTCCTGCAACAGATCCACCGGCGCGGCGAGCTGACCAGGGCGGAGCTGACCACGTCGCTCGGGCTCAACCGCAGCACGATCGGTGACCTGGTGGGCGACCTGGTCCGGCAGGGCGTGGTGGACGAGCACGTACCGGGCGGCGGGGAGAAGGCCGGGCGTCCCTCGCACGTGGTGGCGCCCCGGCCGGACGGCCCGTACGTGCTGGCCGTCGAGGTCGAGGTCGAGCGGATCGTCTCGGCGGCGGTGGGGCTCGGCGGCCGGGTGCACGTCCGGCACGAGACCGTCGTCGCCGAGCCGGGCCCGGCCGCCGTCGTCACCCAGATCGCCCGCGACGCGCGCCGGCTCGCCGCCCGGATGCCGGCGAGCGCGACGCTGGTCGGCGTCGGGGTGAGCGTGCCCGGCACGATCCAGCGCGCGGACGGGCTGGTCGTCCACGCGCCGAACCTGCGCTGGCGGAACGTCCCGTTCGGCGCGCGGCTGCGGACGAGGCTCGGGGCCGACCTCGACGTCCGGATCGGCAACAACGCGAACCTCGGCGCGCTCGCCGAGCATCAGCGCGGCGCCGCCCGGGCGATGCGCGACGTCGTCTACATCGTCGGGTCGGTCGGCGTCGGTGGCGGCGTGATCGTGGACGGCGCCGAGATGTACGGGGCCGGTGGGTACGCCGGCGAGATCGGCCACATCATGCTGAACCCCGACGGCCCGGAGTGCCACTGCGGCAGCAACGGATGCGTCGAGACGTACCTCGGCGAGCACGCGCTGCTGCGGGAGGCGGGGGTCGCCGACGACGCGTTCGGCCCGGCCGCGGTCGCCGGCGTGCTGGCCGACGCCGAGCGGGGCGTGCCACCGGCGGCCGACGCGGTGGCCACCGTGGCCACGAGCCTCGGCCGCACGCTGGCGATCCTGATCAACGTGTTCAACCCGGAGGCGATCGTCGTCGGCGACACGCTGGCCGAGATCCTGCGGATCGAACGGCCCCGGGTGGAGCGCGAGGTGGAGCGGCGCGCGATGGCCGCGGCCCGCGGCTGCACGGCCCTGCTGACCCCGGACCTCGGACGCGACTCGTCTCTCATCGGCGCCAGCGAACTCGCCTTCCAGGCTCTGTTCGCCACATAATTGTCCAGTTTTCGACGCATCCGTTCGCGGTGATACGTCGAAAACCGGCCACGTTTCTCGGCGGCTACTCGGGCAACGTCGAGAGCAGCGCTTTGCGGATGATGCGCTGGGCAGCGAGGGCGTCCTGGGCGTCCTGGGCGGCGCGCAGGGCGTCGCGGTCGACGAGGTCGAGCGCCCGGTAGATCGCGCGCATCACGTCGATACCGTCCCGGGCCGCCTGCACCTGGTCCTCACGGAACGGGAACTGGTCGAGCTGCCAGACGCCGTCCCATCCCAGGTCACGGAGCGTCCAGAAGAACTCGAACGTCTCGGTGAGGTGCACCGACCCGACGACCATGTCGTCGTCCCAGCCCCGGAAGTTGTCGTTGACGTCGATCGCGAACAGCCGGCCGCGGGAGATCGCGAGGCGCGCCGCGTCGGCGGGTGACTCACCACCGTAGAGCGAGTGCCCGAAGTCGAGCAGGATGCCGACGTTCGGCAACCCGATCTCCTCGATGCCGAGCAGCGTCCGGGCCACGCCGGAGAACACCATCCGGTTCCGCGGCTCGCGCGGCTTGTACTCGATCGCGAACTTGAGGTCCGGGAACGTCGCGGCCAGCTCGCGCACGCCGTCCAGCGAGTACTTCCAGAGCTGGCCGTAGTCGGCCTGGAACGGGTAGTCCCACCCGTCCTGGCCCGGCCAGAGCTTCACGTAGTCGCAGCCCAGTTCGCGCGCCACCTCGGCGCCCTCCGAGATCAGCGACAGGGCTTCGCGACGCACGGCGGCGTCCGGGTTCGTGAACGCGCCCTTGACGAACTTCCGGGTGTAGATCTCCGGCGTGATCGCGATCGCCCGCAGGTTGTTGCGCTTGAGCGCGTCGGAGACGTCGGAGACCGCGAGGTCGACCGGGTTGAACGGGTACGTCAGGTCGACGACGGAGAGCGAGCCGACCTGGCCGGCCCGGTCGATGGCCTCCAGCGTCGTGACCGGGGGACCGTATCCGTCCGTGGCGTAACGGTCGACGTACTGCCCGAAGTGCCAGATGCCGGCACCGAATAACGGCTCCATGTGAATATCCATTCATAGCCGAATGGGAGATGCGGTCAACGTAGTTTCCGGCAGATTTCCTGTCAACGGTGGCCTGCGGCAAACACATGCTTGACGAACGGCGAATCTTCGGCCCACGCTATGCGTATGCAAATTCGAGCCGGAATAGATATTCAGCATGTTAGTGGCTGACCCACCGCTGGCGGCGGAGTACCGCGAACTGCGCGCCCGGCTGGCCGGCCTCGACATCGAGGCTAAGGCCGCTGAGTTGCGCCGGATCTCGCTCGCCGTGCGTCGCAGCGTCGTCGAGATGATCGCCACCGCCAAGCTCGGCCACATCGGCGGCGACTTCTCCGTCACCGACATCCTGGTGACCTGCTTCGCCGGCGTGCTGAACCTGGACCCGACCCGTCCGCACTGGGAGGACCGCGACCGGTTCGTCCTGTCGAAGGGACACTGCGCGGCGTCGCTCTACTCCACGCTCGCGTACTGCGGTTTCTTCCCGCGCAGCGAGCTGGCCACGTTCATGGCGCCGCTGTCCGCGCTCAACGGCCACCCGAACCGGGTGAAGGTGCCGGGCGTGGAGACGAACAGCGGCCCGCTGGGCCACGGGTTCCCGGTCGCGACCGGCGCCGCTCTCGCCGCGAAGCTCGACGACAAGTCCTGGCGCACGGTCGTCGTTCTCGGCGACGGCGAGATGCAAGAGGGCAGCAACTGGGAGGCGGCGATGACCGCCAGCCACTACGAGCTGGCCAACCTCACCGCGGTCGTCGACCGCAACCGCCTCCAGCAGGGCGCCCGCACCGAGGAGACGAAGTCCCTCGAACCGTTCGGCGACAAGTGGCGCGCGTTCGGCTGGGAGCTGCGGGAGGTCGACGGGCACGACCACGTCGCGCTGCTGCAGGCCCTGGAGCCGTCGACCACCGGCAAGCCGGTCGCGATCGTCGCCAACACGATCAAGGGCAAGGGCGTCTCGTTCATGGAGGACCGGGTCGAGTGGCACCACAAGGTGCCCAGCCCCGAGCAGGTCCGTCTCGCTCTGGAGGAATTGGTATGAGCGTCACGACGGAGGTTCCGACCTACGACTGCCGGAAGGACTTCGCCGACGAGCTGATCCGGCTCGCCGAGGCCGACGAGCGCATCGTCGCGGTCTGCAACGACTCGGTCGGCTCCAGCAACCTCGTCGGGTTCCGTGAGCGCTTCCCCGACCGGCTGATCAACGTCGGCATCGCCGAGCAGGACCTGGTCGGCGTCGGCGCCGGCCTCGCCAACGGCGGCAAGATCCCGTTCGTCTCGGCTGCCGCGCCGTTCCTCACCGGGCGTGCGCTGGAGCAGATCAAGGCCGACGCCGCGTACAGCAACACTCACGTCGTGCTCTGCGGCCAGAGCCCGGGCATGGCTTACGGCGAACTCGGGCCGACGCACCATTCGATCGAGGACCTGTCCTGGATGCGGGCGGTCGCGAACCTGCCGGTCGTCGTCCCGGCCGACCCGGAGCAGACCCGCGCCGCGGTGCGCTGGGCCGCGGCCAACCCGGGCCCGTCGTTCCTGCGCATCCCGCGGTTCAAGGTCCCGGCGGTGACGCCGCCGGACGCGCCGTTCGGCCCCGGCATCTCGAACACGCTCACCGACGGCGACGACGTCACGGTGATCGCGGTCGGCACGCTGGTGTCCCGCGCGCTGGCCGCCGCCGAGCAGTTACGTGCCGAGGGCATCGGGCTGCGCGTGATCAACATGCCGTTCGTCGACCCGCTCGACGTCGACGCGGTGCTCGCCGCTGCCCGCGAGACGCGCGGCCTGATCACCGCGGAGGAGGCGACGGTCAGCGGTGGCCTCGGCGCCGCGGTCGCGTCGCTGGTCGCCGCCGAACACCCGGTGCGGATGCGCATCCTCGGCATCCCGGGTGTGTTCGCCCCGACCGGTAGCGCCGACTTCCTGCTCGAGCACTTCGGACTGACCGCCGACGGCATCGTCGCCGCCGCCAGAGAGTTGCTCGGCCATGGCCTCCACGGATAGATCCTTGATCCTCGCGATCGACCAGGGCACCAGCGCCACCAAGGCGCTCCTGGTCGACCGGTCGGGCGCCGTCGTCGGGTCGGCGTCCGCGCCGCTGGGTGCTTCGCACCCGCGCCCGGGCTGGGTCGAGCAGGACCCGATCGAGGTCTGGGACAGCGTCCGTGCAGCCGTCCGTTCGTTCGATCCGGACGACGCTGCGCGCGTCGTCGCGGTCGGGCTCAGTACCCAGCGCGAGTCGCTCGTGCTCTGGGACCGGACCACCGGTGAGCCGCTCGGCCCGCTGCTGGGCTGGCAGGACCGGCGTACCGCGGACCGGTGCGCCGAGCTGCTCGCGGAGGGTGCCGGTCCGCTGGTCGCCGACGTCAGCGGGTTACCGCTGGACCCGATGTTCTCCGCGCTCAAGGCGCAGTGGCTGCTGGACACGTACGACCCCGGCCGCGGCCGGGACCTGTGCCTCGGCACGATCGACTCCTGGCTGCTCAGCCGGTTCAGCGGCGGGCGCGAGCACGTCACCGAGATCGGCAACGCCTCGCGCACCCAGCTGCTCGACGTGCGGCGCGGAGCCTGGGACGACAGGCTGCTGGAGCTCTTCGGCGTGCCCGCCGCGGTGCTCGGCGAGGTCACGCCGTCGGACGGCCCGTTCCCGGCCGTGCGGGGCCTCGACCCGGTGCCGGACGGCGTCCCCGTGCTGGCGGTGCTCGGCGACTCGCACGCCGCGCTGTTCGCCCACGCGGGCTGGCGGCCGGGCGTCGTCAAGGCGACCTACGGCACCGGATCGTCGGTGATGGCCGTGCTCGGTGGCCCGGCCGACGCCGCGGGCGGGCTGTGCCTGACCGTGGGCTGGCAGCACGGTGGAGCAGCGCCGACGCTCGCGCTGGAGGGCAACATCCGGTCCTCGGGCCGGACGCTGACCTGGCTCGCTGACCTGTTCGGCGTCTCCACGACCGAACTGCTGGATTCGGCGGGGCCGTCCGCCGAGGGCGTCGCGCTGGTGCCCGCGTTCGGCGGGCTCGGCGCCCCCTGGTGGGACGCCGACGCGGTCGCCACGGTCAGCGGCCTCACGCTCGGCACCGGCCGTCCGGCGCTCGCCAGGGCCGCGATCGAATCGGTGGCGTTCCAGGTCGAGGACGTCGTCGCGGCCGTCGAGGCGGTCGGCGGCCCGATCGAGACGCTGCTCGCCGACGGCGGGCTGTCCCGCAGCGCGACCGTCATGCAGGCCCAGGCCGACCTGTCCGGACGCGCGGTCCGCCGGGCCGACGACGCCGACCTGTCCGCGCTCGGTGCGGCGCAGCTCGCCGGGGTCGGCGCCGGCCTCTGGAGCGTCGCCGATCTGACCGACCGCGCCCGGGCCACCACCGCGTTCGCGCCGGCCACCACCCCGGAACAGCGCCGGGACGGACGCGCGGGCTGGCACGCCGCGATCGCGCGGTCCCGCACCCAGCCGCTGGCTGACACCCCCGTACCTGTCTCGAGGAGGCACCCGTGACGCAGTCATCGTCGACCGAGTCACCTGCCGCGACGAGGGCGCCCACTCCCGGCCCGGCCCGCGCGCGCACGGTGAGTACCCGGCCGAGCCGGAAGGTTCGTCTGATCCAGGCCGCCGTCGTGGTGCTCGTGCTCGCCGCGATGGGGCTGTCGACCGAGTGGCGCTCGGCCGACGCACCGGCCACCCGCGCCGAGGCCGAGCAGACGTTCGACCCGGCGGCCTACGGCAAGGAGACGTTCCCGAAGGTCGCGCCGCTGATCGAGCAGAACGCGGTGCCGCTCACCGAGCTGGTCCCGGCCCTGGTCGCCGACGCGGACGCGGCCGGCGAGAAGTACGGCAAGCGCGAGGGCACCAGCCCGTACAGCTTCCCGGCGAGCGCCGAGGGCACCGGCGGTGAGCTGAACGGCAGCATGCTGTCGCTGACCGTCGAGGGGTTGCCCGCCAACACCCAGGTCTGGGTCCAGGTCGGCCCGGCGATCACCGGCACCTCGCTGCGCGACGCCACCGGGACGATCAAGTTCGGCGACTTCCTGAACCAGGTCCAGTACGCCGACGCCGGCACCGCGCTGAACAACGAGGTGCGGACCACGGTTCTGGCCGGGGTGCAGCCCGCGACCCTCAAGGGCAAGAAGATCGCGGTCACCGGCGCCTTCACGTTCCTCACCCCCGAAGTCGTGACGCTCACCCCGGTGAAGTTCGAGGTCGCCCCGTGACCGCCGTGCTCAGCGCGTCCGAGATCACGAAGGTCTTCGGCGGCACGCACGCGCTCAAGGGCGTCGACTTCGAGGCGCACCCCGGCCGGGTGACCGCGCTGTTCGGGGAGAACGGCGCGGGCAAGTCCACGCTGATGAAGATCCTGGCCGGGATCGAGTCGCCGACCACCGGTCACATCGCGGTCGACGGCGAGCCGGTCGTGTTCGGCTCGGCGCGACAGGCTGCCGACACCGGGATCGTCATCATCCACCAGGAGCTCAGCCTCTGCGCGAACCTGTCGATCGAGGACAACCTGTTCCTCGGCCGGGAGCGGGTCACCGCGGCCGGTGCGGTCGACCGGAAGACGGAGCGCGGGCTCGCCGCGGACATCCTGCGGCGCCTGGAGGAGGAGATCGATCCCCGGACGCTCGTCGGCGAGCTACGGCTGGGCCAGCAGCAGCTGGTCGAGATCGCCCGCGCGCTGCTCCAGGACGCCCGGGTCCTGATCATGGACGAGCCGACCTCCGCGCTCTCCGAGCCCGAGGTCGAGGTCCTGTTCCGGCTGATCCGCGAACTGACCGCGCACGGCGTCGCGGTCGTCTACATCTCCCACCACCTCGACGAGGCGCTGGCGATCGCCGACGACGTCGTCGTGCTGCGGGACGGTTCGCTGGTCGCCACCGCCGCGGCGGACGACGTCGACCTGGGCTGGATCGTCCGTCAGATGGTCGGCCGGGACTCCGAATCGCTCTTCCCGGACCGGGACACGGTGCTCGGCGACGAGCTGCTCACGGTGTCCGACCTGGTCGTGCCCGACCCGACCAACGCCGACCGGCTCGCGATCGACGGGTTGTCGGTGCGCGTCCGGGCCGGGGAGATCGTCGGGCTCTACGGGCTGATGGGCGCCGGGCGCACCGAGCTGCTCGAGGCGCTCGCCGGGCGGATCCCGATCCAGTCCGGCTCGGTGGAGCTGGGCGGCGAGCCGGTGACCAGTCACGACGGCATCCGCGACCGGATCGCCCGCGGGCTGATGCTGGTGCCCGAGGACCGCCAGCGCGACGGGCTCGTCCAGACGATGACCGTGGGGGAGAACCTCTCGCTCGCCGGCCTGCTCGCGTTCGTCAAGCGGGCCTTCCTCAACCGCGGCAGCGAGGACACCGCGGTCGCGCGCACGATCAAGGACGTCACGGTCAAGACCAGCAGCCCCAAGTCGCCGATCGGCGCGCTGTCCGGCGGCAACCAGCAGAAGGTCGTCATCGGCAAGGCGCTGCTCACCGACCCGCGGGTGCTGCTGCTCGACGAGCCGAGCCGCGGCGTCGACGTCGGTGCCAAGGCCGACGTGTTCGCGCTGATGGCCGAGCAGGCCCAGCGGGGCCTGGCCGTGCTGTTCACCACCTCCGAGGCGGAGGAGGCACTGCACATCCCGGATCGGCTGCTGGTACTGGCCCGCGGCCGGATCGTCGGCGAGTTCAAGCGCGGTGCCCTGACCCGCGAGGACCTGATGGCCGCTTCGGGCGGCAGTGTTCCGTCGAAGAAGACCGGAGAAGCGTCATGAGCACCGCGACCGCTCAACCCCCGACGACCGAACGCCGCGAAGCGGCGGCCGAGGCGGCCGCCCAGGCGCATCGGCTGCGCCTGCTGAACGTGGCGTTCGAGGCGCGCGCGTTCATCGCGCTCGCGGTGCTGATCATCGTGTTCAGCCTGCTGTCGGACACGTTCCTCACGGTCACGAACGTGATCACGATGACCAAGCACGTCGCGATCAACGGCATCCTCGCGCTCGGCATGCTGCTGGTGATCCTGAAGGGCGGCATCGACCTGTCGGTCGGCTCGATCGTGGGCCTGTCCGGGGTCGTCGCCGGTGAGCTGCTCGGCGGCGTGAAGCTGTTCGGCGTCATCGCCTACCCGCCGGTCTGGGTGACGATCCTGGTCGCGATCGCGGTCGGGACGATGGTCGGTGCGATCAACGGCATCCTCGTGACGCGATTCAACGTCGCGCCGTTCATCGCGACGCTCGGCATGTTGTACGTCGCCAGAGGCGCGGCGCTGCTGATCTCCGACGGCGAGACGTACCCGAACCTCGGCGGCGACCCCGAGCTCGGCAACACCGGCTTCGACTTCCTCGGCACCGGCAAGCTGCTCGGCATCCCGGTCTCGATCTACCTGCTGGCGCTCCTGGCGATCGTGATCACGGTGCTGATCCGCAAGGCGCCGTTCGGCCGGTGGCTCTACGCGACCGGCGGCAACGAGCGGGCGGCCGAGCTGTCCGGCGTGCCGGTGCGGCGGGTCAAGGCGCGCGTCTACATGATCTCCGGCGCCTGCGCGGCGCTGTCCGGGCTGATCATCGCGTCCGAGCTGACGTCGGCCGCGCCGCAGGCCGGTGAGACGTTCGAGCTGAACGCGATCGCCGCGGTCGTCATCGGCGGCGCGGCGCTCTCCGGCGGCCGCGGCAACGTGCGCGGCACCCTCGTCGGCGCGTTCGTCATCGGCTTCCTCGCCGACGGCCTGGTCAACCTCGGCGTCTCGACGTTCTGGCAGATCTTGATCAAGGGCGCGGTGATCGTGCTGGCCGTTGTCCTCGACCAGGGCCAGCAGCGGTTCCAGAAGCGCGGAGCCGCCGCAGCGGCGGCCGCCGAGACGGTACCGACGCCGGCCAAGACCCCCTGAGTTTTCGCCCCAACCCCCCAAACCCTCACTGTGGAGGTACTCCCAATGTTCAGACTGCGCCGTTTAGCCGCGGCCGGCCTCGCCCTCTCGCTCGGCGTGTTCGCGCTCGCCGGCTGCGGAGGCGACGACAGCGACTCGGCCAGTAGTGACTCTTCCGGCGACGCCGGTGGCCTGATCGCGATCATCACGCCGTCGCCGGACAACCCGTTCTTCAAGGCCGAGGCCGACGCCGCGGCCGCGAAGGCCAAGGAACTCGGCTACGAGACGTCGGTGGCCTCCCACGACGACGACCCGAACAAGCAGAGCGAGCTGATCGACGCCGCGATCTCCCGCAAGGCGAAGGCGATCATCCTCGACAACGCCGGCGCCGACGCGTCGATCGGCCCGGTCACCAAGGCCAAGGACGCCGGTATCCCGGTCTTCCTGATCGACCGGGAGATCAACAAGACCGGCGTGGCGACCGCCCAGATCGTCTCGAACAACGCCCAGGGTGCCCAGCTGGCGGCCCAGGAGTTCGTCAAGGGCATGAAGAGCAAGGGCAACTACGTCGAGCTGACCGGTAAGGAGTCCGACACCAACGCGGGCGTCCGCTCGAAGGGCTACGCCGACGTCATCTCGCAGTACCCGGCGATGAAGCGGGTCGCCCAGGTGAGCGCCAACTGGGATCAGCAGGAGGCGTTCACCAAGATGGAGACGATTATCCAGAAGAACAAGGACATCCAGGGTGTGATCGCCGGTAACGACACGATGGCGCTCGGCGCGGTCGCGGCGCTGAAGGGCGCGGGCCTGCTGGACAAGGTCGTCGTCGTCGGGTTCGACGGCAGCCCGGACGCGATCGCGGCGATCAAGGCCGGCGAGATGCTGGCGACCGCTCTCCAGCCGGCGGCGCTGGCCGCGGAGCAGGCCGTGGAGCAGGCCGACAAGACGATCAAGGACGGCAAGTCCGGCCAGCCGGAGAAGCAGTCGATCGACTGCGAGATCGTCACGAAGGCCAACGCCGACGAGTTCGGCGTCTTCGCCCGCAAGTCCTGAGGGATCCCGGGCCGCGTCCGCGAGGGCGCGGCCCGGGGGATGGATACACTCGCGCGGAATAGATATGAGGGAGACGCCGATGCCGGTCACCGGCGTGCGCACCGCGGGCGCCGAGCAGCTGCGGATGCTGGCCAAGGTCGCCCGGATGTACCACGAACAGGGCATGCGCCAGCCCGAGATCGCCGCCCAGCTGAACATCTCGCAGCCGCGCGTCTCCCGGTTGCTCAAGGAGGCGACCACCCGCGGCATCGTCCGCACGGTCGTCGTGCTGCCGCCGGGCGTCCACACCGAGCTGGAAGAGCAGCTGCAGCAGCGGTACGGCCTGCGTGACGCAGTGGTCGTCGACACCGACGGCTCGAACGGCGACGTCATTCCGGCGCTCGGCGCCGCGGCCGCGGTCTACCTCGACGCGACGCTCAAGGGCGGCGACGTCATCGGCATCTCGTCCTGGAGCGAGACGCTGCTCGCAGCCGTCGACGCGATGCACCCCAAGCACACCCAGGTCGCCGACCGGGTCGTCCAGATCGTCGGCGGTGTCGGCAGCCCGGAGGCGCAGGTGCAGGCCACCCGCCTGACCGGGCGCCTGGCCGAGCTGACCGGGGCCCGGCCGGTGTTCGTCCCGTCTCCGGGCCTGGTCGGGACGCCCGCGATCCGGCGCGCGCTCACCCAGGACGACGCGGTGGCCGCGGTGATGGCGCAGTGGAAGGAACTGACCGTCGCGCTGGTCGGCATCGGCAGCCTGGAGCCGTCGCCGCTGCTGCTGCAGTCGGGGAACGCGGTCGCCGAGGCCGACCAGGACGAGCTCCGCGCGCTCGGCGCGGTCGGGGACGTCTGCCTGCGGTTCTTCGACGACCACGGCCGGCCGGTGAAGTCCCGGCTCGACCAGCGGGTCGTCGGGATCTCCAGCGCCGACCTGCGGACGATCGAGCGGCGGGTCGCGGTGGCCGGTGGCGAGCGGAAGCTGTCGGCGGTCCGGGCCGCGCTGCTCAACGACTGGGTGAACGTGCTGATCACCGACGTCGACACCGCCGAACGCCTGGTCGCCTGAACAGAGTCGTTTCCGGTGCCAGTGGGGCGGCTATGACCAGTGTGGGAGGTGATCCGTCCGATGAGTACCGATTGTGAACCGACGGTCCAACTGGACGTAGAGCACGAACCGATCCCCGCAGCGACCGCACAGGTGCGCGGCCGAGTCCGCGCGCTGCTGGCCCAGTGGCGCATCGGCGGCACGGCCGCCGAGGACATCCTGCTCGTCGTGCACGAGATGGTCGCGAACGTGATCGACCACGCCCGGACGCCGTTCCGCCTCGCGGTGCAGCTCTGCGGCTCGTTCGTCCGGGTCTCGGTGCACGACGCCAGCCGGCGGCCGCTCGTCGTCCGGGCGTTCGATCCGGAAGCCACCCGGGGGCGCGGGCTGCCGCTGATCGCCGCGATCTCGGAGCGCTGGGGGTGTTCTCAGCAGTCGGACGGCAAGACGGTCTGGGCTGCGATTCCGGTGTAGCGTCGCAAGCCCACACCGGGCGCTGGGATCGGAGCGGACATGGGCGCACCGACGGTCACCGAGGTCGCGGCGGGCGTGCACTTCGTCGAGGGTGATGCGGTCAACTGGGTGGTGCTGACCGACGGCGACGCGCTCACGCTGATCGACGCCGGGTACCCCGCCGACGTCGACGCGGTGCGCCAGTCGCTCGACCTGATCGGCTGCCGGCCCGACCAGATCGCCGCCGTGCTGATCACCCACGGGCACGTCGACCACATCGGTTCGCTGCCCGCGCTGCTCAACGGATCAACGCCGGTCTACCTGTCGCAGCCCGAGGTCCGGCACGTGCACGGCGAGTACCGCGAACAGGCCACCCCGATCGACGTCGTCCGCAACCTGCACCGGCCCGGTTACCTCGGCTGGTCGCTGTACCTGGCGCGGTCCGGCGCCCTGAAGCACGTCACGCTGCCGGCCGCGGCCCCCTTCCCGTCGGACGGGCCGCTGAACGTGCCCGGCCGGCCGATTCCGGTGCCGACGCCGGGCCACACCTCCGGTCACACCTGCTACCTGCTGCCGGACGCGGGCGTGATCCTCACCGGCGACACGCTGGTCACCGGCCATCCGACGTCCCGGATCGAGGGCCCGCAACTGCTGGCGCCGATCTTCCACCACGACCGGCAGCGCACGGTGGAGGCGCTGGACACGCTCGAAGCGCTGGACGCCGACATCGTCCTGCCCGGCCACGGCCCGGTGTACCGCGGCTCGATCCGCGAGGCCGCCGCACAGGCTCGCGAGCGCGCGGCCTAGCTTTTCCGGCGGCGGAGCAGGCCGCCACGCTTCTCCGGCGGCGGGTCCGGCGTGGGCGGCGCCGGCCGGGGAATCGTCGACGGGTCGCGCGGGGGGAGCCGGACCACGAGGTGCGGCGGTAGGCCGGCGCCGATGTGGTGCAGCAAGCCGGGGTCGGCCGCGATCATCGTCGGTTCGACCGCGACCCGCATGCCGTCGTGCCCGACCAGTTGCCGACCGCCGTCCGGCCAGACCAGCATCGCGGCGCACTCCGTGTACCGGACGGTCGCCGCCTGGTCGCCGATGACGCGGCTGACGCCGGCCGGGCCGATGACGAACCGATCGTTCGGGTCGTCGATCACCGGGTAGGCGCCGCCCTCGACGACGGTCTCGGAGGTGATCGGCGCGACCGCGTAGCCGGCCCAGTCCGCGGTGTGGTCCTCCGGCACCAGCAGCAGCCCGGTGCGCAGCGCCTGCGCCGCGACCGCCCGCACCTCGTCCAGCGTCACGGCGCCGAGCTGAGCCGTGCGCTCCTCCGGTGAGTGGATCGGACGTCCGGTGAGCAGGTTCGTGACCAGCCCGGAGAGCGACGCGGCGGCGGCGTCCGGATGCTGCAGGTCGCCCTGCGCGGCGGCGATCACCGCGTCCACCTCGGTCTGCTCGATCCGGCCGACGGCGAGCGTGTGCAGCGCGTCGACCATTCCCCCGAGAACCGCACTCTGCTTCTCCGGCAGCGCGTCGGCGATCGCGGTCACGATCGCGGTGTCGTGCGGATGGGCGGTGTACCCGGCGGCCGTGGTGTACGAGAGGCCGTCGGCCTGGCGTAACTCGCGGAACAGCTCGCGCTGCAGCACCTCGGCGTAGACCATCGCGGCCGGGCCGCGGGGGACGACCGCGTCGAACGCGGTGCCGTTCATCGGGGCCTGGAAGAACGCGGGCGTGACCGGCAGTGCGGACGTGACCGGCGGCGGCGCCCAGCGTCGTCCGCTCGGCAGGGGCAGGCGCAGACCGGCCGGGACGCCGTCACCGGCGATCCACAGCCCGGCGTTCTCCCGGGTGAACCAGGTTCCCACCCAGTGCCGGATCTCGTCCGGGGTGAGGTTCGGGACGCCGTACTCCGGGTAGCCGGCCAGTCCGAAGCCACGCGCCCCGTACCGCCAGAGCGCGAGCACCTCCGACGGCGAGGGCGACTTGCCCGCCTGCTCGGTCCGCAGGACCTGCTTCTCCACCTCCAGCCGTTCGAACGGTAGCGCGGAGAGCGCCTCGCACACCCCGGTGAGGAACGCGACCACGTCCTGCTCGCTGCCGCGCAGGTGGAACTCGGTGGTCGCGGCGCCGGTGCGTCCGTTGTAGTGGTAGTCGGCCTGCCCGGTCCGGAACAGCGCGAGGTGCTCGACCACGTGGGTGATCCCGGCGCGAGCGAGGACCTCGTCCGCGTAGCCGACGCGGAACACCAGCCCCGCGTGCATCTGCCCCGACACCGGCGCGATCAGCGTCGGAACGCCGTCGACCTCGGTTTCCTTGATCACTGTCCCCCGCCCTCCGCCAGCGCCCAGGTCCGGAACTCGTAGAACTTCTCGGCCGGGTCACCGAGATGGTCCCAATAGACGTCGCAGGCGAAGTCGCCCATCAGCCGGAAGAACGGTGCCGTCGACCGCTGGTCGCCGAGCAGGCCGAAGAACACAGCGAATGCGTTGACCGCGGTGACCCAGCGGGGCTCGAGGCGGAACTGCGGGTTCAGTACGGACCGCTGAGCGGCGGCCCACACCTCGGCCGCGGCGCTCTGCAGATACGCCCTGACTTCGTTGTCGTCCATCGTGGTCCACCGTTCCAGGTGAGCCTGCGGGACGAGGGCGCCGGACAGGGAGCCCGGCGGTGCGGCGGCAGCCTGCTCGCGGGCGAACTGATAGAGCGCCTCCCAGCTCCCGCCCCACTTCGGGCAGAGCTGCTGGATCATGCAGAGCTGGGAACCGTAGTGGTGGGGATCGGTCCGCGAGAGTCGGGCGTACCGGCGGAGTGCCTCGGCCTGCCCCAGTTCGAGCCCGCGAGCGGTGAGCAGACGGTACTCCCAGGCCGACACCGCACTCGGATCCCGAGCGGTGACGTCCATCAGCGTCTGCTCCGCCTCCCGCAGATGGTGGTGGAAGGCGGCGAACTGGTCTCGGCTCACCCGGGACGCCGCGTAGCTCGTCCGGGCGCGCCAGCCGACCTGGACCAGGCTGGCGCCGAGCAGCGTGCCGCCCAGCGCCGAGGGCTCCCGCGCGACCACCTGCCGGAGGAACTGGTCGGCACCCGGGATGTCGCTCGCGATGCGGACGGCGAGCGAAACCGCCCCCGGGTGGCGTAACTGAGCGAATGCGCCGGCGATCGCCGTCCAGTCGCCCGCGCGGGTCGCGGCCTCGAACACGTACAACTCGGGATGCCAGGTACTGCGGTGGAACTGCGGGGGTAAGGACTGCTCATCCTCGGTCGGCACGCGGGTGATCGTAGCGATGCCGCAGCGTCCCTCCGGCGGGAGGACGCGCGTTGTCGACGGCGAGAAACACTTCAGGACGCACGCTCGAGGCCGATGGTCTGGTGCGGTGCGGGTGCTCTTCGGGAGCAGCCGCACGCCGACCACCAGGGGACGAGGGGGCTGCGCTGGCTGGCGGGGGGACGGCGCCGACCGCCGCAGGTCCGGACGGCTCGTCGTCCGGGCCCCGCTCCCGCGCCCGGCTGACCGTCGGACGGTTGCTGACGACCGGGTTCGTGCTCGCGATGGCCGCGCTCGCGGTCATCGGTCTGAGCGCGTACGTGCGCATCGGGACGCTGATCCGCGACCAGGAGCCGGTCGACCACAGCTACGACGTCCTGTACCGGATCGAGATCGTCCGGGAGCGGATGCTGGACGCCGAACGCGGCCAGCGCGGGTACGTCATCACCGGCCGGGACAGCTACCTCTATCCGTACCGCAGGGCGATCGCCGCGCTCCCGACCGACCTGGAGGAGCTGCGCGCGGCCGTGGCCGACAACCCGCGGCAGCTGCGGGTACTCGAGGCGCTCGAGGTTCCGGTGCGGGTCAAGCTCGCGGTGATGGCCCGGACCGTGGAGCTCCGCCGGGACAGCGGATTCCCGGCCGCCCAGGCGTTCACGGTGTCCGGCCAGGGGTCGGCGGCGATGATCCAGATCGCGTCCCGGCTGGAGTCGATGCGCACCGAGGAACTCCGGCTCCTGGCGGAGCGCCGCACGGCGAGCGCGGTCAGCGCGCGGCACACCCGGGCGCTGATCGTCTGGGGGTCGCTGGCGGCGCTCGTCCTGTTCGGCGTCGGGGCCTGGTGGGTGACCCGGCGCATCACCCGGCCGATCGGCGAGATCACCGCGGCGGCCAACCGCATCACGGCCGGCGACCTGAGCCGCCCCGCGCACGTGTCCGGCCCGGTGGAGCTGGAGCGGATGGGGGAGGCCGTCAACACGTCGATCGAGGCGATCTCGCAGGCCAGGGACGTGGCGATCGCCGCGGCCGCGGCCAAGTCCGCGTTCCTGGCGACGATGAGCCACGAGATCCGGACACCGATGAACGCGGTGATCGGCATGACCGGGCTGCTGATGGACACCGACCTCGACGGCGAGCAGCGCGAGTTCGTCAAGACGGTCCGGGACTCGGGCGAGGCGCTGCTCGGGATCATCAACGACATCCTGGACTTCTCGAAGATCGAGTCCGGCGAGCTCGAACTCGACGATGTGCCGTTCGACCTGCGCGAATGCATGGACAGCGCGCTGGCGCTGGTGGCGCTCGACGCCGAACGCAAGGGCCTGGAGCTGGTCGGCGGCCTCGACCCGCAGACGCCGCCGATCCTGCACGGTGACGTGACCCGGCTGCGGCAGATCATGGTGAACCTGCTCAGCAACGCGGTGAAGTTCACCGCCGCGGGCGAGGTCGTGCTGTCGGTCAGCGGCCGGCGCCTGGACGAGAGCCCGGACGGGCCGGTCGCGCTGGTCGCGGAGGTGCGCGACACCGGGCCGGGCATTCCGGCCGACCGGATGGATCGGGTGTTCCGCTCGTTCGCGCAGGTCGACTCGTCCACGACCCGGGTCTACGGCGGGACCGGGCTGGGGCTGGCGATCAGCCGCAGGCTGGCCCACGCGATGGACGGCGACCTCACCGTGGAGAGCGAGGTCGGCGTCGGCTCGACGTTCACGCTGACCGCGCGGCTGCGCGCCAGCCCGGACGCCGATCTCCGGCCGCCCGACCACGCCGCGCTGGCCGACGCGCACGCCCTGGTCGTCGACGACAACGCGACGAACCGGCGGGTGCTACGCGCGCAGCTGGCCGGCTGGGGGATGCGGTGCACCGACGTCGGTTCCGCGGCCGAGGCGCTGGAGCTGGTCCGGGACCCGGCGCAGTTCGACGTCGCCGTGCTGGACATGCACATGCCCGAGATGGACGGGGCGCAACTCGCCGCCGCACTCCGGAGCTCCGAGGCGACCGCGGACCTGCCGCTGATCCTGCTGACCAGCGTCGTCTGGCGTCCGCGGCCGGACCAGCAGCGCCTGTTCGACGCGGTGCTGATCAAACCCGCCAGGGGCGGCGCGCTGCACGCCACGCTGGCCAGGGCGGTGGCGCGGACCGAGGATCTGGGCCCGGAGTCGCCGGGGGCACCGATCGGACCCTCGCCGACGCCGCTGCGCGTGCTGCTCGCCGAGGACAACCCCGTGAACCAGAAGGTCGCCCAGCTGATGCTGGGGAAGCAGGGGCACCTGGTGGACACCGTCGCCGACGGACAGGAAGCGGTCGAGGCGGTGCTGCGCGCGCCGTACGACGTCGTGCTGATGGACGTGCAGATGCCGACGATGGACGGCTTGGAGGCGACCCGGCGGATCCGCAGCGAGATCCCCGCCGACCGGCAGCCGTACATCGTCGCGATGACCGCGAGCGTCCTGGTCGAGGACAAGGCGGCCTGTCGCTCCGCCGGGATGGACAGCTACCTCCCCAAGCCGGTGCGCGCCGACGACCTGCGCCGGACGCTCGACGAGTTCGCCCGCGGCCGTCCCGATCCCGGCCCCGACGTGGCTGCCGAAGGGGCGGGGCGACCCGAGGACCAGGAGACCAGCATCCGGCGTCGGTTCGCCGAGTTCGCCGGACCGGCCCCGGAGGAGCACGAGAAGGCGTTGCTGGCCGAGATGGTCGGGGCGTTCGTCCGGACCGCACCGGAGACGCTCGCCGCGCTCCGCGACGCCGTCCACGCCGGGGACGCCCGCGCGGTGGCCGCGCGGGCGCACAAGCTCAAGGGCTCGGCGTCGAACATCGGGGCCGGCGCGCTGGCCGAGGTCTGCGCGAGCTTCGAGGAGATGGCCACGCTCGGGCAGCTGTCGGCGACGACCGACCACGACCCGGCGCTCGACCGTGCTGCCGAGGAGCTCGACCAGGCCCGACGCGTGCTGTCGGACCTGATCGCCGGGTTGTCACCGGGGCCGCGGGTCTAGAACGCGAACGGCCCCTCGGGGGTGTGCTGTCGGAACACCAGCGCCCAGTTCGAGCCTTCCCAGGTGTAGAGCGACGTGATCCAGGCGCGGTAGTCCGGCAGCCAGGCGCCGTCGGCGCGCGCGTGGTAGTGGATCAGGACGCTCCCGCCGTCGACGAGCAGCAGCCGCGGCTCGGACAGCTCGTACGTCAGCGCCTCGTGCTGCTCCCACCGCACGATCAGCTCGTCGCGGTTCACCACACCGGTCGGCAGCACGACGTAACCGTCGGACGTCATGTGCCGCGCGTAGAAGCCCGCAGCCCGGCCCTCGCTCAGCTCTTCCCAGAAGTGCTGTTCCAGCTTCCAGGCCTGATCCATCGTCGCGCTCCTCATCCCGTCTCCGGCGAGTCTAAGCGGTGCTCCTATCGACCTGCGGGCCGATCGTTCACCAGCTGTCGACGTGAAGGACCTCGTCGAGAGGTTGACGGGCGGCCGGCTTGAACGTATCGCCGGTGTAGAACGCGGTCGGGATCAGCGCCGCCTGGGCGATGCCCTCCGGGATACCGAGCAGCGACGAGATCGCCTCCTCGTGCCGCAGGTGGAGCGTCGTCCAGGCGGTACCGAGGCCGCGGGCACGCGCGGCGAGCATGTAGCTCCAGGCCGCGGGCAGGATCGAACCCCACAGCCCGGCCTGGTTGCCCGCGCCGAGCGAACCGGCCTTGATGCAGGGGAGGACCAGGACCGGCACCTCCGCCATGTGGTCGGCGAGGTACTGCCCGGACGTCCCGATCCGCTGCTGCACCGCGGCCCGCTCCGGGTCGTCCGCGTACAGCACGCCCGCCGAGCGCCCGGACGCGATGTACCGCTCCCAGGAGTCCGCGTAGTAGTCGGCGATCGCCTTGCGCTTGTCGGCGTCGGTGACGACGACCCAGTGCCAGTCCTGGCGGTTCGAACCGCTCGGTGCCTGGAGGGCGATCTCCAGGCACTCGCGGATCAGCTCCAGCGGTACCGGGCGGGTGAGGTCGAGGCGCTTGCGAACGCTGCGGGTCGTGGTCAGCAGCTCATCCGGCGTCAACGGCAGAACGGTCATACCGGAAGGCTAAGCCGTCTCGCCGCGGAGCGAGGCGGCGGCCCGCTCCGGAGCGATGTCGTTGATCCAGACCGCGGCGCCGGACTCCGAACCGGCCAGATACTTGAGCTTGCCCGGCGCGCGCCGGATCGAGAACACCTGCAGGGCCAGGTGCCAGAGGTCGCGGTCCTGCCGCACCGGCGCCTGCTGCCAGCCCGCGATGTACGGCGCCGGGGTGTCGAACAGCCCGTCGAAGCGGCGCAGCACCGCCGGGTACAGCTCGGAGAGCTCGGCCAGCTCCGGCTCGTCCAGCGCGGGCAGGTCGGGGACGTGCCGGTGCGGAACGATCATCACCTCGTAGGGCCACCGCGCGGCGAACGGCACGTACGCGGTGAAGTGCGAGCCCTTCTCGACGATCCGGGCGCCGTCGGCCTGCTCGGCGGCGAGCAGCGCGCACTGCAGGCACTCGCCGGTCGCGTCGTGGTGGTCGCGCAGCGACTGTCGGATGCGATCCATCCGCGGCGGCACGAACGGGTACGCGTAGATCTGCCCGTGCGGGTGGGAGAGCGTCACGCCGATCTCCTCGCCCCGGTTCTCGAAGCTGAAGACGTACTCGACGCCGTCGATCCGGCCCAGGGCCTCGGTCCGCTGCGCCAGCGCGTCGAGCACCGTGCGGACCCTGGCGGCGGGCAGGCGGGAGAACGCTCCGTTGTGGTCGCTGGTGAAACAGACGACCTCGCACCGCCCGTTGCCCGGTTCGGTGTGGAACAGGCCGGTCAGCGACGACTCCACCGGGGTCGACGTCGAGAGCGAGGGGAACCGGTTCTCGAACACCACGACGTCGTAGTCGGACGCCGGGATCTCGGTCTGGTGCGTCGCGCCGTTCAGTTGCTCAGTACGGGTCGGGCAGAGCGGGCACTGGTCGGTCGGCGGCAGGAACGTGCGGGTCTGCCGGTGACCGGCGATCACCACCCACTCCCCGGCCAGCGCGTCCCAGCGCCGCTCGGACGTGCTGACCACGTGCGGCAGGCCGCGCTCGTCGACCGCGGACCGGTCCTTGCCCGGCGCGTCGTCGAAGTAGAACAGCTCCCGTCCGTCGGAGAGGTGGGTCTCGGAGATGTTGCTCATGTGCGGTCCTCGACGGCGGGGGTCACTGGGCTGCGTGATCGGCTGCGACGTCGACGACGATGAGTTCGCCGACGGCTTCGGCCAGGATGTCGTTCGCGGCGGGGGGAAGGCCGCGGTCGGTGATCAGGACATCGGCGGTGGACAGCGGCCCGAAGTCCGCGAGCCCGACGATGCCCCACTTGGTGGAGTCGGCGAGCACCACGACCTCGCGTGCGCTGTTGATCAGCGCCCGGTTGGTCTGGGCCTCGGCCAGGTTCGGCGTGGTGAGCCCGGCCACCGCGTCCATGCCGTGCATACCGATGAACAGCTGGTCGACGTGGAGCGACGCGATCGACTGGTCGGCGACCGGCCCCACCAGCGCCGCACTGGGCGTCCGTACTCCACCGGTGAGGATGACCGTGAACCCGGCCCTGGGCGCCTGGGCCTCCAGGATGTCGGCGACCGTCGTCGAGTTCGTCACCACGGTCAGTTCGGGGATCGCGGTGATGTGCCGGGCCAGCGTCCACGTGGTGGTACCGGCGGACAGCGCGATCGCGGTGCCCGGCGTGATCAGCTCGGCCGCGCGGGCGGCGATCGCTTCCTTCGCCGGCTGCTGCAGCGCGCTCTTCACCGCGAAGCCGGGCTCGTCGGTGCGGCGCGAGTTGGCCAGCACCGCGCCGCCGTGCACCTTGTGGAGCACGCCGGACTTGGCCAGCACCTCCAGGTCCCGGCGGATCGTCATGTCGGAGACGCCGAGCAGCTCGGTGAGGTCGCTGACCCGCACGCCGCCGCCGCGCCGGATCTCCTCGACGATGCGGGCCTGCCGCTGACTAGCCAGCATGGTGGGCCCCCACGGAATGGGCTCCGGCCGCCGGCGACGTGGTGAAGGTCCGCGGTGTCGCGAAGCCGTGTGCGGTCGCTGCGGCTACGGCGGCGCGCGCGGCGTCGTCCACCGCGTTCTGGTCGAGCAGTGCGATGACGCACCCACCGAAACCACCGCCGGTCATCCGGGCGCCGTAGGCGCCCGCGGCCAGCAGCGCCTCGACGAGGACGTCGACCTCCGGGACCGTGATCTCGAAGTCGTCGCGCATCGACGCGTGCGACGCGGTCAGCGCGGGCCCGATCTCCCGGACCTTTCCGGCGTCGAGCAGCGCGACCACGTCGGTGACCCGCGCGTTCTCGGTGACGATGTGCCGCGCCCGCTTGACCAGGACCTCGCCGTCGGGCTCGGCGGCCAGCTTGGCCAGGGCCTCGTCCAGATCGACGACGTCCCGCAGCGCTCGCAACCCGAGCGTCGAGGCGGCTTGCTCGCAGGAACGGCGCCGGGCCGCGTACTCCCCGTCGGCGTGCCGGTGCGGCGCTCTCGAGTCGACGACCAGCAGCGCCAGGCCCTCGGCGTCCAGACCGAACGGAACCGGACGCACGTCGAGCGTGCGCATGTCGCAGAACAGCACCGATCCGGCCTCGCCGAGCATCGAGGCGAGCTGGTCCATCCCGCCGGTCGGTGCGCCGACGAAGTCGTTCTCGGCCTTCCTGGTGGCGGCCACCAGCTCCCGCGGGGAGAGCCCGAGTTCCAGCAGGTCGTTCGCGGCGCCACCGACCGAGCAGGTCAGCGCGGCCGAGGAGGACAGCCCAGCGCCCAGCGGGACGTCGGAGTCGACGGCCACGGTCAGACCGGGCAGGTCGACGCCGAGCGCCCAGAGAACCCCGGCCGGGTAGGCAGCCCACCCGGGCACGGCGCCGGGGGCCAGGTCGGCCACCGGCACCTCGACCGGGTCGGGCTCCTGCGCCGAGGTGAACCGCAGCATGCCCTCCGGGCCGGGGGAGACCGTGGCTCTGCAGCCGAATTCGATGGCCAGCGGCAACACGAAGCCGTCGTTGTAGTCGGTGTGCTCGCCGATCAGGTTCACCCGTCCCGGCGCCAGCCAGCTGGCCGATTCGCGCATGCGCACAGTCCTCTCCCGACCCCTCAGCCGGCTAGCCGGATCACGACTACCGCACCGGCGCCGACCGTGTCGGTCTCGGCCCACTCACGGCCGGTGAGAAGGTCCTTACCCCGTACCGGCACGGCAATCGCAGCGTCGGAATGGTTGATCGCGAACAGGTACCGCGCATCACCACCGACGCGCTCGACCACGTCCAGCCCGTCCGGCCACGGCGAGAGCGGCAGTACCGGCTTCACCCCGGCGGAGATCAGGACGCTGCCGACCAGCCACGCGTGGCTCGCCGCGTCCAGCCGGGTGCCGACGTACCAGGCCTCGCCGTTGCCGACCGAGTTGCTGGTGATCACCGGCCGCCCCGCGAGCGGGCCGTTCTTGTAGGTGACGAGCACCTCCGCGGTGGTGGCGGTCGCCGCTTCGGTCCACAGTGTGCCGGTCGCCTCGCTGCCGATGCCTTCGAGCTCGACGCTGTCCCCGGCCAGCAGCGGGTTGAACTCCTCGACGCGGACGCCGAGCAGGTCGCGGAACGCCCCCGGGTAGCCGCCGAGCCGCACGTGGTCGTTGTGGTCGACGATGCCGGAGAAGTACGTGACCAGCGCGGTGCCACCGGCCTCGACGAACTCGGTGAGGTTCGGCCCGGCCTCGCCGCCGGTGAGGTACAGCGTCGGGACGATGACCAGCCGGTACCCGGACAGGTCGTGGTCGGGGTGGACGAAGTCGCAGGCGACCCCGCGCTCCCACAGCGCCCGGTGGAACCGCCGCAGCTCACCCAGGCCGGTGACCTCGACGCTGGGGTGCGAGTCGAGCTCGATCGCCCACCAGCTCTCCCAGTCGACGGTGATCGCGACCTCGGCGCGGACGGTGCTCCCGGCCACCTCTTCGAGGTTGTGGAGGTCGTTGCCGAGGGCGACGACGTCCCGCCAGAGCTTCGAGTCGGTGCCGGCGTGCGGCACCAGCGCGGAGTGGAACTTCTCGGCTCCGGCCTTCGACTGCCGCCACTGGAAGAACAGCGCGCCGTCGGCACCGCGGGCGGTGTGGGTGAGGCTGTCCCGCCGCAGCTGGCCGGGCAGCTTCGCCGGGTTGCGCGGCTGCCAGTTGACGGCGCTCGTGGAGTGTTCCATCAGCAACCAGGGCTGACCACCGGCGAGCGACCGGATCAGGTCACCGGACATCGCCAGGTCGTGGGTGGCGCCACCGGCTCCGAGACCTTCGACGATGCGGTAGTGGTCGTTGGAGATCAGGTCCTGCTCGGCGGCCCAGGCCCAGTAGTCCAGCGGCTTGAAGAACGTCATGAAGTTCGTCGTGACCGGTGCGCTGGACACCTCACGGAGGATCTCGGCCTCGGCGCGGAAGCAGTCCAGCAGCTCGTCGGAGGAGAACCGCCAGAAATCCAGCTGCTGGGTGGGGTTCGCGAACGTGTGGTACGCCGGGGTCCGCGGCGGGATGATCTCGGCCCAGTCGTAGTAGCGCTGGCTCCAGAACGCGGTGCCCCAGGCCTCGTTCAGCGTGTCGAGGCTGGAGTACCGGTCCCGTAGCCAGGTGCGGAACGCCTCGGCGGACGTGTCGCAGTAGCAGTGCCAGTTGTGGCAGCCGTACTCGTTGTGGACGTGCCACATCGCGACCGCGGGATGCTCGGCGTAGCGTTCGCCGATCGCCCTGGTGAGCCGGGCGGAGGCGGTGCGGTAGTCCGGCGACGACGGGCAGAACGCCTGACGCGCCCCGTACCAGCGGCGCTGGCCGTTCGCGTCCACCGGGAGCGAGTCGGGGTAGCGGCGGGAGAACCAGGGCGGCGGCGTGGCCGACGCGTTGGCCAGGTCGACCGCGATGCCGTTGTCGTGCAGCAGGTCCAGGACGCGGTCGAGCCAGCCGAACTCGTACTCCTTCTCGGCGGGTTCCAGCTTCGCCCAGGAGAAGATGCCGACCGAGACCAGGTTGACCTTGGCCTCTTTCATCAGCGCGACGTCCTCGAGCCAGACCGACTCCGGCCACTGCTCGGGGTTGTAGTCACCGCCGTAGGCCAGCTTGCCGCCGAGGCGGGCGGTGACCGCCCGCAGGCCAGCGTTACTCATATCTATCAACCCTTGTTGGAGCCGAGAGTGAGACCGGCGACGAACTGGCGCTGGAGCGCGACGTAGACGGCCAGCACCGGGATCGCGGTCAGGAGTGCGCCGGCCGCGATCAGGTTGTCGTTCTGGGCGTACTGCCCGAACAGGTTGTTGATACCGGTGGTGACCGGTAGCCGGTCACCGGTCTGGATGAACAGCAGCGCCCAGAAGAAGTCGTTGTAGACCCAGATGACCTCGAGCGTGGCCAGCGCGGCCAGGGCCGGGCGGCAGAGCGGGAGGATGATCTTCCAGAACTGCTTCCAGACGCCCGCGCCGTCGACCAGCGCGGCCTCGGTCAGCTCGTGCGGCAGCGCCTTCATGTAGTTGCTCAGCACGAACGTGCAGAACCCGACCTGGAACGCGATGTTCGCCGCGATCACGCCGTAGTAGGTGTTGAGCAGCGACCCGGAGTCGCTCACCGAGTACGGCAGCGCGAAGTGCTTGTAGAGCTGGAACAGCGGCGCGGCGAGGATCTGCTGCGGCAGCAGGTTGCCCGCGGTGAACAGGATCAGCAGCGTGATGTTGAACCGCCACCGGAACCGCGACACCGCGAACGCGACCATCGCGGCCAGTGCCAGCGTGATGATCACCGCCGGGATCGTGATGATCGCCGAGTTGACGAAGTAGTTCGAGAACCCGCCCTGGTTCCACGCCTCGACATAGTTGTCGAAGTTGAACGCCCCGCCGGTGCTCAGGTAGCCGTACTTCTGGGTGTCCTTCTCCGGGCGGAGCGACGTGTAGATCGTCCACACCAGCGGGATCAGCCACAGCACCGCGGTGATCGTCAGGAACGAGTAGCTGAAGATCCGGCCGCCGCGGCTGACCTTCGGCCCGCTCTTGGACGACTTCGCCAGGACCGCCGGCGCTTTCGTCTTGGTCAGCACGGTCATCGCTGCTCCTCCTTCCGGAAGGTCTGCCAGAGGTACGCGACGATCGGTACCAGGGAGATCACCAGCAGCACGGTCGCGATCGCCGCGCCGACGCCGATCTGGGTGCCCTCGCCGACCAGGTTCTGGACGACGAGCGCGGAGAGCAGCTCGAGGCCGTTCGTGCCGCGGTTGATCACGTAGACGATGTCGAACGCGCGGAGCGCCTCGATGACCGTGATGACGACGACCACGATGTTGATCGGGCGCATCGCCGGGAACACGACCCGGAAGAACGTCTGCACCGCGTTGGCGCCGTCGATCTGAGCGGCCTCCCGCAGCGACGGGTCGACGCCCTTCAAGCCGGCCAGGTACAGGATCATGATGTAGCCGACGTGTTTCCAGGACGCCGCGACGAGCGCCGCCCAGAGGTTGATGCTCGAGTCGCCGAACCAGTCGATCTGGTCGTCGGTGCCCGCGGTGCCCAGCACGCTGTTCAGCAGACCGGCGTCCGGGCTGTAGATCAGGTGCCAGATGATGCCGACGAGCGCGAGCGAGAGCATCACGGGGACGAAGAAGATGCTCTGGTAGATCCGCGAGCCGCGCAGGTTCTGGTCGAGCAGTACCGCGATGAACAGGCCGAGCGGTGTTGCGATCACGGCCAGGAACAGCAGCCAGATGATGTTGTGCTGCACCGCGGGCCAGAACGGCGGATATTCCTCGGTGATGAACTTGTAGTTGTCCAGCCCGGCGAAGTTGACTCCGCCGGGCTGGTCGATGTCGGTCCGCGCGTCGGTGAAGCCGAGGAGGACCGAGAACAGCGCCGGCCCCCAGACCAGCAGCAGCTCGATCAGCGTCGGGATCCCGACCATGAGCCCGAGTACGACGCGGTCTCTCCCGGTGAGGCGGCGCAATTTTTTGCGTTTGCCCACCGGGGCGGATCGTTCGGTCGGGGTGCTGGGCGTGGCCACTGTGGCCTGAGGGGTCGTCATGCTGGTCTCAGCTGCCGTAGATCTGCTTGGCCTGTGCCTCGAGGCCCTTGGTCACCGCGTTGACGTCGCCGTCCTTGATGAACTGCTGGAACGCGGGGAGCGCGGCGTTGTTCGCGAACGCGGGCTCGGCGTCCCGGTCGAGGAACTGCGAGATGTTCTTCGCGGCGCCGATGACCTCGGCGGACTTCTTCTGCAGCGCGGAGTACTTGGCCGTGCTGGCCTTGTTCGACGCGGCGACGTTGTTGGGGTCCTCGGACTGGTAGATGTCCTGGGCCTCACCGCTGGCGAGGTACTCCATGAGCTTGCGGGCGCTGTCGTTCTCGCCGCCCTTCTTGCTCAGGATGAACCCGTCGATCGGGGCCTCGACCGCGTCCGCACCGACGTTGGAGTCGAGCTCCGGGAACGGGAAGAAGTCGATGTCGGTGTCGCCCTGCGGCCACTGCTGGCCGACGAACGTGCCGAGCAGGTACATGCCCGCCTTCTTCTGGACGACGGTCTGCGCGGCCTCCTGCCAGGTGCGTCCGAGCGAGCCCGGGGCCTGGTACGGGAAGATCTCCTTCCAGGTCGTGAAGACCTGCTTGACCTTCGCGTCCTCCCAGCTCTCCTTGTGCGCCATCAGGTCGACGTGGAACTGGTAGCCGTTGATGCGCATGTTCAGGTAGTCGAACGTGCCGAACGCGGGCCAGCCGTCCTTGTCGCCGAACGCGATCGGGGTGAGCCCGTCCGCCTTCATCTTCTTGGTCAGCGCGATGAGCTCGTCCCAGGTCTTGGGCTCGGTGTAGCCCTTCTCCTTCCAGACGCTCGGACGGTAGAACCAGCCCCACGGGTAGTTGTAGTTCGGGATGAAGTACTTCTTGCCGTCGTCGGCCGTGGACGCGGTCTTGAACGCCTCGGAGAAGTTGCCTCCGACCTTCTCCCAGACGTCGTCGATCGGGGCGAGCAGGCCCTGCTTCGCGTACGACTTCATGCGGTAGCCGGCGAACCACGTGAAGACGTCGTCCGGGCTGCCCTTGAGGTAGTTGTTGATGTTGTTCTGGAAGTCGTTGTGCGGAACCGTGTTGATCTTGACCGTCAGGTCGACGGCGTCCTTGGCCGAGCCCAGCATGGCCGCGAAGGCCCGCTTCGGCACCTCGTCCGAACCGTTCGAGCCGAACGTGACGGTGCCGGTGCCGCTGCCCGAGCCGCTGTCGGCGCCGGTGCACGCCGCGAGCAGCGGAGATGCCGCGATCCCGACGGCGCCGAGCCCGAAAGCCCGGAGGACGGAGCGACGGCTCATGCCGGTCTGGCTCATCAATGAGTCAAGCGAAGGGGTGGGCATCAGTGCGCCTCCTTGCCGTGTGGATCACGACGGGATCCAACATTAGTGCGCACACTTCACCAGAACCGATCGGGCCCGTCAACGGTCCTCGGTAACGTTTGCGCAACACGCGATTGCGCTGGGTAAACGCGTGGTGACCGGGTGATTGCAAGCGGGGTGAACTGCCTCACTGGAACGCGCAACGTCGGAATTGTCCGTTGTCGATTTTTGGGTGGATGTTGTGGCAGTCACAGTGACGCTCGGTGGCAGGACCGCGCGCGAATCGCGGGTTCTGCTTGCGCTCGCTATCGGCGGAGACGAGCCTTGCGGTGGACGACGAGGTCGAGAAGTCGCGGAGGTGGTCGGTGTTCTACCCGCTCAACGTGAAGGACTTCCTCGATCGGGCCGAGACGGTCTATCCGGACCGGATCGGCGTCATCGACGAGCCGAACCAGCCGGCGACGCCGCTCGGCGACGTGAGCTACGGGCGGCTCGCCGCGATGGCCCGCCACCAAGCGGCCTGGCTGGACGGGCTCGGCGTGCCGGTCGGCGGGCGGGTGGCGATCGTCTCCCACAACGCCGGGCGCATGCTCGCGTCGTTCTTCGGCGTCTCCGGCTGGGGGCGCATCCTGGTGCCGATCAACTTCCGGCTCGGCGCCGAGGAGATCTCGTACATCGTCGGGCACTGCGCCGCGGACGTGCTGCTGGTCGACCCGGAGCTCCGCGGCCTGCTCGACACGGTCACCGCCAAGCACACGTTCGTGCTCGGCGAGAACGACGCGGAGATCTTGGGCGTCGGTGCGGTCACCGGCGCGGTGGTGGACGCCGACCCGCGTCCGTGGGCGGCCGACGAGAACGCCACCTGCACGCTGAACTACACGTCGGGCACCACCGCCCGGCCCAAGGGCGTCCAGCTCACCCACCGGGCCAACTGGTTGAACGCGACCGTGTTCGCGCTGCACACCGGCGTCAGCGACCGGGACGTCTACCTGCACACGCTGCCGATGTTCCACGCCAACGGCTGGGGCATGCCGTACGCGATGACCGCGCTCGGCGTCCCGCAGGTGGTGCTGCGGAAGGTCGACGGCGCGGAGATCCTGCGCCGGGTGCGCGACCACGGCGTGACGCTGGCCTGCGCGGCGCCCGCGGTGCTCAACGCGGTGCTGGAGGCGGCGGAGTCCTGGGACGGCGAGATTCCGGGCCGGGACCGGATGCGGGTCGTGCTCGCGGGCGCGCCGCCGCCGACCCGGACGATCGAGCGGATCCGGGCCGACCTGGGCTGGGAGTTCATCCAGATCTACGGCCTGACCGAGACCGCGCCGCTGCTCACGATCAACCGGATGCGTTCGGAATGGGATGATTTGGACCCCTCCGAGCAGGCCCGGTTGCTCGGTCGGGCGGGTGCGCCCGCGATCGGCGTCCGCATGGCCGTGGACGCCGAGGGAGAGGTCCTCGCCCAGACCAACCACAACCTCGACGCGTACTGGGAGAACCCGTCGGCGACCGCGGAGGCGCAAGCCGACAACTGGTTCCACACCGGGGACGGTGGAGAGTTCTCGGACGGCTACCTCACGATCACCGACCGGAAGAAGGACGTGATCATCTCGGGCGGCGAGAACGTGTCGTCGATCGAGGTCGAGGACGTGCTGAACTCGTTCCCCGCGGTTCGTGAGGTCGCGGTGATCGGCATCCCGGACGAGAAGTGGGGCGAGCTGGTGACCGCGCTGGTGGTCACCGACGGGACGGCGGTCACCGCCGAGGACGTGATCGCGCACTGCCGGGCGCGGCTGGCGGGGTACAAGTGCCCGAAGCGGGTCGAGTTCGTCGACGCGCTACCGCGGACGGCGACCGGGAAGCTCCAGAAGTTCAAACTCCGCGAGCCGTACTGGAAAGGCCACACCCGCCAGGTGCACTAGGCCACATCAATAGGGCGGAACTGGACGCTGACTCGGGGGCCGACCGCGCGGGTGGTCTTCGGGACCGCGTGCTCCCAGGTCCGCTGGCAGGAGCCGCCCATGACGATCAGGTCGCCGTGGCCGACCGGGAACCGCAGGCTGGCGCCGCCCCCGCGCGGACGCAGCAGCAGCGGCCGCGGCGACCCGAACGAGACGATCGCGACCATCGTGTCGTGCTGCGCGGCGCGCCCGAGCGTGTCGCCGTGCCAGGCGACGCTGTCGCGCCCGTCCCGGTACAGGCACATCCCGGCCGTGACGAACGGCTCGCCCAGCTCGTCGGCGTAGTACGCGGACAGCTCCTCGCGTGCCTCGGTGAGCAGCGGGTGCGGCAGCGCTTCGTGCCCGGCGTACCAGCGGAGCAGTCGCGGAACGTCGACCTCGCGGTCGTACATCTCGCGGCGCTCGGCCCGCCAGTCGACGTCGGACAGCAGGGTCTGGAAGACCGCGTCGGAGCCGCGGACCCAACCCGGCAGGTGATCGACCCACGCGCCGGAGGAGAGGGGATGACGGCGGATCCGGCCGGCCAGGGGGCCGAGCCGGGCGTCGGTGTCAGCGAGCTCCAGGATCGACGGCTGGTACGCAATCGCAGTCATGGGATCACCCTACTGTATTTTTCGAACGTTCGTGCGAACACGCTCAGTCGATCGAGAGGTCACCGAGCCAGTCGGGCAAGGGCAGGCCTTCGCCGCCGAACGCCCGCCGAAAGGTCTCCTCGGCGCCCGGTGGCCAGGACACATCGCGGACGCGGAGCACGTCGTGCCACAGCTCCATCAGCTCGGCCGCGTGGGCCGGGGAGTGGTGCGCCGCGGTCGCGGCGATGAAGCGCGCGAGAAGCGGCAGGTCTTCGTCGAGCGTGTCGGTGACGAGGAGGCGGGGCAGGTCGTCCAGCTTCGCTACTCCGTCCACGACCGCGGGCTCCTCGGCGAGTTGGCGCAGCACCGCGTGCCGATAGCGTCCCCGTCCGCCGGCGAGCCCTAGTTGGAAGAGAAGAAGGCGGACCTTCGGATCATGGCGCTCCGGTGGCACCAGCAGAAGTTGCTGCAGGCCGACGGCCAGGTCCACCACGGGCGGCATGCCACCGAAGTCGATCAGCGGGGTAGGACCGTCCGACCAGGCCGCCATCGTGCCGTAAACGGTCTCGCGGAGGTCGATGGAGGTCTGGGCGAACGCGGCGCGCCGTAGCGCTTCGCCGAAGTAGCTCTGCGAACGGAGCGTGACATCCGGGATGAGCCAGTCGGTGCCGAACGCGGGAGGGTCGTCCGTGGGCCACGGGAGCGACGCGTACACGCTCACGTCGCTCCCGTCCTCCAGGCGCACTTCGAGCCACGTCGGATCGTCGTCGAAGCGCCACGCCACCCGGAACGCCTGCCACATGCGCTGCCGGTCCTCGTGGTCGAGCTGGCTGCGCCAGAGCAGCGAGAGTTGCCGCCACGCGATCGGCGACGGCCCGCCTGCCAGCTCGTCCGCCCGCACCGGGCCGTCCGCGAGCAGCACCGCGAAGCAGACCAGGTTCGCCGAGAACGCGGCGTGCCGCGCCGCGAACGGCTTCCGGCGGGGCTCGTAATCCGCCACCGACCAGCTCCGCGGCGGGAACCCGGCCTCCGGAAGGAGCTCCAGCACCAGCTCGCGGCAGGACCGGCGCTGCTCGGGTGTGAGCGCGGCGAGCAGACCGCGGCAGAAGTCCCAGAGCGGCGCCCGCCGGGTCATCGTCACGAACGAGGTGGCCGCGAACAGGAACCCGGCGTCGAGCACCGCCTGGAACCGGCGTCGCTGGTAGGCCCGCGCGTCGGCGAGGTCGACCAGTGCGTCCACGACGAGCCGCGCGGCGAGGAAGTCGCCGAACGTCGCGTGCAGGAACTCGAAGCTGCGCTCCGGTCCGCCGGTGTCCCGGGTCGCCCGTGCCTCGTGGACGAAGAAGAACCGCCCGATCAGCAGTTGGCTGGCGGTGAGGACGCTGCGGCCGGTATCGGTTCGACCGGCCGCGAGATCGTCGCCGTCGAGCAGTTGAGGGAGGTCCCGGTCGAGTTCCGCCTCGAGGATGACGTCGCCGCCGCGGTTGAGGATGGCCAGCGCTACCGCGCCCAGGCGTCGCCACTCCCGGGCGATCTCCCGGTCCCGTTCCTCGTGCGGCTCCCCGTTCCGGCGCTTGTCGACCTCCCGCTCGACGAAGTCCGCGAACAGCCGCTGGTACAGCTCGACCTGGCCGAGGTCCGCGCTGGCGCCCTGCAACGCATTCGCGCCGGCGTCGTAGAGAGCCAGGAGCAGCAGGAGTAACGGCTGGCCGGCCAGCTCGCCCTGGGCGAGCGCCACGTCCACCGGCAGCGGCAGGAGCCCGCGCTCGGCCAGGCTCGCGCGGTTCGTCGCGTTCCAGGTCGCGAGCCACCGCCGGACCTGCGGCTCGTCGAACGGAGCCAGCCGGACCACGATCGAGCCGAGCGGGAAGCGCGCTCGGTCGGCGACCACCGTGCGGCTGGTGACCAGCACCGCGACCGGGCGTCCCAGGTCGGCCTCACGCTGCTGGAAGTTTTGGACCTGCTCCAGGTAGTCGGCTCGGTTCAGGCCGGTGGCCTGCAGCAACTCGTCGAAACCGTCGAGGATGACGACCGGCAGCGCGGGGTGGACCCGGCGCGCGACGTCCGGCCAGGAGACCTGCTCGCCGAGCGTCTGCAGGAGCGCCTGCTCGATCTGGGCCTGGATCGACGCGTCGCTGGGGACCGAGCGGAGCTCCACCCGGATCGCGAGGAAGCCCATCCCGGTGAGGCGCGCGGCCAGGACCCGGGTCAGCGCCGACTTGCCCGATCCCGGGTGTCCGAGGACGACCGTCGGCGCGGACACCGCGCCGAGCGTCGTGAGGTGGCCGACGAGGAAGTCCGGAGCGTCGTCGACCGGCTGAGCGTGCTCCCACCAGGCCTCGGTCGCCGGGCGGGCGTCCCTCTCGGCCTCGGCGACCTGGGCGCTCGGGTTGACGTAGCTGTCCCGCAGCCAGGGCAGCGTGATGTGCGGGGGCACGCGGTCGGAGGCCAGGATCGGCCGGTCCAGTTCGGTCTGGTGGAGGATCGCGAGTCCGGTGGCGACCGCGTCGACGGCGGGGGTTGCCACCAGCGCGCGGAGGTCGGCGAGGTCGGCCTTGAGCTGGTCGGCGGAGACGCGGACGGTTTCGCGGGTCGCCTGTGCGTCCACGCCGGCAGCCCACACCCGGAACTCCGGTACCTCGGCGGCGAGCGATCGGAAGGCCTCGGTGTACCGCGCGACCGCGCGGGTGGGCAGTCCGTAAACTTCGCTGACGCGTCCTTCGAAGGCGACGAGACCGGCGAGGAAGTTCCAGGTCAGTGAGCCGAGGACGTCGTAGTAGCCCCTGAGATCCGCCTCGAGGTACTCGGCCGGCCGGGTCGGCGTCGGGATCGGTAAGGGGACGTCGACCAGTTCGGCGATCAGCCCGCGATAGCTGGCCGCCGGGGCGGACCCGGTGGCCAGCGCGACCTGCTCGGCGGCGGTCAGTTCGGCGTCGTCGAGGTTCAGGCCCAGCCCGGCGAGTTCCTCGTCCACCGCCTCGAAAAACGCCGTGATGACGAGGACGCCGTGCGCGGCGACCAGGCGTTCGGTCCGGTCGAAGCGGGACAAGCCGCTGAGCTTCGCGCGCAACCCGCCGACCGCGGAGTGCCCCCAGCGAACCAGTTGGTCGCGGAGCGCGAAGAAGTCGACGGTACCGCCGCTGCCGATGGTCACCGCCCCGGCCCCGGCGCCGGCGAGGTGACCGATCGTGGTGACCACCGGGCTGTCCGGTTCGCCGATCAAGCGGACGGCGTCGGCGTACGTCAGCGAGCGTCGGCGCATGTGGCGGACGGTAGCGGAGCGCCTACGCCCGAACAATTCGGTGTTCATTCCGGTCGTCGTCATGTGGCACGGTGCTTCCTGTGACGGACATCGACGACTATCGCGAACTCAACAGGGCCAGTTGGGACGATCGGGCCGCGGCGCACGCGGCCTCGCAGGACTACGCGGTCGACCGCTTCCGGGTCGACCCCACGTTCCTCAGCAGCGTCGTCCAATTCGACGTACCGCGGCTGGGTGACATCGCCGGGCTCGACGGCCTGCACCTGCAGTGCCACATCGGCACCGACACGCTCTCGCTGGCCCGGCTCGGCGCCCGGATGACCGGCCTGGACTTCTCCGGTGAGTCGCTGGCGCAGGCGCGCGAGCTGGCCGCCGAGACCGGAGCGCGGATCGAGTACGTGCAGTCCGACGTGTACGAGGCGGCCGAGACGCTCGGCGCCGAGCGGTTCGACCTGGTCTACACCGGGGTCGGCGCGCTCTGCTGGCTGCCGGACGTGCGGCGCTGGGCCGGGGTCGTCGCGCGGTTGCTGCGGCCGGGCGGTCGGCTGTTCATGCGCGAGGGCCACCCGGTCCTCTGGGCACTCGACGACGCCCGCACCGACGAAAAGCTGGTGCTCGAGTACCCGTACTTCGAGCGGGACGAGCCGCTGGTCTGGCACGACGAGGGCTCCTACGTCCAGACCGACACCCAGTTCACGAACAACAAGGTGCACAACTGGAACCACGGCCTCGGCGAGGTGGTCACCGCGCTGCTCGACCAGGGCTTGACGCTGACCCAGCTGGTGGAGCACGACTCGGTGCCGTGGGAGCCGTTCCCGGGCCGGATGGAGCCGGTCGACGGCGGGTTCCGGCTCGCCGAGCGTCCGTGGCGGGCTCCGCTGACCTACACCGTGCAGGCCACGAAGCCTCGGTGACGACGGCATCGTCCGGGGACGCATCCGCCACGCGGGTCGTCCGGCTGGCGGCGTCGGCGTTCGTCGTGCTGGCCGCGGAGCCGCTCTTCCTGCTGGTCGACACCGCCGTCGTCGGGCACCTCGGCCAGGTGGCGCTGGCGGCCCTCGGTGCCGGTGGCACGCTGATGGGCCTGCTGGCGATCGTCGGCACGTCGCTGGCGTACGGCACCACCGGGCGCGCGGCCCGCTGGTACGGCGCGGGGCAGCGGGACGCCGCGGTCGGCGAGGGGGTGCAGGCCTCGTGGCTCGCGCTGCTCGTCGGCGGACTCGGCATCCTGGCCGGTCAGCTGCTGGCGGGCTGGGCGACCCGGCTGATCGCGGGGGAGGGGGAGGTTGCCGAGGCCGCCGAGTCGTGGCTGCGGATCGCGATCCTCGGGCTGCCCGGGATCCTGTTGGTGTTCGCCGGGAACGGCTGGCTGCGCGGCGTCCAGGACACCCGGACGCCGGTCGTCGTCGTGGTCGTCGCGAACGTCGTCTCAGCGGTGATCTCGCCGGTGCTGGTGTACCCGGTGGGGCTCGGGTTGGTCGGGTCGGCGTGGGCGAACGTGGCGGCGCAGTGGCTCGGTGGTGGGCTCTGCCTGTGGGCGCTGGCCCGCGAGCGGGTGCCGGTGCGTCCACGCTGGTCGGTGATGCAGCGGCAGCTCATGGTCAGCCGGGACCTGGTCGTGCGATCGGCGGCGTTCCAGATCGCGTTCCTCACCGCGGCGGCGGTCGCCGGGCGCGCCGGCGCCGCACAACTCGCTGCGCACCAGGTCGGCCTCCAGCTCTGGAACCTCGCCGCGCTGCTGCTCGACTCGTTCGCGATCGCCGCTCAGTCGCTGGTCGGGGCCGCGCTCGGCGGCGGGGACGTGTCGACCGCGAAGAGCACCGCCTGGCGGGTGAGCCGATTCGGGCTGGTCGCCGGGGTGGTCCTCGCGGGAGTCTTCGGGCTGCTGTGGTTCGTGGTGCCCTACGTCTTCACCGATGACGACGCTGTGCGCGAGCAGCTCGGCGTGCTGTGGCCGTTCCTGGTCGCGATGGTGCCGGTCGGGGGAATCGTGTTCGCGCTGGACGGCGTCCTGCTCGGGGCGGGGGACAACGCGTACATCCGCAACGTCACGGTGGGGTCGGCGCTACTCGGGTTCGTGCCGGTGACGCTGGCGACGGCGCTCCTGGGGTGGGGGCTGGCGGGGGTGTGGACCGGTTTGGCGGTGTTCATCGCGGTGCGGTTCGTCGGAATGGTGTGGCGCACCCGCTCGGGTGCGTGGGCGCGGGTGGGCGCGTCGCTCTAAGCCGCTCGGCGCGGCGCCTGAGGCGCTCAGCGCGCCGCTCTCGCGGGCCGGTCCTGCGTTTCGCGGGCCGGTCGTGCGTTTCGCGGGCCGGTCGTGCGTTTCGCGGGCCGGTCGTGCGTTTCGCGGGCCGGTCGTGCGTTTCGCGCGCCGGTCCTGCGCTTCGCGCCGGTCCTGCGCTTCGCGCCGGTCCTGCGCTTCGCGCGGCGCTTCGCGTCGCTAGAAAGTTGGCCACTTCTCGACGTGTCCGGGCGGGCGGACACGTCGGAGAGTGGCCAACTTTCTAGAGGGGCCAGACACGGGCTGTGGTGTCGTGGCTCGCGGTGACCAGGTGGCGGTTGTCGGGGGTGAACGCGACCGCGGTCAGCGCGGACGTGTGCCCGCTGATCGGCGGGGCGAGGGCGCGGCCGGTGCTCGGGTTCCACAGCCGGGCGGTGCCGTCGACGCCCGCGGTGGCCAGCGCCCGTCCGTCCGGGCTGAACGCGACCGCGGTGACCGCGCCGGTGTGCCCGGCCAGCCGCTCGGAGACCTGACGGCCGGTGTCGGCGTTCCAGAGCCGGGCGGTGCCGTCGACGCCCGCGGTGGCCAGCAGCCGTCCGTCCCTGCTGAACGTGACCGCGTGCACCAGGCCGTGCCCGGTGAGGCTCGTCAGCTGGCGCCCAGTGGTCACGTCCCAGATGCGGATCGTCTCGTCGAAGCTGCCGGTCGCGATCCGCTGGCCGTCCGGGTGGAACGCGACCGCGCGGACGACGTCACTGTGCCCGGTGAGCGTGCCGACGGTCTCGCCGGAGCGGACGTTCCAGATCCGGACCGTGTGATCGAAGCTGCCGGTGGCGACCCGGCGGCCGTCGGGGTGGAACGCGACCGCCCGCACCATGTCGGTGTGGCCGGTGAGCGACGAGAGCTCGGTGCCTGCGGCCGGGTCCCAGATCCGAACGGTCCGGTCGTCGGCGACGCTGGCGAGGCGGGTGCCGTCCGGGCTGGACGCGAGGCCGTTGATCCGTCCGGTGTGGCCGGACATGCGCGTGATCCGGCGTCCGCCGGGCAGCTCCCAGATCCGGAGCGTGCTGTCCGCGCCCGCGGTGGCGAGGCGGGTGCCGTCCGGGCTGATCGCGAGCGAGGTGACGGCCTCGTCGTGGCCGCGGATCTCGACCGGTTCGCCGGGTTCGAAGGTGGCCCGGATCTGCGGCGGCGCGTACGCCCGCCCGCTGACGGGCGCCGTGCCGCTGACGGGCGCCGTGCCGCTGACCGGCGCGGCGCTGACCGGCGCGGCGCTGATCGGGGTTGCGCTGATCGGGGTTGCGCTGACGGGCGCCGCGCTCACGGGGGCGGCGCTGATCGGCGCGGCGCTCACCGGGGCCGACGGCGGCGGTGCCGGCGGTCCGCTCCGTGGCGCGGGCGGCCCGGCAGGGCTCGGCGGGGCCGGCGGTCCGCTCTGCGGCGCGGGCGGCACGGCCGAAGGTGCTGATGGGGCGGCCGAAGGTGCGGATGGGGCGCTCGGCGGGGCCGGCGGTCCGCTCTGCGGCGCGGGCGGTGCGGAGGGCCCGGTCGGCGGTGCGGGTGGCGCGCTCTGGGGCGAGGGACGCGTGCTCGGTGGGGTCGCGAACGGGGCCGGGGCGGCTTCGGCGGCGCGGAAGTCCCGCTCGCCGCGCGCGATGCCCGGCGCCGCCTGTGGCTCCGGCGCGGGAGGGAACGGCTGCCGGTGCGGCTGGTTCCAGCCGCCGTGCTGCGCCGGGCCGCCGTGCTGCGCCGGGCCGCCGTGCTGCGCCGGGCCGCCGTGCTGCGCCGGGCCGCCGTGCTGGGGCGCCCCGGACTGCGGGGCGCCGGGGTGCTGCTGCGGGCCCTGGTGCTGGGGAGCACCGGGGTGGGACTGCCCGGGGTGCTGGGGCGGGCGGTGGTGCTGTGGCGGGCCGTATCCCGGGGCTCCGTGCGGTGGTGCGGGATGCGCTGGCGCTGCGTGCGGAGGCCCGGAGTGCGGCGGCCGGGCGTGGCCAGCCTGAGGCGGGAAGGGCGGCCCGGACTGGGGCGGGAACGGCGGACCCGACTGCGGGGCCGGCGCGGGGTAACCCCCCGGACCCGGCTGCGGCCCCCGGAACGGCGGGGCCGAATGCGGCGCGGAGTGCGGTGGCGCGGAGTGCGACGCCGGAAACGGCGGCGCGGAGTGCGGTGGCGCGGAGTGCGACGCCGGAAACGGCGGCGCGGAGTGCGGTGGCGCGGAATGCGACGCCGGAAACGGCGGGGCCGAGTGCGGTGGCGCGGAGTGCGGTGGCGCGGAGTGCGACGCCTGGAACGGCGCCCCGCCGTGTGGTGCCCCGCCGTGCGGCGCCCCGGCGTGCGGCGCCCCGGCGTGTGGCGCCGCGGACGGCGGCGGCGCGTCGAAGGCCCGCACCCGCAGCGCCCCCTCGGCCACGATCAGCTCGGGCTGCTCCAGCACCGTCGCCGGCACGCCCAGCGTCCGGTGCAGCAGCGTCGCCACCATCGGGATCCGGGTCGATCCCCCGACCAGGAAGACCGCCGATAGGTCGCCGGGCGTGATCCCGGCCTCCCGCAGCACGCCCTGCACCGAAACGATCGTCCGCTCCAGCAGCGGCCGGATCAGCTGGTCGAGCTCGGCACGCGTCAGCGGCACCTCGTCGTCGATCAGCGGCACCGGGATCAGCGTCGACGCCGACGACGACAGCAGCTCCTTGGCGGCCCGCACGTCGTCCTGCAGCAGCCAGCGCGCCCGGCGTTCCGCCGCGGTCTCCGGCGCGGTCAGCGCGCGCCACGCGTCCGGGTCGCGCTTCTCGACCACCGCGCCGACGTGCTCCAGGATCGCGTGGTCGATGTCCAGCCCGCCCGCGTCCACCAGGCCGTCGGTCGCCCGAACGTCGTAGCCGGTCGAGGTCCGCCGCAGCACGGTCGCGTCGAACGTGCCACCGCCCAGGTCGTAGACCAGCGCGTTCCCGCCGACCGGTAACCGCGCGCCGTGGACCTCGGCGAACGCGGCCGCCGCCGCGACCGGCTCGGGAACCAGCCCGACCGAGTGCACCGGCCACCCGGCCGCGGCCGCGGACCGACGGAGCAGGTCGCGCCGCGCGCTGCCCCAGACCGCCGGGTGGGTGATCCGGATCTCGCCGGGAGCCGACTCGCCGGTGACCCGCCGGGTCTCGTCGGCGACCCGGCGCAGCACGGCCGAGAACAGGTCGGTGACGCCGAACTCGTTCGCGCCGAGCAGCACGATTCCGTCGTCGATGCGGCGCTTCGGGTTGGGCTCGAACCCCTCGGGGTGCAGCCGGGCGGTGTGCAGCGCGGCGCGTCCGACCAGCAGATCCTGGGCGGGCGTCGCGCAGACCGCGGACGGCAACTGCGGCTGACCGTCCACGAGCAGCGGGTTGACACGGCCATCGGGCCTGGCGAGGACCGCCACCGTGTTCGATGTCCCGAAGTCGATCCCTAGTCGTGTCCCTACAGCCGCCACGCCGTCACCATAGGCCGCTCGCTGCGCGCCCGGTGCCGTACCCGGTGTCCGGTAGTCGACTGCCCGCGCCGGGCGGAACTAGCTTGCGCGGTGCCACCTACCGTGTTGTCGTTCCCCGGGAGGTCGGTGTGTCTCGGCGAGGCTGGCTGCTGTTCGTTGTCATGAGCGTCCTGTGGGGCGTGCCGTACCTGATGATCAAGGTGGCGGTCGACGGCGTTTCGGTGCCGATGGTCGTGTTCACGCGGACGGCGATCGGCGGGTTGCTGTTACTTCCGTTTGCACTCCGCGGTGGCGGCCTGCGCCAGGTGCGAAAGCACTGGCGTCCGGTTCTGGCCTTCACGGCGCTCGAGATGATCGGCCCCTGGTACTTCCTGACCGACGCCGAGCGGACGTTACCCAGTTCGCTGTGCGGGCTGATCATCGCGACGGTCCCGGTCATCGGCGCGATCGCGGTGCGGGCGACCGGCGGCACCGACCGGCTCGGCCGCAAGCAGTGGGCCGGCCTCGCGGTGGGCCTGATCGGCGTCGGGATCCTGGTCGGACCGAACCTCGGCGGCGGCGACGCCTGGCCGACGGTCGAAGTGCTGTTCACCGCCCTCGGCTACGCGATCGCGCCGCTCATCGTCGCCCGGTATCTCGACGACGTCCCCGGCCTGCCGCTCACCGCGGTGTCGCTCAGCCTGGCCGCGGTCGTCTATACCCCGGCGGCGATCGTCACCTGGCCGGAGCAGTGGCCGGAACCGGAGGTGCTGTGGGCGCTCGCCGGGCTGGCTCTGCTCTGCACGACGATCGCGTTCCTGGTGTTCTTCGCGCTGATCCGGGAGGTCGGCCCGGCGCGCGCGACCGTGTTCACGTACGTGAACCCGGCGGTGGCGGTGCTGGCGGGCGTGCTGGTGCTCGGGGAGCCGCTCACCGTGCTGATCGTGGTGGCGTTCACGCTGATCCTGGCCGGTTCGGTGCTGGCCACGTCCCGCGACACACCGGCGCCGGGGCCCGCCCGGGCCGAGAACACGGCGGAAACCGGCGTGAGGTAGCGTCGTTATTTGGGTGATGCAAGGAACTTGGGTCGGCAGGGAATAGCTGCTCAGCGCACCCGGTTGGTTCATCCCGGCATCGCTTGACGTATGGCTTACGCCGATAATTCTGTTTCTGTCGAGTGCATCGATGCAGTAAAGAGTCAACCAGCTGTCCGGCCCATCACCTGCGGATCGGCGCAAAGGAAGAGTTCATGGCAGAAGTGACCACGGCCAACGACGACAAGATCACTCCCGACATACTCAAGGTCGCCGGGGTAGTCGTCCTCGGCGCCATCATGTCGATCCTCGACATCACGGTCGTGAACGTCGCTCTGCCGACGTTCCAGACCGAATTCGGCTCGCCGGACGCCCCGCTGGACTACGCGCAGGTCGCGTGGACAGTGACCGCCTACACGTTGGCGCTCGCCACTGTGATTCCGCTCACCGGGTGGGCGGCCGACCGGTTCGGCACCAAGCGGCTCTACATGACCGCGGTCGCGCTGTTCACGCTCGGCTCCGCGCTCTGTGCCGCCGCGTGGAGCATCGAGGCGCTGATCGGTTTCCGAGTGCTGCAGGGCCTCGGTGGCGGCATGCTGATGCCGCTCGGCATGACGATCATGACGAAGGCCGCCGGCCCGAAGCGGATGGGCCGCCTGATGGCGATCCTCGGTGTGCCGATGCTGCTCGGCCCGATCGGTGGTCCGATCCTCGGTGGCTGGCTGATCGACGCCGCGAGCTGGCACTGGATCTTCCTGATCAACCTGCCGATCGGTCTCGGTGCGCTGGTCTACGCCTGGGTCGTGCTGCCAGCCGACACCGCCCAGCCGTCCGAGTCGCTCGACTTCGTCGGTGTGCTGCTGATGTCGCCGGGTCTCGCGCTGTTCCTCTACGGCGTCTCCTCGATTCCGGAGGCGGGCACGGTCACGGCGAACAAGGTCTGGATCCCGGCGCTGGTCGGCGCCGCCCTGGTCATCGCGTTCGTCCTGTACTCGTTCAAGCCGAAGCACCCGTTGCTCGACCTGCGGCTGTTCCGCAACCGGAACCTCACGGTCAGCGTCATCACGATGTTCTTGTTCGCGGTGGCGTTCTTCGGCGGCCTGCTGCTCGTGCCGACCTACTTCCAGCAGATCCGCGGTGAGTCGGTGCTGATGGCCGGCTTGCTGGTCGCTCCGCAGGGGCTCGGCGCGATGGTGACGATGCCGATCGCCGGAACGCTGTCGGACAAGATCCCGGTCGGTCGCATCGTGCCGTTCGGTCTGATCGCGATCATCATCGGCATGTTCGGCCTGACGCAGATCGCCGCCGACACCCCCTACTGGCAGCTGATCATCTGGCTGTTCGTGCTGGGTCTCGGCATGGGCCTGACGATGATGCCGATCATGACGACCGCGCTGCGGACGCTCACCAACCACGAGGTCGCGCGGGGCTCGACGCTGCTGAACATCACCCAGCAGATCGCCAGCTCGGTCGGCGTCGCGCTGATGTCGGTGCTGCTCACCAACGGCCTGAAGGACGCGGAGCTGGCGCTGCCGGCGATCGCGGCGCAGCAGGACCCGCGGATCGAGCAGCAGCTCGGCGGCCCCGAGGTCGTCGCGCAGGGTCTGTCGCAGGCCGCGGAGGCGTTCGCGAGCACGTACTGGGTGGCGGCGGCGCTCTGCGTGCTGACGCTGGTCTCGGCGCTCTTCCTGCCGCGGAAGAAGGAGGAGTCCCACCTCCTCGACGACCAGGACGAGTCCGCCCCGCCTGTGATGATGCACTAGCCGATACCACCCCGAAGGCCCCGCGGCGCCCGCCGCGGGGCCTTCGTCGTGAAGCGGGTAGCTGGACGGGGAACGTCTGTTAATTTCGGCGAACGGGTAGTGATCGACCCGGCACCGGAAGAGGAGACGCCGATGTCCCCCGAGGAGCTCACCGCGGCGATCGACACGCTGCTGCGTGACCATCCCCCCGCGACCACCGATCCGCACGACTTCTTCGGCGCCCGGTTCGACGCCGGTCTGGCGTGGGTCTGGGTCGACCCGGCCGACGGCGGTAGCAACGCCGCTCCCGCGTTACAGGCCCTGGTCGAGCAGCGGCTGAGCGACGCCAGGGCTCCGCACCCGGGCGCTTACAACCCGATCGGCCTCGGTATGTGCGGCCCGACCCTGCTCGCCCACGGCACGCCCGAGCAGCGCGCCAAGTACCTCCGCCCGCTGTTCACCGGCCACGAGGTGTGGAGCCAGCTGTTCAGCGAACCCTCCGCCGGCTCGGACGTCGCGGGCCTCGCCACCCGCGCCCGCCGCGACGGCGACGAGTGGATCCTCGACGGTCAGAAGGTCTGGACGTCGTTCGCGCACCTGGCCAGCCGCGGCCTCATCCTCGCGCGCACCGACCCCGACGTCCCGAAACACCAGGGAATCACCGCGTTCATCGTCGATATGCACGCGCCGGGCGTCGACGTCCGGCCGCTCCGCCAGATGACCGGCGAGGCCGAGTTCAACGAGGTGTTCTTCGACGGCGTCCGGATCCCGGACAGCGACCGGCTCGGCGACGTCGGCGCGGGCTGGCGGGTCGGCACGACGACGCTGATGAACGAGCGGGTGTCGCTCGGCGGCGCGCTGGCCACCCGGGCCGAGCCGGGCAGCGAGATCCTGGACGGGTACCGCGTCGCCGCGTCCCGGGGCGAGGGCAACCCGGTCCGCCGTGACCAGGCCGTCCGGCTCTGGATCGAGGCGAACGTCAACCACCTCACCGCGCTGCGGGCCGCCGCGGGCGGTAACCGCGGCAAACCCGGGCCGGAAGGATCCGTCCTGAAGCTCACCACCGCTGAGTACAACCGAAGGGCCGCCGAGTTCCAGGTCGACCTGCTCGGTATCGGGGGTGCGCTGGTGCCCGGTTACGAGCTGCGCCGGCCGACGCTGCCCTACGGCAGCAGCGGCACCCCGGCCACCACGACCACGTTCCTCCGCACTCGGGCGAACACGATCGAGGGCGGGACGTCCGAGATCCTCCGCAACATTCTCGGTGAACGAGTGCTCGGCCTGCCCGGCGACGTCCGGGTCGACAAGGGTGTCGCCTGGAAGGACGTGCCGCGATGATCTTTTCCGAGGAACAAGAAGAACTGCGTCGCACGGTCCGAACGTTCCTGGAGCGGACCTCGCCGGAGTCGGCGGTTCGCCGGCTGATGGAGACCGACGAGGGGTACGACGCGGCCGTCTGGAAACAGATGGGCGAGCAGCTCGGTCTCCAGGGCATCCACATTCCCGAGGAGTACGGCGGCGCCGGGTTCGGGTTCGTCGAACTCTGCCTGGTGCTCGAGGAGATGGGGGCCGCGCTGCTCCCGGCGCCGTTCTTCGCGTCCGCGGTGCTCGCGGCCGAGGCGCTGCTGGAATCCGACGACGAGGACGCGAAGAAGGAGCTGCTGCCCGGCATCGCGAGCGGCGAGACGATCGCGACGCTGGCGTACGCGAACGACGCCGGGCACCCGGACGGCGCGGTGGAGGCGAACAGCACTCCGGCCGGGTACACGCTGACCGGTACCCGGCACTTCGTGCTGGACGGCGCGCTCGCCGACCTGATCCTGGTCGTGGCCTGCGCGGACGCCGGGCCGTCGCTGTTCGCGGTGCAGAAGGGCGCGGAGGGGCTGTCCACGGTTCCGCTCTCCACGATGGACCTGACCCGTAAGCAGGCCGACCTCACGTTCGACGCGACTCCGGCACGGCTGATCGGTGCCGAGGGCGCGGCGGACGGCGTCCTCGACCGGGTGCTGTGGCTGGCGTGCGTCGCGCTGGTGAACGAGAGCGTCGGCGGGGCGCGCGCGGTGCTGGCGCAGGCGACCCGGTACGCGACCGAGCGTCTGCAGTTCGGACGTCCGATCGGGTCGTTCCAGGCGATCAAGCACAAGTGCGCGGACATGCTCGTCGCGGTCGAGGGCTCCCGCTCGGCGGCGTACCACGCGGCGGCGATCGCGCAGGCGAACGACCCGTCGCTGCCTGCTGTCGCGTCGCTGGCGAAGTCGTACGTCGGGGAGGCGTACTTCTCGGTCGCGGCCGAGAACATCCAGGTGCACGGTGGGATCGGGTTCACCTGGGAGCACCCCGCGCACCTCTACTTCAAGCGCGCGAAGTCCTCCCAACTCCTCTTCGGCGACCCCCTCCACCACCGCGAACTCCTCGCTCAGCGATTTGGTCTGTGAGGTAGACCGCCTCCAAGACGGTGGTGCCGTCGAAACCCAGTCGGACGCTCAGCGAGTGGGCGATCCCGGGAAGGAGCGGCGTGTCACGGGCGACCGCGCGGCGTAACAGCGCCCCCGCGGCGCGCAGCGCGGTGACCCGGCCCTCCACCTCGTCCAGACGTCGTCCGGCGAGCCGCGCGTCCACCAGCGCGGCGAGCAGCGACGTGCGGGACTCGCGGAGCATCCGGTCGGCGCCCCGCGGCCCGCTCCGGGCGACCAGTGCGGCCGGGTCGGTCCCCGGCGGCAGCACGACCGCGTCCACCGGCCCCGTCCAGTCCCGCAGTAGCTGGTACGCGCGGTCGGCGGCGCGCCGCCCGGCGTCGTCCGGATCGAAGCAGACCACCACCGGCGTGCCGGGCACCACCGTCGCGGTCAGCAGCGCCACCTGGCCGGTGGCGAGCGCGGTGCCGCACGTGGAGACCGCGGCCAAGCGCCCGTCGGGGCCCGGCGGTAGCCGGGCCAGCGCGACCGCGTCGGCAGGGCCCTCGACGATGACGACCGCGCCGGGCGGCCGGCGTGCCTCGAACGCCTCGGCGAGGGCGTAGAGGTGGTTGCTCTTGGTGTAGATCGGCGTCGTGGCGCTGTTGCGGTAGCGCGGGACGCGAGGGTTGCCGGAGAGGTCGCGGCCGACGAACGCGCGGACGCGGCCGGCGCGGTCGCGGACCGGGAACATCACGCGGTCGCGGAACGCGTCGAGCGTACGGCCCTGGGACGCGATCGCCAGCCCGGCGGTGAGCAACTCGTCGGCGGTGAAGCCGAGCCGGCGCAGGTGGTCGCTCAGCCCGGTGCGGGCCGGGGGCGCGTAGCCCAGCCGCCACGGCCGTGCGCGGGCGAGCGCGCGGGGGATGCCGCGGCTGCGCAGGTAGTCCACGGCGGGACCGCCGGGCAGCCGAGCGAGCTGCCCTGCGTAGTAGGCGGCCGCGCGCTGGTGCGCCTCCAGGAGGCGGTCCATCAGCACATTGTGTCCCAGGCACGCCTACCCGCTGGTAAGGATCCGGACTGCAATGCTTAGGGTGGAAGAGGGCGGAACGAGGAGATCAGTGGCCACCATCCATGAGGTCCTGGAGATCGAACGGATCGAGGACGACATTTTCCGGGGCAGCACTCCGGACACGTTCCTCCAGCGGACGTTCGGTGGGCAGGTCGCCGCTCAGGCGCTGGTGGCCGCTACTCGGACGGTTGCCGAGGGGTACACCGTGCATTCGCTGCACGGGTATTTCATCCGTCCCGGTAAGCCCGACATTCCGACCGTCTACCTGGTCGACCGGATCCGTGACGGACGGTCGTTCGCCACCCGCCGCGTGACCGGGGTCCAGGGCGGCAAGGCGATCTTCTTCATGTCGGCGTCGTTCCACGTGCAGGACGAGGGCCCGGAGCACCAGGACACGATGCCGGGCGTCCCGTTCCCGGAGGACCTGCCGGACCCGATCGGCCTGCAGGGCCAGATCGCGGCGTGGCACGCCCGGGAGTGGCCGGACTGGGACCTCCGGCAGGTGCCCGCCGACTCCGTGGGACGCGTGCCCGGCGTGGCCGCGCAGCAGCAGGTCTGGATCCGGTACCGGCACAAGCTGCCGGCCGACCCGGTGTTCCACGTCTGCGTGCTCACGTACTTGAGCGACATGACGCTGCTCGGGTCGGCCCGGGTGCCGCACCCGGACACGAACACCCAGGGGGCGTCGCTCGATCACGCGCTGTGGTTCCTGCAGCCGTTCCGCGCCGACGACTGGTTGCTCTACGACCAGACCTCGCCGGCCGCCGGCTTCGGCCGGGCCTTCACCCAGGGCCGGATCTTCGACCGGCAGGGACGCCTGGTAGCTGCGGTGACGCAGGAGGGCCTGATGCGGTACGAGCGTGAGCCGGACGCCAGGCCGGTGGTCGACGTCGGTAAGGCCTGACACGGTCTACATCGGCCCGAGCTTTACGTTTTGCATTGACGGGTACTCCGTATCTCGACCGAGCAGAATCGAGACACACGGAGGCCGACAATGTCGACCGGGCTGATCATCACGCTCGTCGTGATAGTGCTCCTCGCGCTCGTCGTGGCCGCGGTCGTCGTGCCGCGCCAGCGCCATGCGAAGGCAAGGAAGGCGGAAGAGCGCCGCCTGAAGGCGCAGGAGCACCTCGAGGAATCCAAGGCACGGGCCGCGCGCGCCGAGGCCGAGCGGGCCGCCGCTTCGCAGCAGGCCGCGCAGGCGCAGGCCCGTCGCGCCGAAGTGGAGCAGGAGCTGGCTCGCGAGGAGCGAGAGGCCGCCGAGCGGCGTCGCCGTGCGGACGAGGAGCACGCCGAGGCCGAGCGCCTCGCCCAGGAAGCGCGGAAGCTCTCGCCGGACATCGACCCCGCCGGTGCCCCCGGTGACGCGCGGATCCACGATCAGGACGCCGCCTACGACGAGGCCCTCCGCGAGGACCGCGTCCACACTGACCGGACCAGCCGCCGCGACGACCGGGTCGTGACCAACGACACCGAGACGGTCGAGCGGGACGCCACCGTGCGTACCGACGCTCGTCAGGACCCGGACCGCGAGGTCATCGTCGAGGACGCCGAGACCCGCAAGCCGGTGGGTCGCGGCCGGCTCGGCCGGTTCCGTCGCGAGCACGTGGAGCACTGACGCTCGTTCTCATCCGGCCCGGGAGCCCTCGTGGCTCCCGGGCCGCTCTACGTCTACCTCGAACACCGCGACCTGGTCGGCGGCGGCTTCGAACTCGTCCGGGTCGGCGCGGCGCACGAGGCCGAGTTGGACGAAGAACGCGACGCCGTGCGGCACCTCGGTCGGGAACGCGCGCATCACCGCCCGGCGGACGCCTGGATCGGTGACCTCGGCGAGCCGCACCCGCTCGGTGCGGCGTCCGTACGCCAGCGTTCCGGAGCCGGCCGCGCGGACGTTGCGCGCCCACTGCGCCTCGGCGAGACCGGCGATGACGTAGCGCTTGCCATCGACGCGGAGCGGGGAGACCGGCGTCGTCCGGGGCTTGCCGGAGACCCGGCCGGGGACGGTCAGCACGTGGATCGTGCCGAGCCGGAGGTTCGCCCGGTTCAGTACGCGGACCACTCGGTTAGCGGCGGGGAGCCAGCGAGGGAGCTCAGCCATCGGGATTCCTTCGACGATCGAAATGATTGCCTACCGTAAGCTCTTTCGAGTGTCGAAGCAATCACCAGAGCGGGAACTGCTCGTCGAGCGCGCAGCGCGGGCCGCGGCAGATTTCGGTGCCGCTGCCGGTGCGGTCGACGAGCAGGCCAGAGCGGTGCTCGGCATCAACCCGACCGACGCGTCGATCCTCGCGGTGCTCTACGAGCGGGAGCAGTTGACCGCGGGCGAGGCCGCCGCGGCGATCCGGCTGAGCCCGGCGGCGACGAGCACTGCGATCCAGCGGCTGGTCGCGGCCGGGCACCTCACCCGGACGCCGGACCCGGCCGACCGGCGCCGGGCGGTGCTCGTGCTCACCGAGGCCACCCGGACGTTGCTCGCGGCGATCTACGAGCCGATCGGCGACGAGGGGACGGCACTGCTCGCCGACTACACCGACGACGAGTTGCGGGTCGTCACGCGGTTCCTGGAGCGGGGCCGCGCGCTCCAACTCGCCCACGCCGACCGGGTCCGCGCGCTCCGGTAGCTACGAGAGCGTGCGTTCCAGCAGCGGGCGCATGCGGCGGGGGATCAGCTCGCGAGCGGCCAGGCTCGTGCTCGTCCGCATCACGCCGTAGGCGCCGACGATCAGCCGCGTCACCCGGTGCAAGTCTTCCGGGTCGGTGGCCACGACCTGCGCGATCAGGTCGGCGTCGCCGGTGACCGCGTGCAGTTCCAACACCTCGGGGATCGCCGACAGCGCCTCCACGGTCGGGTCGAGATCACCCTGGCTGATCTCGATCGAGACGAATGCGAGCAGCGAATACCCCATCGCGCCCCGGTGCAGCCGGCTGGACGGCGGCGCCAGCGAACCGTCGGCCTCCAGCCGCCGCTGCCTGCTCTGCACGGTGTTCCGGGCGAACCGCAGTTCCTCGGAGAGCGCGGTGGTGGTGGCGAGCGGGTCGGCGTCCAGCGCCAGCAGGATGGCGGCGTCGGTGCGGTCGATGATGCGCGTTTCGCTCAACCGTGGCCTGCTCTCGACGTCCAAATAAAGCATTTTGCTCAGTGAACAGCGTACATCTTGTCGTTCTGCATCCTTGACGGAAGCTTGACAATCGTGGGTGTTACTCGTGAGGTCACGGTCGCGGCGTATCTCGCCGAGCGCTTACGCCAGCACGGCGTCGCGCATCTGTTCGGCGTCCCCGGTGATTTCAACCTCGGGCTGATCGACGGTCTGCTCGCCGGTGGCCAGCAGCGCTGGATCGGGTCGCCGAACGAGCTCAACGCCGGGTACGCGGCCGACGCCTACGCGCGCCGCCGGGGGCTCGCGGCGGTCGTCACGACCTACGGTGTCGGCGAGCTGAGCTGCCTCAACGCGATCGCCGGTAGCTACGCCGAGCAGGTGCCGGTCGTCCAGATCACCGGAGCACCCGCGACCGACGCGGGCGGGCAACTCCTGCACCACACGCTCGCCGATGGCGACCTCGGGCATTTCGCCCGCGCCTATCGCGAGGTCACCGCCGCGACCGAGGTCCTGGCGCACGGCAGTGCCGCGTCCCAGATCGACCACGCGCTGGCCACCGCGCTGGCGACGTCCCGGCCGGTCTACCTGAGCATTCCCGTCGACGTGGCGGACTCGCTCGTCGACGGGCACCGGCTCGCCACCACCGTCTGGTCGGAGCCGATCGACGCGGCCTCGATGGCGGCGTTCGCGAACGCGGCGCGTGAGCTGCTGCGGGCCAAGGACGGGCAGGTCACGGTCGTCGCCGGGCACGAGGTCGAGCGGCGCAAGGCGGCCCGGGAACTGCGCGCGCTGGTCGAGGCCGGTCCGCTGCCGTTCGTCACGCTGGTGTCGAGCAAGGGCTGCCTCGACGAGGACCACCCGTGTTTCGCCGGCGTCTACTGCGGCGACCTGGGCGTCAAGTCGGCCCGGCAGGCCGTCGACCAGGCCGCGGTCCTGATCACGGTCGGCACGCTGATGACCGACGTCGTCGCCGGCATGTTCACCGCGCGCGAGGACCGCACCCACACGATCGACGTCCGCGGGACCACCGCGTACGTGGCGGGAGAGCGCTTCGAGGGTGTACCGATGCGCGCCGCGCTGGCCGCGCTCACCGGTCTGGCGGGCGACTACGCGACGCTGCCCGCGGCCGGGCTGCCGGCGTCGGCGATCCTCGGACGCCGCGCCGAGGACGAGCACGGGCCGGTGACCGACGCGCTGACCCAGATCTCGCTCTGGGAGAGCCTGGAGGAGTGGCTGCCGCCGTCCTCGACGGTGCTGGCCGAGATCGGGACGTCGTTCTGGGGCGCGGTGAGCGTGACGTTCCCGGCCGACACCGCGCTCGTCGCCCAGCCGGTCTGGAGTTCGATCGGTTACACGTTGCCCGCGACGCTCGGCGCCGGGCTCGCCGAGCCGCAGCGGCGCCCGGTGCTGGTCATCGGTGACGGCGCGGCGCAGATGACCGTCCAGGAGCTGGGGACGATGGCCGCGAACGGCCTCGCGCCGGTCGTTCTTGTCGTGAACAACGCCGGGTACACGATCGAGCGGGTCCTGCGGAGCCCCGAGGCGTCGTATCACGACGTCACGGCCTGGAACTGGAGCGGCCTGGTGCGGTCGCTCGCGCCGCAGGCCCACACGTTCCGGGTGACCAGCAGGCGCGAGCTGCGGGCGGCGCTGACGGCGGCGTCCGCCGCGCCGGACCGGATGGTGTTCATCGAGGCGGTCCTGCCGGCGAACGACACCCCTCCGATGCTGCAGCGCCTCGCGGCGGCCACCCAGGCCTGACCCCGAGCCTGCCGCGGTTCGGCCCGCGGCCCGCGGCGGCCCGCGCCCCGCGCGGGCGCGCCGCAGGCCGCCGGGTCAGGCGGCCGATACCCGGGCCGTGGCCCGCATGACGAGGGCGACGACGCCCTCCGGATCGTCGGGCATCGGGACGTGGCCACAGCCCGGCAACGACGCGACCCGAGTCCCCGGCGGCAGCTGCCCCAGGTTCTGCGCCTGGCTCGGCAGCAGGATGCGGTCCCGCGAGCCGAACGCCACGGTCACCGGCGCGTCCATCGGGGCCGCGGCCCGGTAGTGGCGGGTCCGCGTCGCCGCGAGCGTGGCCTCGTACCCGGGGGCGTCGGCGAACGCGCGGATGCCCGCCCTGGCGTACGCCGGATCGACCCGCGCCGGCCGGCCGTGGACCTGGCGGAGGACCAGCACCCGCCCCACCCGGTACGTCACGAGCCGGCACAGCAGGCCGGTGGCGTGCCCGATCAGCCACCGCATCATTCGCAGGCTGACCACCGTGTAGAGCGGCGTCCGGTCCCGCCACAGCCCGGCCGGTGACAGCAGCGCCAGCGACGCGACCGGACGTAACCGGGCGAGCTCGAGCGCGACCCATCCGCCGAGCGAGTTGCCGGCCACGTGCGGTGTGTCGATCCGCAACGCGTCGAGGAGGTGCGCCACCGCCGCCGCGAGCGCCGCCGGCGTCGGCTCGGCCCGCAGCGGCGCGGACTCCCCGAAGCCGGGCAGGTCCACCGCGATGACGTCGAACCGCTCCGCGAGGTCGGGGACGACGGGATCCCAGGCCCCGCGGGACGATCCGAGGCCGTGGAGCAGCACCAGCGGAGTCCCGCTGCCGCAGCGGGTGTAGGCGAGTTCGGTCATTGAGTTTCTCCTGTGGGTCCGACCCGGCCGAGCTTCTCCGGGTTGAGTACAAAATCGATCTCGGTGATCACGTGGCCGGCGACCGTGAACCCCATGACGCCCACGACCTCGCCGTCGGCACCGAACACCACGCCCGCCGCGCCGTTCACCGGCCGGACGGCTGGTTCGACCCGGCCACGCCCGGCGACCGCGAGCAGCAGCCGCGCGACACGGTCCGCGCCGACGACCGGGCGGCGTGCGACACCGGACACCAGACCGCCGCCGTCCGAGCGCAGGACGACGTCCGGGTCGAGCACCCGCACCAGCTCCTCGACCTGCCCGTGGACGCACGCGGCGAGGAACGCCTTGACCGCCCCGGTGTGCTGGTCGTGGTCGGGCGTGAAGCGCGGAGCGTGCCGGCGCACGTGGGCGCGCGCCCTGGCGACGAGCTGGCGGCAGGCGGCCTCCGAGCGGCCGACCGTGCGCGCCACCTCCCCGTACGGCAGACCCAGCACGTCACGCAGGACGAACGAGGTCCGCTCGGCCGGGCTGAGCGATTCGAGCAGCACGAGCATCGCCATGCTCACCGACTCGTCCAGCGTGACCCGCTCCTCCGGGCCGAGCGCCGGGTGCGGAGAGCCGACGACCGGCTCGGGCAACCACGGGCCGACGTAACTCTCCCGCCGCGCTCTGGCCGAGCCCAACTCGTCGAGGCAGATCCGGGCGACCGCGGTGGTCAGCCACCCCCGGACGTCCCGCAGCGCCGCGGTGTCGCTCCGGGCGAAACGCAGGTACGCCTCCTGGACGGCGTCCTCGGCGTCGGCCAGCGTGCCCAGCATCCGGTAGGCGACACCGGTGAGGTGTGCGCGGTGCCGTTCGAACTCCGTCGCGTCGTCCATAGTGTGAGGACGACGGAGCCGGGCGCGCTGTGACAAGACGCGGAATTCAGTGGCGCGGCATGGGACGATCACTCCATGCGACATTGATCCTGCAGTAGTACCCCCGACCGGCTCGCCCGTCGCGTCCAGATTCTGGCGTTCGTCGACGAGCTGATCCCGCTCTACCCGGTGTATCCGCTGCTGTTCGTGGACGCCGGGATGTCCGGCGGGCAGATCAGCGTGCTGTTCGGCCTGTGGTCGCTCGTTGGCTTCGTGCTCGAGGTGCCGTCCGGCGCGCTCGCCGACCGGATTCCCCGTCGGCACCTGCTGATCGCTGCCCAGGTGGTCCGGGCCGCGGGGTTCGCCTCCTGGCTGGTGTGGCCGACGTTCGCCGGTTTTGCGCTCGGGTTCGCGCTGTGGGGCGCGAGCGGCGCGGCGTCGTCCGGTACCTGGCAGGCGATGCTCTACGAGGAACTGGACGCCCGCGGCGCCGCCGACCGGTACGCGCGAATCGTCGGCCGAGCCGAGGCGCTCGCCGCGGTCGGGGCCCTCGCGGGGACCGCGCTCGCCACACCGCTGATCGCGCTCGGCGGTGGCTACGCGGCGGCGGGCTGGACCTCCGTTGCCGTCTGCCTGGTCGCGGCCGTGGTCGCGTCTCGCCTGCCACGGTCGGTTCCGACCGACGCCGAGACCGAGCCGAACTACTTCTCGACGCTACGGGCCGGCGTCACCGAAGCGGTCCGGAACCGGGCCGTCGGGCGGATCGTGCTGGTGGTCGTCGTCCTGTCCGGCGTCACCGCGATCGAGGAGTACTTCCCGCTGCTCGCCGGCGACCACCACCTCTCGCCGGCCGTGCTGCCGCTGCTCCTGCTGGCACCGGCGGCCGGTTATGCGATCGGTGCCGAGGTCGGTGGCCGGTTCGGTGCGCTGTCGCCACGGTGGCTCGCCGTGGTGGCCACCGTCGGTGCGGTGGCGTTCGCGGCCGGCGCGCTGCTCCGCCACCCGGTCGGGTTCCTCGGGATCGCGGTCGGCTTCGGGCTGCTGGCCTGCGCGATCGTCGTCGCCGGAGCCCGGCTGCAGGAGACGCTCACCGGGCCGCGCGCAACTGTGACGTCGGTGTCCGCGGTCGGGGAGGAGGCCGTCGCGATCGGAGTGTTCGCGGTGTTCGGGGTGGCGTCCGGGCTCGTGCCGCTCTTCGTCCTCACCGCCGTAGCGGTGCTGCCCGTCCTCGCGCTCCCGATCGCCCGCTGGCTACCGCCGGCTGCCCGGGAAAAATGATCTGCAGCAAAGGGTGAGCATCGGCGCTCATGGGCTGACCCGCGCGCGGGCGTGCTGCTCGACGAACGCGCGCAGCACGGCAGGCGGGTGCCGGACGTCGCTGCGGTAGGCGAGCGCTTTGATCTCGTCGGCCTCCTCGGGCTTGAAGTAGCCCGCGTACTTGTAGACGTCGACGCGGGTGCACAGGCCGTCGGCGTCCAGCTCGGGGTGGAACTGGGTGGCGTAGACGTGCCGCCCGATCCGGAACGCCTGCACCGGGCAGCCCGGCGAACTCGCCAGCAGGACCGCGTGCGGCGGCAGCACGCTGATCGCCTCCTTGTGGCCGACGAACGCCTCGAACGTCGTCGGCACGTCCCGGAACAGCGGGTCCGGTTCGACGATCGTGATCTCGACGGCGCCCACCGGCTCGCTGTACGTGCGGTCCACCACCGCGCCCTGGTGGCCGCCGAGCGTCCCGATGCCGTAACAGGCGCCCAGGAACGGGAAGTCCGCATCGACGATGCGCGCGATCAGCGCGCTGAGCTCGGCTTCGACCCGCTTCTGCACCGGGGTCTTCGTCTCGTCCGGATCGGAGACGTTGAACGGGCCCCCGCCGAGCAGGATGCCCGACCAGTCGTCGAGGTCGACCCGGCCGAGGGGGGTGCGTTCGAGGCGGTGGCGAACCAGAGATCGCTCGTCGAGGCCGGAGAAACGCAAGAACGCCGCGTACTCCTCGTCGGCAGCGGCGTCCTCGGCGCGGGTGGCCAGCAGCAGGAACGGCTTCACCGGGCCACCCTACGGGTCCCGCGCCGTTTCGACGGGGCCCTTGACGTGCGCGCGCCGCGCTTTCTAACCTGTTAGAGTCATTCAACAGGTTAGAAAGCGAGCGCCCCATGACGACGGCACCGTTGGCCGGCCTCACCACCGGCCACGTCGGACTCAACGTCACCGACCTCGCCCGGTCCCGCGACTTCTACGTCGAGGTGCTGGGGCTGGACGTGGTCGGCACGTCGGTCAGCCCCGGCCGCGAGTACGCGTTCCTCGGCGTGGACGGCACGCTCGTGCTCACGCTCTGGCAGCAGAGCGACGGCCGGTTCGACCCGGGTCTGCCGGGCCTGCACCACCTGTCGTTCCAGGTCACGGACGCGGAGGCGGTCGCGGCGGCGGAGGCTCGCGTCCGAGCACGCGGCGCCGAGTTCGTCCACGACGGCGTCGTCGCACACGGCGAGGGTGCCCGCAGCGGCGGGATCTTCTTCCTCGACCCGGACGGCACCCGGCTGGAGATCTTCGCGCCCACCGGTGCCGAGAACGCCCCGGCGCCCACCGCGGCCGCGCCGACCTGCGGCTTCTTCTGATGTCGGCGTGGCACGAGGGTGAGCTGGCCGCCCAGCGGCTGGCCGGAGAGCCCGAGCGCACCGCCCGGGCCCTGCGGGCGGAGCTGCCGCCGGTCGCTGCGGCGTTCCTCGCCGACCAGCCGTTCCTCGTCCTCGGCGGCACGGACGACGCCGGAGCGGTGTGGGCGACGATGCTCACCGGCGGCCCGGGGTTCCTCCGCGCCGTCGACGAGCGGACGGTCGACGTCCTCGCCACGCCCGCGCCGGACGACCCGCTCGCCGCCGTGCTGCACCGCCCGACCACCGTCGGCGGCATCGCGATCGAGCCCTCCTCGCGCCGTCGCGTCCGGCTCAACGGCACCACCGCACCACTCGGCAACGGGCTGCGGCTCTCGCTGGACCAGGTCGTCTCGAACTGTCCGAAGTACATCCAAGCTCGCGACTACCAGCGCGCGGATGACCAGCCGCCCGGCGCGGCCCGCCGTGGGCGGTCGCTGGACGACGCCCAGATCGCGGCGATCCGCCGGGCGGACACGTTCTTTCTCGCGACCCGCCACCCCGACGGTGACACTGACGCCAGCCACCGGGGCGGCGCTCCGGGCTTCGTCGAGGTGCTCGACGAGAACCACCTGCGGTGGCCGGACTACCTCGGCAACGGCATGTACCTCACGTTCGGCAACCTGCAGCTCGACCGGCGCGCCGGACTGCTGGTTCCGGACTGGTCGACCGGCACGCTGCTGCACCTGTCCGGCACCGCGGACGTCGACTGGGACGCGGGCGCCACCCGTTCGGTGGACTTCAGGGTCGAAGCGGTCGTCGAGCGGCCGGCCGCGAGCCCGCTGCGCTGGGGCGCGCCGGAGTACAGCCGGTTCAATCCGGCGGTGCGAAACTGAGCCCGTGCAACGTCCGCTGCTCGGTGAACCCCTGCCGATAGACCTGCTCAACACCCGCTGGATCGCCGGCGGTGAGCGGTACGACCTGCTCGACGACCGGGTCGAGGTAGCGGCGTGGCTGGCGGCATGGGGGCTGCCGAGCGATCCCGGCCCGGCGGTGATCGACGGCCTGAAGCGAGCCCGCGACGCGATCGCCGCGCACGTCGCCGCACCCGGCGACGAGGCCGCGTCGCGGGCGGTCTCCGAGCTGCTGGCGGCCGGGCACCTCCGGCTGCGGCTCGGCGCCGAGGGACCGATCCGGGAGGCGGTCGTGCCGGATCCGGCGTGGTTGCCGGCGTGGACGGCCCTGCGCGTCTACCTCGATCTGCTCGACCAGCGGGGCGGGCGGATCCGCAAGTGCGCGAACTCGGAGTGCGTGCTGCACTTCGTCGACGCGACCGCCCGCAACGCGCGCCGCTGGTGCTCGATGGACGCCTGCGGCAACCGCGCGAAGGCCCGCCGCCACTACACCCGGAAGACCGCGGGCTAGCGGGTGCGCAGGATCGCCGAGCGGAGAGTCTCGGTGGCCCACTCCTCCCATTCGTCCGGCGTCCAGCCGCGTTCGACCGTCAGCAGCGCGTACAGCTCCGGGCTGAGCAGCGAATAGACGAGGTCGGTGGCTCGCTCGACGGTGAGCCCCGGCCGTAGCGCGTCTTGTGCGGCCAGCGCGTCGGTCAGCATCCGGTGGGCGATCACGCGCTGCTCCGCGTTGGTCCGCCACTGCGCTGCGAGGTCCGGATCGGTCCCCATCGCCTCCCGGACGATCGTCATGACCGGCGTGATCCGGCCGAGGATCTCCCGGCCGGAGCGCACCCAGAGCGCCAGCATGGTCGGGCCGTCCGGCGCGTCGAGGGCATTGCGGGACGGCTCGCGGTCGAGCAGCGCGACCGGCGCGTCGTCACCGACGGCCAGCACGTCGAGGATCTCCTTGAGGACCGTCGCCTTGTTCCCGAAGTGGAAGTACAGGGTCTGAACCGCGACCCCGGCTGCTGCCGCGATCTCGGTGAGCGTCGTCGCCGCATATCCCTGCCGGACGAAGAGCTCCCTGGCCTCGGTCAAGATGCGCCGCCGCGTGGCCCGGGCTTGCTCCGTCCGCCGATTGGTCTTGACAACCTCGCTCATTCGCTAGAGCCTACTCTAGCCAGTTTCACTAGAGTTGACTCTAACGAAGGAGACCCGACGATGAGCTTCGGCTACGTCAAAACACCGGCCGACGGTCCGCAGTGGTGGTTCCTCGACACCCGGATGGTCGTGAAGGCCGCCGCCGAGCAGACCGGCGGCGCGTTCGCGTTGATCGAGTGGTCGGCGCCCGCGGGATTCGGTCCGCCGCTGCACCAGCACAACACCGAGGACGAGGCGTTCTACCTGTTCGAAGGCGCGATCGACGTGCAGTGCGGGGACGACCGCTGGACGGTGGGCCCCGGCGACTTCGTGTTCCTGCCGCGGGGGGTGCCGCACGGGTTCGTGGTGGCCGACGGGCCGGTGCGCGGTCTGCAGATCACCAGCCCGGCGGGGTTCGAGCGGTTCGTGGCCGAACTCGGCCGTGAGCCCGAGGGCCCCGGTCTGCCCGAGCCCTCGGCGCCCGACGTGCCGCGGCTGGCCGAGGCGAGCGGCCGGTACGGGCACGAGATCCTCGGCCCGCCGCTGACCGCCTGGAGTACGACGCTGACCGCTTAGAGCAAGAAGCGGAACAGCGGGCTGTCGGTCTCGACGCGCTCGATCCGCGGCGGGGCCTCGTCCATCCGCTTGAGCAGCGGCTCCAGGTCCTCCGGCCGCCCCAGCTCGATGCCGACCAGTGCCGGCCCGGTCTCCCGGTTGTTGCGCTTGACGTATTCGAACAGCGTGATGTCGTCGTCCGGGCCGAGCACCTCGTCGAGGAACCGCCGCAGCGCACCGGGCTCCTGCGGGAACTCGACCAGGAAGTAGTGCTTGCGTCCCTCGTGCACCAGCGCCCGCTCGACGACCTCCGCGTACCGGCTGACGTCGTTGTTGCCACCGGAGAGCACGCAGAGCACCGACGACTCGGGTTCGATGTCGACCACGGTGCCGAGCACGCTGGGCGCGAGCGCACCCGCGGGCTCGGCGATGATCCCGTCGGACTGGTACAACTCCAGCATCTCGACGCACACCTGGCCCTCGGCCACCCGCACCAGCTCCGCGCCGAGTTCCGCGACCAGCGGATACGTGACGTCGCCGACCCGCCGCACGGCGGCGCCGTCGACGAAACCGTCCAGGTCGTGCAGCGGCACCGGCCCACCGGCCGCCAGCGCCGCCGCCATTCCGGCAGCGCCCGCCGGCTCGACCCCGATCACCCGCACCGACGGGTAGCGCTCCCGCAGCCAGGCCAGCGACCCGGCGAGCAGCCCGCCACCGCCCACCGGGATCACGACGGTGTCCGGTGCCTCGTCGAGCTGCTCGAACGCTTCCTTGAGCACGGTGCCCTGCCCGGCGATCGTCCGCGGATCGTCGAACGCGGGCGCCAGCGTCGCGCCGGTGCGGGCGGCGTCCTCGGCGGCGGCCGCGGCCGCCTCGTCGTAACTGTCGCCGGCGACGATCAGCTCGACGGCTTCGCCGCCGAGCGCGGCGATCCGGTCCCGCTTCTGCCGCGGGGTCGGCCGAGGTACAAAAACTTTTCCGCGGACGCCGAGCGCGGCGCACGCGTACGCCAGGCCCTGTCCGTGGTTACCGGCGCTGGCGCAGACCACACCGCGCGCCCGGCTCGCCCGGTCGAGCTGCGCGATCAGGTTGTACGCGCCGCGCACCTTGTACGAGCGCACGACCTGGAGGTCCTCGCGCTTCAGCCAGACCGAGGCGCCGACCCGCGCCGACAATCGGGCGTTGCGCTCCAACGGCGTCCGGGAAACGACGGAACCCAACCGGACGGCGGCCGCCTCGACGGCCTCCGCGTCAACTCTCGTCACGGGATCGATTCTTCCTCGTCGACGCGGCGGCCGCCGACCCGCCCCACGGTGGTCCCAGCCCGTGGCGCTCGGGGTGGTCTCAGCCCGTGGCCTCGGCGGCGGCGCGGCCGGCGACGCGGCCGGAGAACAGGCAGCCGCCGAGGAACGTGCCCTCCAGCGCCCGGTACCCGTGCATACCGCCGCCGCCGAAGCCCGCGATCTCGCCCGCGGCATACAGGCCGGGCACCGGTGTGCCGTCGGTACCGAGCACCCGCGACGACAGGTCGGTCTGCAGCCCGCCGAGCGTCTTGCGGGTGAGGATGTGCAGCTTGACCGCGATCAGCGGACCGGCGCTCGGGTCGAGCAGACGGTGCGGCGACGCCACCCGGATCAGCCGGTCGCCGCGGTATGCACGGGCCCCGCGCAGCGCGGTGATCTGCAGGTCCTTGGTGAACGGGTTGGCCATCTCGCGGTCGCGCGCCAGCACCTGACGCTCGATGTCGGCGGCGTCCAGCAGTGGGGTGTCGGTGAGCTTGTTCATGCCGGCCACCAGCTCCGGGAGCCGGTCGGCGACGACGAAGTCGACGCCGTGCCGCTTGAACGCCTCCACCGGCGCCGGCGCGCCCGGCCGGACCCGCTGCAGCAGGAGCCGGACGTCCTTGCCGGTCAGGTCCGGGTTCTGCTCGGAGCCCGACAGCGCGAACTCCTTCTCGATGATCTTCTGTGTGAGCAGGAACCAGCTGTGGTCGTGTCCGCTCCGCGCGAGGTGGGTGAGCGTGCCGAGCGTGTCGAAGCCGGGGAACAGCGGGACCGGCAGGCGCTTGCCGGTGGCGTCGAGCCAGAGCGACGACGGGCCGGGCAGGATCCGGATGCCGTGGCCGGGCCAGATCGGGTCCCAGTTCGTGATGCCCTCGGTGTAGTGCCACATCCGGTCCCGGTTGACGACCCGGCCGCCCGCCGACTCGGTGATGCCGACCATCCGACCGTCCACGTGCGCCGGGACCCCGGTCAGCATGCTCTTCGGCGGTTCTCCGAGCCGGGCGGGCCAGTTCTGCCGCACCAGGTCGTGGTTGCCGCCGATGCCGCCCGCGGTGACGATCACGGTCTGCGCGCGCAGCGCGAAGTCGCCGACCACCTCGCGGCTGCTCGGCTCGCCGCGGCGGACGTCGCTGGGGGCGAGGATGCTGCCGGCCACGCCGGTGACCGACCCGTCGTCGGTGAGCAGCAGGTCGACCCGGTGGCGGAACCGCAGCGTGACCCGGCTCGAGGCCCGCACCCGCCGGACGAACGGCGCGATGACGCCCGGCCCGGTGCCCCAGGTGAGGTGGAAGCGCGGCACCGAGTTGCCGTGGCCGGTCGCGTCGTAGCCTCCGCGCTCGGCCCAGTTCACCAGCGGGAAAAGGCCGATGCCCTGCTCACGCAGCCAGGCCCGCTTCTCGCCGGACGCGAAGTCGACGTACGCCTCGGCCCAGCGGCGGGCCCACAGATCCTCGTCCTCGTGCCGGTCGAAGCCCGCGGTGCCGAGCCAGTCCTGCCACGCCAGCTCGTGGGAGTCGCGGATGCCCATCCGCCGCTGCTCCGGCGAGTCGACGAGGAACAGTCCGCCGAACGACCAGAACGCCTGGCCACCGAGTGACGCCTCCGGCTCCTGGTCCAGCAGGATCACCGACCGGCCGGCGTCGGCCACCTCCGCGGCGGCGACCAGCCCGGCCAGCCCTCCGCCGACGACGATGACATCTGCGTCCATCTCACGCTCCCTCGCGCCACAGTTTGGCTCACCCTGCGCGCGCGGAGGGCGCAGGTCAACGATCTTGTGCGGAGTCAGCGCAGGGCAGTTGTCACCCTGTTATGAACCGGCACTGCTCACAGCGGGTACGTGTTGTCATCAGGTGCCAAGGGGGCGTCCAGCATGCGGGATATTTGCCGTTTCGGCACCCGGTGCGGTCCACACTTCGCACAATCGGGCGCGAGCAGCGCGGAAGGAGGGTCGGCGTGCCGGAGCGGATCGCGGTGCTGGGCGCGGGCCTGATCGGCCTCTACATCGGCGGTGCACTGCACGCCGCCGGGGCCGACGTGAGCCTCGTCGGTCGCGCGCGGATGCGCCCGTACACCGAGTCGACGCTGGTGCTCACCGACCTCGACGGCGGCCGGACGGAGGTCCCGGCGGGCACGCTGGAGTACTCCCTCGACCCGACCGCGCTGTCCGACGCCGGGCTGGTGCTGGTGACCGTGAAGAGCGCGGACACCGCCGCCGCGGCGGAGATCGTCGCGGCGAACGCACCGCAGCGGCCGGTCGTGCTGAGCCTGCAGAACGGCGTCGGCAACCTCGACGTGCTCCAGACGCTCCTGCCGGGCTACGACGTGGTGGCCGGCATGGTGCCGTTCAACGTCGCCAACCCGGAACCGGGCCGGCTCCATCGCGCCAGCGAGGGTGGGCTGATGGCGGCCCGGACCTCGGTGCTCGACCCCTGGCTGCCGGTGTTCGCGGCCGCCGGGTTGCCGGTGACGTTGCGGGCCGACTTCGTGCCGGTGCAGTGGGGCAAACTCCTGCTCAACCTCAACAACGCGGTGAACGCGCTGTCCGGTGTGCCGCTACGGGCGGAACTGTCCCGCCGCGCCTACCGGCAGTCGCTCGCGCTGCTCGTCGCCGAGGCGCTGCGGGTGCTGCGCGCCGCGGGCATCCAGCCCGCGCGGGTCACGAAGGTGCCGCCGCACGTCCTGCCGACGCTGTTGCGCGTGCCGGACGCGGTGTTCACCCGGTTGGCGGGCGCGATGCTGCGGATCGATCCGGAGGCGCGGTCCTCGATGCGGGAGGACCTCGCGGCCGGTCGCCGTACCGAGGTGGATCACCTCAACGGTGCGGTGGTGCGACTGGCGCAGCGTGCCGGCGTGCGGGCACCGGTCAACCAGGCCGTCGTCGACCTCATCCATGCCGCCGAGCACGGCCCACCCCCGTCATTCACCGGCGACGAGCTCTACGCGCGACTCTCGGCCGCGGCCCGCTGACGGCGTCAGCGGTAGACCGCGAGCTCCGATGCCGGCGGGACATGGGTTACCGACCAGGCGTTGTCGCTGATGGGCGTTCTAGCACGCACCTGCCCGCTTCTACCCCACGGGTCTTGGACGTTCTTCCCCAGTTGGTTGATCAGAGCCGCGGTGGATCGCACGCCACGTGGCCTGGGAACTTTTCGCGGCGATGCGGTGATATACGAGCGCGGAGCGAGATCCAGCAGCCTGACGATGTCGGACGGTGCCGGGCGTTTGGTGGCGCCACCTCGATACGGAGTCATCAGCGCGAGAGGACCGGGCACGACCAAGTCCGTCCACACTTGCCGCCAGTGAGCGTTCGGCGCTCCGTGATGGGGAACCTTGATCACCTCGGCCTTGGTCGGCGGCCGGTGCCAGTCGAGCACCGCTTGCCACCCGCAGGCCGCTGGGCCGTTGAGTAAGTCGGCGCCGAGAAGAACGCAGCGGTCACCGACCTCGATCCAGAGGGCTACTGCCAACTCGTTAGGATCAGCGGCCGGCGGCCGGGGAGTTTGTCCGATGACTAGTGCCCCGTTCGCCAACTTTTGCAGCGATCGTGTTATCGCTTCTTGGGAGGGAGAAAGCGCGAGGACACTGGCACGGTCGTTCCCCACCGGTATCGAGAGCAACGGCAACTGCTCGGTAGCCCTGACCAGTGGCCGTCGTTGCCCTTTCGTCCGTCCACGCGCCCGCACGATATCGAATATCCGCCGGTATTCCTTGTAAACCCCCACGCGAACGATCTCTTCAACGCGTTTGTCTGTCGCGGCGAGAGCATAAAACTCTTCGCTGCTGACAGCGGCCGAACACACGAGCGATGCGGATGGGCAGGCCTCGACGACGGCAGCCATTCCTGCGATATGGTCGTCGTGCGCATGGGTGCCAACGATCAGCTGTACAGAGTTCCCGGGGTCCACCCCGATGTTTCGCAGATAGTCCAAAGGCGGAATTCGGCCGTCGAACTGATCTCTGCACGAATCGACGATCATCCACTGGCCATCGCCCAGATGAACCAGGATCGACTCTCCCTTGCCCGGCCCGAAGATGGAAACTTCGAGCTCGTCGGGGGCCGGCGCTTTACTCCCAGAGGTCGGCAAGATCGTCGCGTAGCCTCTCGGCGTCGTTCTTGACTGCACTGGCTTCCGCTTCGGTCCAACGCCCGAAACGTCGGACGCGTATGCTCGACGTCCGCTCGCGTCGTCCACGGTCGCTGACCGTTCGAACCGTGAGGTAGAACAGCGTGCCAGGCGACAGGGCATCGGAGTCGGCAGCGTCGAGCAGGTCGAGGTCGAACTCCGCGGTGACCGTCGGCTCTTCGTCGTCGATAGGCGTCAGCTCTGCGATGAAGAATTGGTCACCGACCTCGAGCACCCTGCCGTTCCATTTCGCGAGCCCGACGACGCGTGAGGTGCCGACGTGGGCGTGGGATTCGCCGTCGATCGTGCTCGTGGGATCACCGAGCGGGTGCTCGGCGCCGGACACGAGCCGCGCTGGAGTGTTGCGTGCCGTCGGAGACAGCGCTCGTGGCAGCGTCGGTCGGCGGCGAAGCCCGAGGGAGTACGGCCTCGGCCTGTCGCGTTGGGTCGTCTCTCCGGGATGGAGGTTGTCGTTGAGGCCTCCGGTGGAGGTCGTATCGATGTTGTTCATCCGGATTCTCCGACCAACTGGATGATCCGGTCGGACTCTGCGCGGCTCGGCGACCAGCGGTCGTTCAGAATCTCGATGGCGATCGAAGCCATACCGGTACGAGGTTCCACATTCTGCGGTAGGGTAACGTCGGCGCGGGACATCGGAGGGTCGTCGACCCGGGTGAAGTCGTAATGGTCATTGATGGCGACAAACACTCCGTAGGGTATCACCGTAGATGGCTCAACTGTGACCGTGACGGATCCGCCGTAATTGCCGGCGCGGCCTCCGATGATGGAGACCGACCGTGTTGCGGGAAATTTCAATGCGGAGGACCAGACCTTTTTGGGGGCGAGCCGATCGCCGATGGCATGCCACCGCTCTTCGTTCTCGGCGTCGAAGTGAGCGATGCGGTTGATTCCCAGTGCGGACAGCGGAGTGTGGGGGAGTGCGCGAAGAATTCCGATAGCGACGTCTCTCATTCGCTCGGTCTCTTCGGCGACCTCAGTGCGCAGTTGGATGCTGTCGGGAAGCACTTGGAGGTTCAACCAGTCGACCGAGAAGATGGCAAAGTCGCGGCTGATTCCGTCCAGGACGGCCGCTTCGAACTCGGTCTCGCCGATGAGCCCCACGTTTTGCAGCCAGAGCGGCGAGAAAATAGCCGGGTTGAAGGCGCCTTTGACCACTATTGCCGCGTTGTCGACGGCGATCCGTGGGAGCGGCATCGGCCTCCTCATCTCGATCTCGTGCCCACACACATGATCTGGCCGGCCAGCCTACCGAGCGAGCCATTCCGGAGACCAGGAGTTACTCCGCGTTGTGGAAAGCATTGGGCCAGGTGCGGGCGGCGTCTTCGGCGGGGAAGTCGCCGGCGTGGAGGCGGACGTCGCGGAGCAGGTCGTAGAGCGACTTCATCTGCTCCGGGTCCAGCGCCTCGAGCGCGAACCGCACGCCGACCAGCGCCTCGGTCGCCCGTTCGGTGACCTCGCGGCCGGCGTCGGTGATCGCCACCAGCGTCGTGCGGCGGTCGGTGGGGTGCGGCTCTCGCCGGATGAACTGCTGCGCCTGCAACCGGTCGACGATGTTCGTGATGCTCGTCGGGTGGACCATCAGCCGCTGGCCCATCTTGCTCATCGGGAGGCTGCCGTTCCGGCTGAAGCACAGCAGCACCAGGGCCTCGTACCGCGCGAACGTCAACTGCAGCGGACGCAACGCGGCCTCGATCCGCCCGAGCAGCAGCTGTTGAACTCGCATGATCGAGGTCGCGACCGCCATCGCGTCCGCGTCGTCCCAGCGGGCGCTCCACTTACGGGCGGCCTCCTCGACCGGGTCGAACGGCAAGGAGCTCGGAGCGGCCATGGCTTGCAGGGTAACGGGGTCGCCGCGGGCCGGGCGCGACCGTGCCTATCGTCGTGACCATGGCGACATCGGTGGACGACCTCGGACTGACCGTGACGGTGCCGGACGAGGTGCGCCGGGTGGTCAGCCTGGTGCCGTCGCTCACCGAGACCGTCGCGGCGAGCCGCCGGGACCTGCTGGCCGGTGTCACCGACTGGTGTTCGCACCCCGCGGACCTGGACGTGCCCCGCATCGGCGGTACCAAGAACCCGAACGTCGACGCCGTGATCGCGCTCCGGCCCGACGTCGTGCTGGCGAACCAGGAGGAGAACCGCGCACCGGACCTGGATGCGCTGCGCGCGGCCGGCGTCCCGGTGTACGTGACCGACATCCGGACGGTCCCGGCCGCGATCGAATCGCTGGAGCGGGTGCTGGCGCTCCTCGGAGTATCCCGTCCGGCGTGGCTGGACCGGGCCGCGGACGAGTGGCGCGGGGCCGCCCCGCCGCGGGAACGGGTGATCGTGCCGATCTGGCGGCGGCCGTGGATGGCGCTGGGCTCCGACACGTTCGCGGGTGACCTGGTCGAGCGGCTGGGGTTCCGGAACGTGCTCGGTGACAGCCCGGAGCGCTATCCGCGGTTCGACCCGGACGCGCTGGCGCCGGTCGACCTGGTTCTGCTGCCCGACGAGCCGTACGCGTTCACTCCGGACGACGGCCCGGAGGCGTTCGGCGGGATGCCGTTCGCCTGCGTCGACGGCCGCTCGCTGACCTGGTACGGCCCGAGCCTCGACGGCGCACGCACCCGCCTGCGCGCCACGATCGACGCTCAGCGCACCCGGACGAACTCGTCGGAGTAGAAGTCGCCGCCGCTGGTGAGCGTGTCGCCGATGCAGGCGTACCGGTCCGGCTCCGGGTTCAGTTGGAGCGCACCGCCGTTGTTGTAGACGCCGTCGCGGTACAGCGACCACCGCCCGTTGACGCTCTGCGTGGTTCCGAACAGCGTGCCGTTCGCCGTCCGATACCGCAGCGTCGAGCGGCCGCTCAGCCGGTACACCCACTCGTTGCCGCGGTAGGTACCACGCAGCGGCGGATCGTCGTACGTCACGGTGAGGACGCCGTCCGGACCGTATTTCAGCGTGCGGCCTGCGGTGCCGCGGAGGACGACGTCTACGCCGTCGATCTTCACGGTCACGGTGGCCTGCACCCGCCGCCAGGAGCCGACCAGGCACGGATCGACGCCGGGGGCGTAGCTCGGCGTCGGGCTGTTCGCCGTCACCGGGCGGATGGACGTGCTCGCGGACGGCGTCGGGGCGGCCTTCGCGTCGCGGTCGTCGTCGCCGATCCGGGCCAGGCCGGCCACGGCCAGTACGGAGAGCACCACGGCGGCCGCACCGAATACGGCCAGGCGGCGACGTGCCGGGCGGCCGGAACGATCGGCGGGCGGCGTCGGCGGAGCGGGAGACGCCACCGGCCCGGCGCTCTCGTCGGCGGTCACCGCGCCTTCGGCGACCGCGATCTCCGGCTGGTCGACGAGCGTCGGGACGACGTCGAACCGCTGGTGGAGTGCGGTGGCCACGGCCGGGATGCGGCTCGAGCCGCCAGTCAGGTAGATCGCGGTGGGCGACACGTCGGCGGTGCGCAGTGCGGCCCGGCAGGCGGTCAGCGTCCGTTCGACGATCGGTGCCACCAGCGCCTCGAACTGCTCCCGCCCGAGGACCTCGTCCCGGTCGAACAGCGGCAGGTGGACGTACGTCGAGGTGGCCCGGGACAGCACTTCCTTGGCGGTCCGGACGTTGTCCCAGAGCTGGCGGCGGTACCGCTGGTCGGACGTCGTCTCGGGGGACGTGAGCCGCGCCCAGAGCGTCGCGTCCTGCCCGATTGCGACCGTTCCCAGGTTCGCGATGATCGCGGCGTCCACGTCGAGCCCACCGCAGTCGGGTAAGCCCTCACTGGCCAGCACCTCGTAGCCGGTCGGGGTGCGCCGCACGACCGACGCGTCGAACGTTCCCGCGCCGAAGTCGTAGACCAGCGCGGACTCGCCGGGCGCGAGCGTGGCCGTCGCCTCCGCGAAATGGTGCGCGGCGGCGACCGGCTCGGGCAGCAGGCGGACGTTCGGCAGGACCTCGGACGCGGCGGTCAGCAGCGTCCCGCGGCGAGTGTTCGCCCACGCCGCGGGGTATGTCAGCACGGCCTCGTCCGGAGGCTCGCCGAGCGCTTGCGCGGCCTCGTCGGCGACGCGGCGCAGCACCGCGGCGATCAGGTCGGACACCGCGATCTCGTGGTCGCCGAGCAGCACGGTCCGGTCGTCGACGCAGCGTTTCGGGTGCGGCTCGAACGCTCCGGGAGCGGTCAGACCGGCGTGCTGCGCGTCGCGTCCGGTCAATAGCCGGCCGTCCGGGCCGGCGTGCACGGCCGAGGGGAGCAGCGGTGAGCCGTCGAACAGCAGGAGGCGTGGTTCACGTCCGGAGCGCCGCAGCACCGCGACGGTGTGGGCGGTGCCGAAGTCGATCCCGAGGCGGGCCCGGCGCGTCATGGCGCACAGGATAGGGGGCCGCTCTGACTGGACAAGAACCCTCGGGAGTCAGATAGTAGGAAGTCAAAGTATCTCCGCCTCGGGACGGGGTCAGCTCATGGCACTGCACGCACCGGCACACCCGGTCCGCTTCGTCACCGCGTCCAGCCTGTTCGACGGCCACGACGCGGCGATCAACATCATGCGGCGGATCCTGCAGTCCCAGGGCGCGGAGGTGATCCACCTCGGGCACAACCGGTCGGTGCGGGAGGTCGTGACCGCCGCGATCGAGGAGGACGTCCAGGGTGTGGCGATCAGCGCCTACCAGGGCGGGCACGTCGAGTACTTCAGCTACCTGGTCGAGCTGCTGAACGAGCGGGGCGCCGGGCACATCAAGGTGTTCGGCGGCGGTGGGGGCGTGATCGTCCCGGAGGAGATCGAGCTCCTGCACGGACGCGGGGTGGCGCGGATCTTCTCGCCCGCCGACGGGCAGCGCATGGGGCTCGCCGCGATGATCAACTCGATGATCGCGGCCTGCGACTACGACCTCGCCACCGCGACCGTGGCCTCGCCCGCCGCGGACAGCGCGGCCCCCGCGATCGACCAGGCCGCCGCGCTGGACGGGCTGTTCACCGGCCACACGCACGCGGTGGCGCGGGCGATCACGATGGCCGAGGCCGGCGCGCTGCCGGACGACCTGCGCGCGGAGGTCGAAACCCGAGCGAAGGCCCGTGCCGTGCCGGTGCTCGGCATCACCGGCACCGGTGGGTCCGGGAAGTCCTCGCTCACCGACGAACTGGTCCGCCGGTTCCGGCTCGACCAGCAGGACAAGCTCCGGATCGCGGTGCTCGCCGTCGACCCGACCCGCCGCCGGGGCGGCGGTGCGCTGCTCGGCGACCGCATCCGGATGAGCGGCCTCGACGGTGACGCGGTGTTCTTCCGTTCGCTCGCCACCCGTCGCGCCGGAGGGGAACTCCCGGACGGCCTGGCGAGCGCGATCGACATCTGCCGGGCGTCCGGATTCGACCTGGTGATCGTCGAGACGCCCGGCATCGGCCAGGGCGACGCGGCGATCGTCCCGTTCGTCGACTTCTCGCTCTACGTGATGACGCCGGAGTTCGGCGCCGCGTCCCAGCTCGAGAAGATCGACATGCTCGACTACGCCGACGCGGTCGCGATCAACAAGTTCGAACGACGCGGAGCCGACGACGCCCGCCGCGACGTCGCCCGCCAGCTGGTGCGCAACCGCGAGGCGTTCGGCGCGCAGTGGAGTGACATGCCGGTATACGGCACCAGCGCCGCGACGTTCAACGACGACGGCGTCACCGCGCTCTACCAGCTCCTCCGTGACGAACTCGCCGGCCACGGCCTCCCGGTCACCGAGGGCGTCCTCCCCGCCGTCGACGGCAAGACCTCGACGTCCGCGTCGACGGTCGTCCCGCCGACCCGGGTGCGCTACCTCGCGGAGATCGCCGAAGGCATCCGGGCCTACCACCGCACCACCGCCGACCAGGTCGCCGCCGTCCGGCAGCGGGCGCACCTCACCGCGGCGCGGGCCGCGCTCGAATCGGCCGGAGCGCCGACCGACGCCCTGCAGAAACTGATCGACGACGCCACCGTCGACCACGGCGCCGAGGTGCTGCTGCGCGAGTGGCCGCAGGTCGTCGAGCAGTACTCCGGCGACGAGCTCGTGGTGCACGTCCGTAACCGCGAACTGCACACCGCACTCCGCAAAGAGACGCTGTCCGGCACCAAGGTCCCCCGCGTCGCGCTGCCGCGCTACGTCGACGACGGCGAGCTGCTCCGCTTCCTCCGCGAGGAGAACCTCCCCGGCCGTTACCCGTTCACCGCGGGCGTGTTCCCGTTCAAGCGCGAGGGCGAGGACCCGGCCCGCATGTTCGCCGGCGAGGGCGACGCGTTCCGCACCAACCGTCGCTTCAAGTACCTGAGCGCCGGCGAGAGCGCCACCCGCCTGTCCACCGCGTTCGACTCGGTGACGCTCTACGGCCGCGACCCGGACACCCCGCCGGACGTCTACGGCAAGATCGGCACGTCCGGCGTCTCGATCGCCACGCTGGACGACATGAAGGCGCTGTACGCGGGCTTCGACCTCACGGCTCCCACGACGTCGGTGAGCATGACGATCAACGGCCCGGCGCCCACGATCCTCGCGTTCTTCCTCAACACGGTGATCGACCAGGAGCTGGCGAAGGGTGGGGATCCCGCCGAAGCTCTCCGTGCGGTTCGGGGAACGGTCCAGGCCGACATCCTCAAGGAGGACCAGGGGCAGAACACCTGTCTGTTCTCCACCGAGTTCAGCCTGAAGATGATGGCCGACATCCAGGAATGGTTCATCCAGAACCAGGTTCGCAACTTCTACTCGGTGAGCATCTCCGGCTACCACATCGCGGAGGCCGGGGCCAATCCGATCAGCCAGCTCGCGTTCACGCTGGCCAACGGGTTCACCTATGTGGAGTCGTACCTGGCGCGCGGGATGGACATCGACGACTTCGCGCCGAACCTCTCGTTCTTCTTCTCCAACGGCATGGACGCCGAGTACACGGTGCTCGGACGGGTCGCCCGGCGGATCTGGGCGATCGCGATGAAGGAGCGCTACGGCGCCAATGACCGCAGCCAGAAGCTCAAGTACCACGTGCAGACGTCCGGCCGGTCGCTGCACGCCCAAGAAATGCAGTTCAACGACATCCGGACGACGCTGCAGGCGCTCACCGCGATCTACGACAACTGCAACAGCCTGCACACCAACGCCTACGACGAGGCGGTGACCACGCCGACCGAGGCGTCGGTGCGCCGGGCGCTGGCGATTCAGCTGATCATCAACCGCGAGTGGGGCCTCGCGCTCAACGAGAACCCGCTGCAGGGCTCGTACGTCGTCGACGAGCTGACCGACCTGGTCGAGGAGGCCGTGCTCGCCGAGTTCGACCGGATCTCCGAGCGCGGCGGCGTGCTCGGCGCGATGGAGACCGGTTACCAGCGCGGCCGGATCCAGGACGAGTCGATGCTCTACGAGCAGCGCAAGCACGACGGGTCGCTGCCGCTGATCGGCGTCAACACGTTCCTGCCCCCGGACGGCGCGGACGAGACCGGGCCGATCGAGCTGGCCCGCGCCACCGAGGACGAGAAGCGCTCCCAGGTCGAGCGCGTGCGGGCGTTCCAGTCCGCGCATCAGGCCGAGGCCCGGGAGGCGCTGGCGCGCCTGAAGGACGCGGCGATCGCGGGCGAGAACGTGTTCGCGGTGCTGATGGACGCCGCCCGGGTGTGCAGCCTGGGCCAGATCACCGAGGCGTTCTTCGAAGTCGGGGGCGAGTACCGCCGCAACGTCTGACGCGACAATAGTCACCTCCGTCACTCGCGCCCCATCATCCTTTATGGATGGCCGCCGTTCGGAGGCAGCGGGAATACGCCATTGCCGACTAGCGTGTTTCCCACGCCTCGCGAGAATTGACCCCCGACAACTCGGTGGTGACGAATGGTGGATGAGTCGGCGGAACTGTTAGCGTTCGGTGCTGAACTGCGGCGCCGGCGCACGGCAGTCGGCTGGTCCCTGGAGCAACTGAGTCGGATCGCGTGTTACAGCAAAGGACATTTGAGCAAGGTCGAAAGAGGATCCAAGGCGCCCAGTATCGCCTTGGCCAGACGTTGCGACCACGTTCTCGACGCCGGGGGAGAGCTCGCTCGGTTGGTTTCTCGCCCAGGTAGAACCGCCGCCGCGCCGCACGATGATCAACCAGGCGAGGTGTGGCTCATGGAGCTGGGCGACGATGGTCGCGGAACATTTCAATCCCTCAATCGACGGTCGCTCTTGGCGGGCGGAGCGGCGAGCCTTCTCACGTGGCGAATCGCGCCCCCGGTCGATCCCGGTGCCGCACGACTCGCCGCACTTCCGGCGTTTCAGCAGATACTCGATAACCTTCGAATGTTGGGGCACGGCGCCCATCCGTCGGCGCTGATCCCACTCCTGGTATCCGGGCTCTACGTACTGCGCGAGGTCGCGGGCGGCTCCCCCTCCACGCACCGCGTCGACGTCGTGCGGCTGGCCGCGCGCTACGCCGAGTACACCGGCTGGATGGCGCAGGAGAACGGCGACGAGGGCGCCGCGCTCTGGTGGACCCGGTACGCGGTGAGCCTGTCCCGCTCCGGCGAGGACCACGAGTTGGAGGCGTACGCGCTGGTGCGGCAGGCCGAGCTCGCGCTGTACCGCCGGGATTCGATCTCGACGATCGACCTCGCGGAGAAGGCCCAACGCGAGACGTCCGACCCCTACGTGGCCTGCCTCGCCGCGCAGCGGGAGGCCCAGGGCAGGGCGCTGGACGGCGACGAGTTGGGGTGCCGGCGCGCGCTGGACCGCGCCGCGTCGTTCGCCGCGAAGGCGCAGAGCAACGGCGATCGGCTGTTCGGGAGCGGATCCCTGGCCGATCCGATCGCGTTCGCCACCGGGTGGAGCCTGCACGACCTCGGCCAGGACGAGGCGAGCATCGAGTTGCTGACCAGGGAACTCGAGAACATGCCCGACCACGCGCAGCGAATGCGCGCCCGGTGCGCCGCGCGGCTCGCCCTCGCGCTGGCGAGTCGGCAGCGATTGGACGAAGCGTGCGCGGTGATCGGGCCGATGCTCGGTGTGGTCCGAGTCGTCGACTCCGCGACGGTCAGGGCGGATTTGCGAGAATTGGCTTCGACGCTTCGCCGCTGGCGTAGTCATCGGGATGTCCGGCCGCTCATTCCGCACCTCGCCGCCGCACTCGAGAGCCGAATTGTCTGAATCGCGACTCAGCTTTCCTGAGTAGGTGGCTGGTAGGCCTTTCGGTGGAGGCCGCTGAATATCCGGCTGTTTCCCGAAACGGACCCGGGAAACGACTTTTCAGCCGCCCTCGCGCGCCGCAGTGTGGGGTTCGCCCATCGCCGCGTTGTTCGCAGGAGGTAGTCCGGGTGTCCGGAATTTTCGTCAACTACCGCACCGAAGACGCCTCCTACGCGTCCTGTCTTCTGGATTGCGTATTCACTCGGGAGTTCGGGGTCTCGGAGGTGTTCTGGGACAGCCGGGCCCTGGAAATAGGGAAGGATTTCCGTCCGGAACTCAACCTCCGGCTCCATACGTGCGACGTCTTTCTGGTGCTGATCGGGCCGCGCTGGCTCGACCGGGACGACGAGCGTGGAATCCGGCTGATCGACCGGCCCGAGGACTTCGTCCGGATGGAGATCCAGCAGTCGCTCCTCCGCGGCGTCCCGGTGATCCCGGTGCTGCTCGACGGCGGGTCACTTCCGCATCCGGACGCGCTACCCGCAGACATCGCGGCCCTCACCGATCGCCAGTACACCCATCTGCGGGTGCGCTCGTACCGGCAGGACCTGGACGAGCTGGTGGCCAAGATCCGGCAGATCCTGCGCGGCGGGCCGTACGACACGGCGCCGGGTCCGCGGCAGGCACGCCGGGACGAGTCGCACGCCACCACCCGATATCACCGGACAGCGGTCGCCAACGGTGACCGCGCCTCGGCCGCGTACTACGAGAACGCACCGGATCGGGCCGATCGGGAGTGAGCGTCCAGAACGAGCACACCGACCAGAACGACCGGTCGGCCGACGACCCGGCGTCCCCGCAGGCCCCGGAGCCCCGGGCTGAGCCGGAGGCACCGGAAGCGCCGGGGGCCGGCCACGCGAAAATCGCCCCGGCGCCGGCGGGGCAGACGGGTCAGGCACCGCTGCACGAGGGGGGCAGCGGTGCCGATCCGGCGGGCCCGGCCACGGCTCGGCCGAACGGTCGGCGAGCGCCCGAGGAGAAGGGAGATCGTCGCCCGTCCGTCGCCCGGGGTGGGCGCCCGCTCGAGCTGGAGGCGCCCAAACCCGCAGATCCGCCGGCGGGAGACGGCACCGGCCGTCCGCGGCCGCCGTCCGAGGACGCGCAGAACAACACCCAGTTCGACGAGTACTCCGCCGAGGAGAAGGCCCGCAAGTTCGGCCGCGAGCAGGTGTTCGACCGCTCCGCGTCCGCATCCGGCCCGGACGGCAAGGCGTTCTACTTCGAGCACTTCACCCAGCACGTGACGGTCGGGGACCGGCGGATCCGGGTCAGCCGGGCGCGGATCCGCGACGCCGCGCGGGACGCCTGCCGGGAGACGTACGTCGCGGTCGACGGGATCGACCAGATGGCCGACACGCTCGTCCGGCGGCGTCTGGTGATCCTCTCCGGACCATCGGGAACCGGTCGCCACGCGACCGCGGTCTACCTGCTCAGCCGGGCTCCGCAGAGCGGATGGCTCGGGCGCCTGGAGACCGAGCCGGACGAACTCGGTGACGTGATCGGCCGGAACGGCGGGCCCGAGTCGGGGGCGACGCCGATCGAGAAGGACGACCGGCTCGTCGTCGACTTGCTGGGGCGCTCGCCGACCGACGGCCAGTGGGCGGCGCTCGCCGAGGAGGCCTACCAGAAGAGCGCGTTCGTGGTGGTCGTCGCGCCGCCGACGCCGACGTCCGGGGATGCCTATCCGCGTGAGTTCTGCCGTCCGCACGGGCGGCCGGACCCGGCCGCGGTCCTCCGGCGCAACCTGGCGTACCAGCTGACGAAGCACCGCAGCGCGTGCGACCGCGAGGACTGCACCGACGAGCGGCTCGGCGCGATCGTTGACGCCCGGTGCGCGGTTCCGGAGGTCGATCGTTACCTCCGGATCGCCCGCTCGCTGGACGAGGTGGCCGGGCTGGCCGCGGTGCTGGCCGATCACGTGCACACCGCGGACGCCGAGGTACCGGGGCTGCTCGGCAGCTGGAAGGACCGCCTGCGCACCCGCGCCGAGGAACTCCTCGCGGCCTCCAGCGGCCCCTCCGAGAAGGAGGAGCGGCTGCTGCTGCGCAGGCAGGTGTTCCGCATCGCGTACGCGGTGTTCCACGGTCACCCATTCAGCGACGTGTTCTCGGCGGGGGACTGGCTGATGGCGGCCGTCACCCAGCAGGCACCCAACCGGGTGCGGCTGGCCGAAGTGCCCAGGCTCATCGTCGACGGCAAGGTCCGCGAGCTGCTCGGCACCGGCATGTCCGCGGTCGACGAGGCCGCAGTGAACGGCACCGACGGGCCTCGGCGCGCGCAGCTCGTCGACGGCGACCTCGTCGTCTCCATTCTGGACGTCGCGTGGCACGACTACCACACGCTGCGCGGCCCGCTGCTGGACTGGCTCCAGATCCTCGCGCTCCACCCCCAGGTGCGGGTGCGGGTGCGTGCGGCGCAGACCGCCGGCCTGCTCGCGCGGTTCGACTTCGACGAGGTGTACGGCCAGCTCCTCAGGGGTTGGGCCGAGGGGCCGGCATTCACCCGGGCCGCCGCCGCGGACGCGCTGGACATCGCCCACCGCAGCGGGTTCCTGGCTGCGCGCGTCCGTCGGCAGGTCAGAGACTGGGCGCTGAGCCCGAAGGCTCAGCTGCAGGACAGCGCGGCCCGCGCGTACGGCAGCGTCACCGGCGTCGCCGACCCGGCCGAGGCCATCCGCGCGCTGGCGGACCTCGGGACCCGTCGGGCGCTGGCGGACTGGAGCTCGATCGCGCTGGCGATGGTGCAGCTGTCGGACGCGGGCGCGCCGACGCAGGTGCTGGACGCGCTGACCGAGTGGATCCGGTCGGGCGAACCGACGCTCCGCGACCACGCGGTCCGGGCGATGCTCCAGCTCACCCGGTTGGCGGCGGGGGAGAACAGCCGATCGCCGCTGGTGCGCGGGCTCTCGGACCGCCGCGACACGGTGATCCGGCTCTGGCGTCGGGCGCTGGCCGACGAACGGACGTCGCGGCGCGCGTGGGACCAGTTCCGGCAGTGGCTCCGGTCGGCCGAACGGCGGCCGGAGGACGCCGCCGGGATCGAAGCGCTGGCCGTCGACATCCTCGACCACCCGTTGGACGCGCGGGCGCGCTTCTGGCTGACGCTGTGGGCCGAGCGGCACCCGGAAGCGTCGATCTACGACCGCATCAGATCAGCGCTCCGGCGGCCAGGAGCCGGCGGCGCCTCGTTCGGAGAGGACCTGCTCGATGGCTAGTCGGAGCGGATTTCTGCAGTGGTGGCGCCAGTGGTTCCCGAAGCGGGAGGCGGCGCAGACCACGCCGGATACGGTCTGCGATTCGCCGATGACGACGTTGCCGATGCTGGTCCCGGCGCGCGGCGAGGTGTTCGACTTCCACCTCTACGTCCGTCTGCACTGGTCGAGCCCGACGCACTCGCTCCACCAGCTGGAGAACCTGAGCCACGCGCGCAGCCACACGGCCCTGGCCACGATCCGGATGGCGGCGTGGGAGATCGCGCGCATGTACGAGCCCGGCGACACCGGACCGGCCGAGCACGCGGTCAACAACAGGTTCGCGCAGGGGCTCTGCTACGACGACGCGTACGGTCGCACGATCCGCTGCGATCCCACCGTGCGGGTGCTGATGGATCCCCGCCTGCGCGAACACCTCGTGCAGTACCGGCTGGAGCAGGCCCAACAGCGTGAGGAACACCGCCTCGGGCTGGATCGGGCGCGCATGGTCGAAGAGCGCACGCAGTCCTGGCTGAACGCGCTGCGGACGTTCGAGGGTGCTCCGGAATCGGTCGACGGCCGGATGTCGGCGCCGAACCGGGACGGCAGCCGGACCCCGGAGGTGGACGAGGCCGAGGTTCGGCAGCGCCAGTTCCTGCTGCCGTTCGCTGCCAGCCTCAGCGATCAGCAGTTCGCCGAGGTCACGACCGACCTCTCCGAGACCCGGCGCGAGCGCGCCATCGAACTCGTCCAGGTACTGCGGGCCGCCCGGGGTGACCACCAGCAGGTCGGCCTGTTCGAGTTCGCCCGAGCCTACGACAAGGCCTACGAGATGTTCTGTCAGCAGATGGGGCTGCGTCCCTACTCGTTCATGCTCGCCGACTTCAACCAGGGAACGGACGAATGAGGCGGTGGCGGGCCGCCGGTCTCGGCGTGGCGCTCGTGCTCGGCGTCGCCGGGTGCGGTCTCGGCGACCTGCAGAAGCGGCCGGACTCCGATCGGTGCGGCTGGATGCAGCAGGAATCCGAGGCACCCGGCGCGACCGTGATCCTGGTGGACGTGTCGAACTCGACCCGGGGCGCGATCACGCGGGCGGGGTCGACCGGCGGTTCGGCTCCGCACTACGGAGCGGCGCTGGAGAAGGCGATCGAGGACGCCGTCGGCCGCCGCGACACGGTGTCGGTCGCGAGCTTCAGCGGGACGGCGGCGAACCTCGGTTGGGTCGTGACGGACCGGTCGACCGACTGGAAGAAGGACGTCAACAACGACCCGAATCAGCAGAGCCGCCGCGCCGAGGGTGTCCGGTGCCTGCTCGCGGACGCCGACCCGGTGCTCGGCGCGCGGCCGCTGGGCGCAGGCTCCGACATCCTGCAGGCGGTCGGCATCGGAGCCGGCCGCCTCCGCGAGGGCGGGGGCGACAAGCATCTGGTGGTGCTCAGCGACGGGCTGCCGACCACCGGCTGCGCGGATCTGACGAAGCTCGATCAGTGGACCGATGCCCAGGTCACCGGCATCGTCGACCGGTGCGTGCGGAAGAAGACGCTCCGGCCGGGCGATCTGGCCGGAGTGGACGTTTCGCTGATCGGTGTCGGGCACTCCGGGACCGGTTACCCGATCGCCGACAGCCAGCGCCGGGACTGGCTGAAGCGGCTCTGGACGGCGCTCTGCGAGCGGGCGGGCACCGCACGCCGGTGCGGTGTGGACACCCAGCCGATCGCCGCCGAGGACGACGACCCGCCGCCGTCGCCGGATGCCGCGGTCGACGACGTGGTGGTCCCGCTCGCCGGCAAGGTCACGGTCCGTCCGCTGCTCGGCGCGGCGCTGTTCGACGGCGACTCCGCGGTGCTCAGGTCGGCAGGCGAGCGGGCCCTGCGGGAGCTGGCCGAGTCGATCCGGACGGCGGACTGGGTGGAGGTCATCGGGTACGCCGCCCCGTACGGCAGCGCGCCGGACCTGCTCCGATTATCCCGGGCCCGCGCGGAGCGGGTCGGATCGTTCCTGGCCGAGCTCGGGGTGCCGGTCGTCGCGGTCCGGGGCGCCGGGGCGACCCGCTCCTGCCCGGATCCCGTGTTGGAAAGCCAGGTCGGCGCGGACGAGTGCTTCCGGCGGGTCGACGTCGTCGTGGGGAATTCCTGAGAGGTAGATCGATGAATGACCTGGCAGCAGCGAACGGCCGGGGCGGACCGGGCGCCGGACTGTCGTGGGCCGCGCCGATGCCGTGCGGCAACACACCGCCGGGCCCGGCCGTCCTGCCGCCGGAACCGACGACCGAGCAGATCGACGACGTCGAGGCCGCCGCGCTGCTGCGCGCGTTCGCGGAGGCCAACGCGTCGCTGGGGCGCGCGCACCAGACGCTGCAGGACCGGTCGAAGCGCATGCTCGAGACGTGGCACGCCGCGCGGCACACGATCGAGGGGGTCACCCGGTTCACCAACGCGGACGCGGTCGGGCAAGCGCGGTCCGAGGCGGAGCGGGTGGCGCAGCGGCACGCCGACGACGGCCCGGAGAACCGGCTCCGGCGGCGGGTGCGTCCGACCTGGTTGGTCTGGCCGGCGCTGGCCGCGAGCGCGGTCTTCGACGCGGCGTTCGTCGGCGTCGTCGTCCAGCAGATGCTCGACTTCGAGACCGGAAGCATCGCGTACTACCTGGCCTACCTCCCCGGTGCCGGGATGGCGATCGCGCTGTACGTGGCCGGCACGATGCTGGCCGAGAACCTGTTCCGGCACCGCGACCGGTCGAGCAGGCGGCCCACCCGCGACCCGCTCACCCCGTGGACGCTCGCCAAGCGGGTGCTGTGGCAGTGGCGTCCGGAGCCCGAGGAGCGGAAGCCGAGCGATCTGCCGTGGCCGCGGCTGACCGTGCCGGTCGTGTTCGCCGCGCTCGTGCTCGGGTTGCTCGGCGTGTTCGGCTACATCCGTGCGGCGTTGGCCGTGCGGGACTTCCCCGAGCTGGCGCGCGTGCTCCCGGTGTTCGTCATCCTGCTGCTGTTGCTGAGCCTGTCGACGGTCGCGTTGAAGGTGCTCGTGCACAACCCCTACGCCGACCGTGCCGCGGAGGTCGGGAAGGCGGTGCGCGACGTCGAGAAGCGGGCCGCCGACCTGCAGCGGACGGCGCACGACGCGGTCGCGGCGCACACCGACGAGTGGAACACCTACCGCGCGCTCGTCGCGGGGTCGGAGGCCGAGGCCCACCGTGTCCTCCAGGAAGGGTGCGCCCGGATCCTCGACGAGCGCGGGCGGCGCGCGCGGCGCGGGACGCTCCGGTTGCCGCTCGACGGACCGCGCTGGCCGGCCGAGCTCTGGCGCGGCGAACCGGGCGGCGGCCCACGGATCGACTGGGCGCTGCTGGGTTACGCCAGGGACCTGGTCGGCAGGAACGACCCCGAGCTGCTCGAGCGGGACCTCGCGGCGGTCGTCGCCGCGCAGAACGCCCAGTTCCGCCGGGCGGAGCCCGCCGAGGGGTTCAGCCCCGGTCCGCGGTGACCAGACGGTCGAGGCCGGCCAGGATCTCCTGGGACGCCTGCGCCGCGGTATCCAGCTGGCGGGTGACCTCGGCCAGCACCCTCGCCTGCTCGTCGACCGCGTCCGCGATGTCGTCCTGCAGCGCCTTGACCGACTCGACGACCTCGGCGGTGGACGTGAAGCTCTGCGCGACCGCCTCGGTCTCGCCGACGATCGCGGCGATCACCCGGCTCACCTCGCCCGCCGAAGACGCCGTCTCGTTGGCGAGCTGCTTGACCTCGCTCGCGACGACCGCGAAGCCCTTGCCGAGGTCGCCCGCGCGGGCCGCCTCGATCGTGGCGTTCAGCGACAGCAGGTTCGTCTGGCCGGCGAGCTGCGCGATCAGCGCGTTGACCTCGGCGATCTCGCCCACTGACCGCTCCAGGTTCTGCACGCGTTCGGTGGCGCTGGCCGCGGTCGCCTGACCGGCCGCGGCGGTCTCGGACGCGTGCGCGGAGCGCCGGGCGACGTCCTGCACGGCGCTGGACAACCGCCCCAGTTCGGAACCGACGACGTCGAGCGCGTCGAGCGCCACCCGGGCACCGGCGCCGATGTCGGCGGCGTCCCCGGCGAGCCGCTCGGAGTGCGCGACCGCCTCCTGGCCCCGCTGCCGTTCGGCCTCCGCCTGGCGTACGGCGGTCTCCTGGGCGGCCAGGTCGCGGTCGCGACGCTCCTGGTCGGCGATCGCGGCCATCGTCTCGACCTCGTGCTCGGCCTGCTCGGCGAAGTGCCAGAAGACGATGATGCCGACGATCTCCAGCGTGGCGAGCCCCGCGTGGACGCCGACCATCACGATCGCCTCGGCGGTGTGGGTGTGGTCGCCGAAGACCCGTTCCGGAGCCAGCAGGCCGAGGACGCCGTGGTGGATCAGCACCACCAGCACGGCCCAGAGCAGCGGCGTCCACTGCTGGTAGAGCGCGACGAAGATGAGGATCGCGTAGAGGTGGATGTGGGCGGCCATCTGGCCGCCGGTCAGCTCGATCGCGACGAACGTGCACGCGATGAGCCCGATGCTGGTGAGCGCCGCCCGCGACTTCGGCGCCGGCGCGATCCCGCCCCCGACCGCGAGCGCCGCGATGGCCGCGGGGAGGACCACGGCCTCCCAGACCGGCATCGGGCCGAGCAGGCCGATCAGCACCAACACCGGGACGTGACACCACAGCAGCCGGAGCATGATCCGGTGGCGCGCGGCCCACGACTCGTCGGAAAGGCGTCCACCGCGAGGTAGCCGTTCTAGCGCCGAAGTCATATCCGAGTGATCGGCATCACGTCGGCGGGGTTGAGCGCGGCACGGCGTGTCAAACTGCGCGTAATAGGGCAAATCGGGTTCGATTGGCTCGTCCGCACATTCGGGTGGGAGATAACTCGATGGCCGCGCCGCCCCGATCGTCCGACGGGCCTTCCTACACCCGCCCGGGGACGCTCTACGGGCGGTCCGCGACCGTCTACGGCCGCACGGTCACCGACCGCGATACACCCGGCCACGACGCACCCGGCCACGACGCCCCGGATCACGACGCCCCCGACCGGAACGACGACCCGGCCGAGGACACCGGATTCCTCGGCTTCACCGCGGCGGCGTCGTCCGGACGTCACTCCGCGTCCGGTGCGGACCTCGATCCGCTGCCGGGAACGCTGACCGACGCCGGGCTCCCGGTGGTCGCGCTCGGGCTCGCGCTCGTCGCGCTCCTGATCGCCGGCGTCGCGACGATCACCGGCATCATGGCGGTCGGACGCGCGACGTCCGCGCAGGTCGCGGCCGAGCGGGCGGCGAGCGCGGCCGCCAGCGCGGCGGACGGCGTCCGGATCACGCCGGAGCAGCCGGCCTCACCGCAGGCGGTCGTCCCGGCGCCGGTGCTCCCGTCGCCGACGCCGTCCGCACCCGCGCCGGACCCGGACCGGCTCGATCCGAAGGCCGACTACACCACTGCGTACTCCGCGCAGCTCGTCCGCGTGCAGCCGAGCACGTGCGAGGGCACCGGCGTCGACCTGGACGAGCCGCGTGTCCTGCCGCCGACCGGCGCCGACGCCGCCTACCGCAACTGCGACGACGGGTACCACCTGGACTTCGACGAGGCGGCCCGGTACGCGGTGGTGTCCGGACCGCGCACGACGGCCGGCGAGTGCGTGGACGCGATCCGGGCCAACCCGGGCGTCGGCTGGGTGTCGCCGACGCCGGGCACCACGGTCTGCGTCCTCACCTCACGGCTGGCCGCCGAGCCGCAGAACCTCACGACGAAGCTGGCGCTGCTGCACGTGGAGAACGTGGAGCCGGACGGGACGCTGGTCGCCGCGCTCACCGGCTGGGTGGTGCCCTGAGCCGGGCACGGCCGTCAGGACGACACGGGCTCCGGGACGCTGACCATCCGGCCGAGCATCGCGTTGGCCTTCTCGCACGCCTCCAGCAGTTCCGGTAGCAGGTTGTGGCAGGCCAGTAGATCCCCGGTCTCGGCCGCGACGCCGATCCGGGTGCACGCTCTGGCGACCCGTACCGCCCCGACCGTGATGCTCGCCGACCGCAGCGAGTCGGCGGCCGCGACCGTCTGCCGGGTGTTCGAGCGCCGAATCGCGCCCTGCAACCGCAGCCGCCGGCCGGGCAGCTCGGTCAGGTATGCCCGGAGCAGCCCCATCGCCGCGCTCCGGTCACCGTCCAGCTCCTCGGTCAGCCGGGTGACGACCGCGACGTCGACCTCCACCTGCGTCGGCAGCGGCGTGGCCGGAGCCGTGATCTCGGTCGGCGGCGCCGGAGCGTCCGCGCCGGGGGTGACCGTGGCGAGCGCGGCCCGCAACCGTTCCAGGTCGACCGGCTTGGACAGGAAGCCGTCCATGCCCGCGGCCAGACACTCCTCCTGGGTGCCGGACGACACGTCCGCGGTCACCGCGATGACCCGCACCCGGCGGGGAACCGCGAGCTGCTCCTCGGCCGCGCGGATCCGGCGGGTCGTCTCGATGCCGTCGATGTCCGGCAGGTGCCGGTCCATCAGCACGACGTCGTAGTCACCCTGGATCGCGGCGGCGATCCCGGCCGCGCCGGTCGTCACCGTGTCCAACGCGTGTCCGAGCCGGGCGAACTGCCGCTGGGCCAGGATCCGGTTGACGGTGTTGTCCTCGACCAGCAGCACCCGGAGACCCATCCGGCTGGCCACCGCGCGCACGGCCGCACCCGGCACCGCGCTGTCGGCAGGCCGCAGCGGTGCCGAGAGCGTGACCGCGGTGCCACCGGCCGAGCCGCGGGTCGCGGTGAGCCTGCCGCCGAGCCGGTCGGCGAGCAACCGGGCCAGATAGAGCCCGAAGTGACGGCCGTCTTCCGGCGGCGTCGGCCGGGCCGAGTGCAATCCCGCCCAGACGTGCGCGGGGAGGCCCGGCCCGGCGTCGGTGACCGAGAACCGCACCGGCAGCCCTTCCGGGCCGGAGTGCCCCGCCCGCTCCACCGCGATCGCGAACGGCGGGCGGCCGTGCGCCACCGCGTTCGTCACGAGCTCGGACAGCGCGTCGACCAGCGCGTCCCGGTCGCCGACCAGCGAGGTCGGGATCCGCGGGTCGATCTGGACCCCCACCGACGTGGTCGTGCTGACCACGGCGGTGACCTCACCCAGCAGTTCGGGCAGGTCGAAGGACCGCGCGGCCGGCTCGGCCGCGGTGGACCCGGAGGCCCTGGTGGCGAGCACCCCGAGCAGCGCGCCGATGCGGTTGCACGCGGACAGCACCTCTTCGGCGCCGCTGATCACCTGCTCGGCCAGCTGGCGCTGGCTCTCGTCGAGGCCCGCCATGACCAGCAGCTCACCGAAGCCGAGCAGCGAGTGCAGCGGCGTCCGGATACCGAACGTGAGGCTGTTGGACAGTAGTCGGACGATCGATTCAGCGGACTGGTCGGGGTTCATGGGTCCTCGTCAAGGGGGGTCGGGCCGCTGCGGTATCAGGCGGCCTGGGCGGCGATCGCCTCGGTGAGCTGGTTCAGGACGTCGGCCTGGTACTGCTCGGTCGGCTGCAGGTAGACGACGCGGCGGCGGGGCCGCGCGCCGAACCGCGACTTCTGCAGGTCGGCGCTCATCCCCAGCAGCAGGCGCTTGGCGCCCCGGCGCTGCCCGGTGCGGAACGTCTGCCAGAGCGTCTGCTGGTAGCTGCGGTGCGATGCCACGTAGGTGTAGTCGAGGCCGACGAACACCGGCGCGACGTGCTCCGGACCGTGGTAGAGCAGCGCGAACGCGATCGGCTCGTCCGGCCCGTCGGTCAGCCGGAGCAGGGCCAGCTCCCAGCACGACTCGGCCAGCACCTCGTCGAACAGCCGCCGCGGCAGCGGGAACACGTTCAGCTCCAGGTTGCGGGCGTGCACGTTCCGGTAGAGGCGGTAGAGGTGGTCGCGCTCGGCCGTGGTCAGCGCCGCCGCGGCCGAGCTGCCACCGACGATGTTCTCCACCTGGTAGCGGTCCTCCCAGCTCAGCACCGCGGTGCGCTGGTGGTACCTGGCCTTCTTCGCCAGCCCGGCGAGGAACTGGGTGTCGTCGGCGAAATCGAGCTCACGCTCCCAGGTCGGCATCGTCGGCAGTCGGAGGAAGCCTTCCCCGACCAGGAAGTCGTGCAACTCCTGCGCCTCCGGCGAGCCGTCGTCCTCCAGGTCGCGCAGCGCGAGCGCGGAGGCGCCGACCTTCTCCTCCTCGGTCCGGGCGGCGGTCAGGAGCAGCCGGAGCGCCGCCCGCCAGTCCGCACTGCGGTCGAGCCAGAGGTGGTCGCCCTCGGTGATCAGCGAACCCATGCCGACGACGGTCGACGTCAGGTACATCGGCAGCTCGGCGCGCCGCCGCTCGACCTCGGCCGAGACCTCGACCGTCGAGAGCATGTCGTCCTTCCAGCACGCGGTCGTGAAGAACGTCGCGGCGACCGGCGCGTCCGACGCGTCCCGCACGATCCAGTACGTGAACCGCCAGCCCTGCGGGTCGGACGCCGGGTCACCGTCGAACGCGCGCTCGAACGTGCGCAGCGCCGCCCAGCCGAACGCACCGCGTCCGGCGAGCATCCGGTCCCACTCGTCTCGGTCGACGGTCCCGATCGTGTCGTGCCGCTCCAGCCGCAGCTCACCGTCAGCCGAGGGTGCGGACTCCACCGAGTCCATCGCCCGGAGCGGGATCGCCGGCGCGACCGGCACCGGCCGGAGCCGCACCGGACGCCCGGCCAGCTGCCGGGAGAACACGCTGACCAGCTCCTCGGCGGAGCTGCCCTCGTCGGCGAGCGCGGCAGGAAGCGCCGCCGCGATCGCGTCGACGAGCGCGACGATGTCGGCGTCGGTGTGGTGGTAGGTCAGCGTCACCCGGGCGCCGGAACGCTTCGCGGCCACCGCGGGGTACGACGCGGTGTCGACGAAGAAACCGGCGTCCAGCAGCCGCCCGGTGAGATTATAGGCGACCGGCGGCCCACCGGCCGCGATGTACCGGATCGGCGACTCGTCCACCGAGACCAGCGGCAGCCCCTGCTCCTCGGCCAGCCGGTTGAACAGGCGGATCGACGCCTGGAGCCGCTCCTGCCGCTCGGTGACCGCCGGCGAGAGGTGCCAGCGCGCGGACGCGATGACCGCGCCGAGCATCGGGGGCTGCACCGGGCCGGAGAAGATCATCGGGCCGCCGACCGTCCGGACCTGGCGGAGCAGCTCCTCGGTCGGGAACGTGAGCGCACCACCGGCGGCCGCGAACGACTTGTTCAGCGACGCGGCGACGAGCGTGCGCTCGGCGGCTGCCGGGGTGAGCCGGTCGAGCACGTGGCCGCGTCCGTTCTTCCCGGTCCACGACGCGCCGTGGGCGTCGTCGAGGTAGAGCCAGAGCTTCGGGAACTCCTCCACCATCCGGCACAGCGCGTCGACCGGCGCGAAGTCGGCGTACATGCTGTAGAGCCCGTCGCCCGCGTACCAGATCCGGTCGTGGGTGCGGGACAGCTCGGCGACCCGGGCGGCCAGCTTCTCCAGGTCGCTGTGCGGCACCAGCTCGACCAGCGTGCCCTGCGCCTGCGCCAGCTTGGCCGCGGTCTGGACGCTGGCGTGCACCTGGTGGTCGAGCAGCAGCGCGTCGTTCACGCCGATCAGCGTCGGCATCGCCGCCATGTGCCCGAGCGTGGTGCTCGGCGTGATCAGCGTCGGCCGCCCGAACACCTCGCTGAGCAGCGACTCGGCCTCGGTGTACGCGGGGGAGGAGAGGTAGGCGCGGGACGAGGAGAACTGCGTTCCGTACCGGGTCACCGCGTCGGTCACGGCCTCGGCGAGCGCGGGGTGCGTCTCGAGCCCGAGGTAGCTGCACGAGCCGAAGTTGACCAGTCGGCGTCCACGGACGGTGACGATCCGGCCGTCGAGGCGGTCGTCCTCGGCGACGTTGTGCAACATCCCCCGGCGCACACCGTCGGAGATGATGTCGTCAACGGCGCGCAACACGTCAGCAGCGGTCGGCATGGCGGAGGGGCTCCCTTGTTGTCCGTTGATTGCTCCGGCGCTGATCGGCGGCGTCCGTCCGGGATTGAGGGCTATAACCGGCCTGCAACCCGCCTCAGCATCCGCACACGCTTGCCGATCGGGTGGATGTGACGAACCGGACAACGGAACCGGCTACCTCCGGCGCGGCGTACAGCGTCGACGACCGGTCGGGCGTCGAGTTGCTCGTCGAGGTCGGAACGCTGCTCTCCGCGTCGACGGTGACGGCGCTGGACAGCGGCCTCGAACTGTCAGTGGTCGCGGTGGCCGCCTACGTCGGCGGCCGGCGCGGTGAACTCGTCGTCCGCCCGGCGTCCAACCCCGGCCCGACCGACCCGTTCCCGCTCGCCGGCGCCGAGGCCGCGGCGGGGCCCACCAGCCTGGCGGACGCACCGGGCCTCACGCCCGGCCTCCCGCCGATGCCCGAGCCCGGCGTCCACGCCGCATCGGTTCCGCCGCCGCTCACCCCGGCGGCCGGACCGGCTCCACTCCCCGACCTTCCGGCCGGGACGCCCGGCATCGGCGCCGCGCCGGGCCTGAGCGACATCCAGTGGCAACGCCTGGACGAGGGGCGGCCGATCGTCGACGCGACCAGCCTCGGCGGCCCGGCCGTCCTGCTCCCGGTGTCGCACGAGGGGCAGGTCCTCGCCGCGCTGCGGATCGGCGGCCTGGTCAACGAGGCCGCGGTCGTCGAGAACCTGAAGTCCGGCGAGCGGGGCGAGGTCGCGGTCGGCGCGGGTGCGCTGATCGGTGCCGCTATCGCGCGCCGCCGCACGCTGGCCGCGGACGAGAGTGAAGAGCGCCAGGCCCGCGCGATCCTCGACCAGATCGGCTCGGTGATCGTCCAGGTCGACATGCTGGGCCGGATCTCCTACGTCAACCAGGCGTGGACCAGGCTGACCGGCATCCCGACCGAGGACATGATCGGCCGGAACGCGATGGACCGCGTCCACCCGGACGACCACCACGTCGCGGCTGAGCACCTCGTCGAAGGCATGCGCGACCAGGCCCAGCGCACGATCAAGGACGTCCGGTTCCTCGACCGGGACGGCCGCCCGCGGTGGATGGAGGTCCAGGGCAAGGCGATCCTCAACGCCGCGGGCGAGGTCATTGGGTTCGGCGGCACGCTGCACGACGTCACCGAGCGCCGCCAGGAGACGTTGAACGCGAACGCCGCCCGCGACCGCGCCGAGCAGGCCCGCGACCGTGCGGAGCGCTCGAACCGGGCGAAGAGCGAGTTCCTGTCCCGGATGAGCCACGAGCTGCGTACGCCGCTCAACGCGATCCTCGGGTTCGCCCAGCTCCTGGAGCTCGCCGAGCTGGACCACGAAGACGCCGACAACCTCAACCAGATCGTCAGGGCGGGCAGGCACCTGCTCGCGGTGATCAACGACGCGCTCGACGTCGCCCGGATCGAAACCGGGCGGCTCTCGCTCTCGGTCGAGGACGTCCGGGTCGAGCCGGTCGTCGACGAGTGCCTGGACTTGATGCGTCCGGCGGCGGAGGAGAACGGCATCGCGCTGGGCCGGCCGACCGCGTCCGACGTCGGCATGATCGCCCGCGCCGACCGGCAGCGGCTCCGCCAGGTGCTGATCAACCTGCTGTCGAACGCGGTGAAGTACAACCGGCGCGGCGGTCAGGTCACGGTCGAGTACCACCCGGCCGACGACGCCGGGAACCGGGTCGCGCCCGAACTGGCCGACTGGCTGCGGATCACCGTGGCCGACAGCGGCATCGGCATCCCCGCCGACCGGCTGAACGAGGTCTTCGTGCCGTTCGAGCGGCTGGGTGCCGAGCGGACCGGGGTCGAGGGCACCGGCCTGGGCCTGTCGCTGGCCAAGAGCCTGATGGACGCGATGGGCGCCCGGATCAGCCTCAGCAGCATCGAGGGCATCGGGACCACGTTCCACCTCGACCTGCCCGCGATGGCAGCGATGCCGGACAGCGACCATCCCCCGGTCCTGGACCTCGGCCCGAACGGTCCGACGCTGGCCACGACGACCGTGCTCTACGTCGAGGACAATCCGGCGAACGTCACGCTGGTGCAGCGGGTGCTGAGCAAGCGCGAGAAGCTCCACCTGGTCGTCGCGCCGGACGGTGCGTCCGGGGTACGGCTGGTCGAGGAGCTCCGGCCCGCGCTGGTGCTGCTCGACGTGCACCTACCGGAGATGAGCGGCGACGAGGTTCTCGCGGCCGTGCGCAACCACGCCGATCCGGTGCTGCGCCGGACGCCGGTCATCATCGTCACCGCCGACGTCTCCGGTGGCGCCGAGCGGCGGCTGCGGACGGCGGGCGCCGACGCGTTCATCGCGAAGCCGATCGACGTCCACCGGCTGCTGACCGAGGTCGATCTGCACCTCACGTGAGGGTGGGAGGCGCGGTGCCCGTTGGGTCGGCGGCGTGGGCGTCGTACCAGGCGAGGAGGCCGGGGACGTCGACCCCGTGCGGTGGTGACTCGGCGTACGGACGCAAGCGGGCCACACCCCGGGCGAACAGGCGCGCCGATCCTGCCCGGTTGCCGCGCTGCGCGTGGGTGATCCCGACGCAGAACTGGGCGAGGCCCTGCCAGAGCTCACGCTCCGGCTCCGGCGCGGCCTTCCAGGCCGCCTCCAGCACCTCGTGCGCGGAGAACGCACGCCCACTGTCCAGCAGACGCTGAGCCTCGGCGAGCGTCTGCGGCGGCGGCAACGGCTCCTCCGAGACCGGGGGGACGCCACGGGGGTCGCCGTACGGCAGCGGACGTCCCAGCGCATCCCGCGGACGCGCCTGTCGCGGCCGCCCACGGTCGTCCCGGTCCCGGTTCACGGTTCCATTCTCCCCCGCCCGGACAGCGGGGGAGACCGTGGCGAGGGTTACGCGTCCGGCTGGGACGCCGAGCGAGGCGGAACGCCGGCCACGCCGGACGCGCCGGTCGCGGTGTCGGAGCGCAGCTTCTCGTAACCGGGCGCGACGCGGGTGGGGTCGAACTCCACCACGGTGTAGTCGGCCAGGCACTTCTCGGCGTAGGGGTCGAGCGAAAGGCGCCGGTTCAGCTCCTCGCGGTCGAGGCCGTCCGCGAGGATCACGCCGCCGTGGCGCGGCACCCGGCGGCCGGAGGCGACAAAAACGCCATCGGCGAACTGGCTGTCGAGCCAGGCCAGGTGGGCCTCTTCCTCGGCGTCCACTTCGGAAATATCAGCGACGTAAGTGAGTGTCACAACGAACATTCGCGCACCCTATCGGCTGCGCGCCACCGCCTTGGTGGCCTTTGGGCGAACCGGTCTTAACGCGCACGTGGCCTGGGGAAACGGAGTGACGTAGCCCTCCCAGGGGAATACTCCATCGGCCAGGTAGGGTTAATCGGTCCGGAAAGTCACGCACCGTGTCCGAACCGTCGAAGTGAGCTCCGCCCGATGTCCGCACCAACCTCCGCCTCCGTCTCCAGCGCCGCCGCCGAGTGGACAGCCTGGCGCACGTCGCGGCTCGCCTCCGTCACCGCGCCGACCGGCAACCTCGCGCTGGTGGAAACCCGCTGGTCAGCGCCGGATGAGCCGGAGCCGGTCGTGGAGTTGGCGGACGGGGTGACGGTCACCCGGCTGCAGCGGCGCAACCTCACGACCGGAGCGGTCGAGCACGGCATCCGCCACTGGGACGCGAACTCCCCGGCGATCCAGCATTTCGAGACGATCGACGTATTTCCGTATAACCCGGACCTGGTCCTCAAGGCAACGCTGCGTAGCGACGGTGAGCCGAAGCGCGTGCCGTTCGAGCATCTCCGCGACAACGGGCGGACGCGCGACCTCGCGGTGCCCGGCGACATTCTGCTCACCCGGGCGGGCGTCGACTACACGCTGAACGCGTTCGACGACGACGGCACGCTGCTGCTGGTGTTCGGCGACGAGACCAACGGCGTCGACACGTACGCCGCCGGGCGGTTCCTGTTCGTCGAGCGGCAGCCGGGCGCCGATCGGGTCGTGCTCGACTTCAACCGCGCGTTCGTCCCGCCCTGCGGCTTCTCGGCCGAATACAACTGTCCGATGCCGCCGCGGCAGAACCGCCTCGCCGGCCGGATCGAAGCCGGCGAGAAGCTGCCGGTCTTCCGCGGCGGCTTCGCGCCTTCCTGAGCACGGCCGGGCGGCGGCGCCCCGCCGGAGAGCAACCGACCGCGTGCCGCACCGGCCCGCAGTCGCAAACCCCACCCCAACCCCCCAGCCAGCGGTGGTTCGCCGCGTGGCGTAGAGATCGGATTTGTGTGAAACGGAAAGCAGTGATCGGCGGGATCCTCACCGCGGTGCTGGCGCTCGCCGCCTGCGGCGGCGGAAACGACGACGGCGGGTCGGGGACGGCGGACGCGAACGCGATCATCCAGGTCGGCTCGCTCTACGAGCCGCAGAACCTGGACAACACGAACGGCGGCGGGCAGGGCGTCACCGAGGCGTTCAACGGCAACGTCTACGAGGGGCTGTTCAAGCTCACCGACGAGGGCAAGGTCGAGCCGCTGCTCGCGGCTGATCACCAGGTCAGCCCGGACGGCCTGACCTACACGTTCACGCTGCGCGACGGCGTGAAGTTCCACTCCGGCAAGGCGCTGACCTCGGCGGACGTCAAGTACAGCATCGAGAAGGTCACCGCGGAGAACTCGCAGTCCGCGCGCAAGAGCAGCTTCGAGGTGATCAAGAGCATCGCGACGCCGGACGCCAAGACGGTCGTCGTGACGCTGTCGAGCAAGTCGATCTCGTTCGTCTACAACCTCAGCTACGTCTGGGTGATCAACGACGAGGCGAAGAACCTCAGCACGACCGAGGACGGCACCGGGCCCTACAAGCTCAGCGCCTGGAAGCGCGGCTCGACGCTGACGCTGACGAAGTTCGACGGCTACTGGGGCACAGCTCCGAAGAACAGCGGCGTGGTCTTCCACTACTTCACCGAGGCGACCGCGCTGAACAACGCGCTGCTCACCAACCAGGTGGACGTGGTGACCTCGGAGCAGTCGCCGGACGCGCTCGAGCAGTTCGACAACGACGACTACACGATCAACGACGGCAAGTCGACGACGAAGCTGCTGCTCGCGTTCAACGACAAGGTCGCGCCGTTCAACAAGGTGGGCGTCCGCAAGGCCGTGTCCTCGGCGATCGACGACGCGAAGCTCCTGCAGTCGATCTGGGGCGAGTACGGCACGCTGATCGGCTCGATGGTGCCGCCGACCGACCCCTGGTACGTCGACCTGACGAAGGTCAACCCGTACGACGTCGCGCTCGCGAAGAAGGAGCTGGCCGCGGCCGGCTACCCGAACGGTTTCACGTTCACGCTCGACACCCCGAACTACGACCCGCACCCGACCGTCGCGACGTTCGTCAAGTCCGAGCTGGCGAAGGTCGGCATCACGGTGAACATCAACGTGATCACCGCGGACGAGTGGTACACGAAGGTCTACAAGAACCACGACTTCGCCGCGACGCTGCAGGAGCACGTCAACGACCGGGACGTGGTCTGGTACGGCGACCCGACGTTCTACTGGGGTTACGACAACCCGCAGGTCACCGCGTGGGTCAAGCAGGCCGAGCAGTCGGACACCGAGGAGCAGCAGACCGCGCTGCTCAAGAAGGTGAACGAGCAGATCGCGCAGGACGCGGCTTCGGACTGGCTGTACCTGTATCCGCAGATCGTGGTCGCGTCGTCGAAGCTGTCGGGGTACCCGGTCAACGGCCTGAACTCGCAGTTCTACGCGTACGGCATCACGAAGAGTTGAAACCGGTAAAGGTTCGGGAGCGCGGGTCGCTGGGGAGGTACCTACTCCGGCGGCTCGCGTTCCTGCTCGTGTCGTTGCTGCTGGCCAGCGTCGTGCTGTTCGTGCTGCTCCGGATGCTGCCGGGTGACCCGGCGAACGCGCTGCTCTCGGTCGGTGCGACGCCGGACCAGATCGAGGCGGCGCGGCACCAGATCGGCACCGACAAGCCGCTCGTCGAGCAGTTCCTGCCGTGGCTGGGCGACCTGGCGACGTTCTCGTTCGGGACGTCGTTCGTCAGCTCGCTGCCGGTGGGGCCGGAGATCGCGTCCCGGCTCGTCGTGACCGTGCCGCTGACGCTGCTCTCGTTCCTGCTGGCGCTGCTGATCGCGGTGCCGGTCGGGTTCGTCGCGGCGTGGCGCTCGCACACCTGGTACGGGGCTTTGCTGAACGGCGTGTCGCAGCTGGGCATCGCGGTGCCCGCGTTCTGGATCGGGATCCTGCTCGTGACGGTGTTCGCGCTGGAGTGGCGGGTGCTGCCGGCCGGTGGGTTCCCGTCCGACGACTGGGCCAGCTTTCCGGACGCGCTGCGCTCGCTCGTGTTGCCGATCCTGACGATCGCGCTGGTGATGTCGGCGTCGCTGATCCGGTACGTGCGGTCGGCGACGCTGGACGTGCTGGGCTCGGACTACCTGCGGACCGCGCGGGCGCTGGGCTCCTCGTTCGTCGGCGCGATGTGGCGGCACGGCGTGCGGAACGGGGCCGTGCCGGTGGTGTCGATCCTCGGCATCGAGCTGGCCACGACGTTCCTCGGCGCGGTGGTGGTGGAGAGTGTGTTCGCGCTGCCGGGGCTGGGGTCGCTGCTGATCCAGGCGATCGACCAGCACGACTACCCGGTGATCCAGGGTGTGCTGTTCGTCAGCACGCTCGCGGTGCTCGTCATCGGCTTCCTCGCGGACCTCGCGCAGCGGCTGATCGACCCGCGGCTCCGGTCGGGATCGGTCGTATGAGCCGCCGGCGATCGGTGGCGCTCGTCGTGGGCGGCGTGCTGGTCGGGCTCGTCGTGCTGATCGCGCTGGTGTCGCTGGTCTGGACGCCGTACGCGCCGGACGACACGACCGGCGGACGGCTGACCGGAGCCACGGCGGAGCACTGGCTGGGCACCGACAAGCTCGGCCGCGACCTGGTGACCCGGCTGATGATCGGCGCCCGGATCGCGCTGGCGACCGGGGCCGGCGCGGTGCTGCTCGGCGGCGTCGTGGGGGTGACGTTCGGGCTGGCGGCCGGGTTCGCCCAGCGGTGGTTCGACGACACGCTCGCCGCGCTGCTGGACATCCTGATCGCGTTCCCGACGCTGCTGCTGGCGATGCTCGTGGTGGCCGCCCGGGGGGCGTCGCTGACGTCGGCGGTGCTCGCGATCGGACTGGCGATGGCGGCGATCGTGGCGCGGCTGACCCGGATCCTGGTGAAGCGGGTGCTGGCCCAGGACTACATCACCGCGTCCCGGACGTCCGGCACGTCGTGGCCCCGCGTCGTCGTGGAACACGTGTTGCCCAACATCTGGCCGACGCTGAGCGTCAACCTCGCGTTGCAGTTCGGGCTGGCGGTGCTGGCCGAGGCGTCGCTGTCGTACCTGGGGCTGGGGCCGCCCCCACCGAACGCGTCCTGGGGGCAGCTGCTGCAGGAGGCCCAGGCCACCGTGCTCACCGCGCCGATCGGTGCGCTCGCGCCGGGCATCGCGCTGGTGCTGCTGGTGGTGGGCGTGAACCTGGTGGCCGACGGGCTGCGGGACGTGGCGGATCCGACTCGTCGGAGGTCTTCGTCGTGAGCGTGCTTGCTGTCTCCGGCCTGAACGTGCGTGGTGATCGTGCGCTGGTGTCCGATCTGTCGTTCACGGTCGACGCGGGGGAGCGGCTCGGGCTGATCGGCGAGTCGGGTTCGGGGAAGTCGCTGACGGCGTTGGCGTCGGTCGGCCTACTCCCCGCGGGCCTGACCGCGTCCGGAAGCGTCCGGCTGGGTGCTGCCGAGGTCGTGGGAGCGTCCGATCGTGTCCTGAACACCGTCCGGGGCCGCGCGGCCGCGATCGTGTTCCAGGAGCCGCTGACCGCGCTCGATCCGCTGATGCGGGTGGGTCGCCAGGTCGCGGCGCCGCTGCGGCGGTTCGGTGCGGTGCGCGGCCGTGCGTTGCGGGCGGCCGTGCTGGACGCGCTGGCCGAGGTGCGGCTGGACGACCCGGCGCGGATCGCCCGGGCCTATCCGCACCAGATCTCCGGGGGCCAGCGCCAGCGGGTGGCGATCGCGATGGCGCTGGCGTGCCGCCCGGCGTTGCTCATCGCGGACGAGCCGACCACCGCGCTGGACGTCACCGTGCAGGCCGAGGTGCTGTCGCTGCTGGACGGGTTGGTGCGTGACCGGGGCATGGGGCTGCTGTTCATCAGCCACGACCTGGCCGTCGTCTCGAAGGTCACCGACCGGGTGATCGTCCTCGAGCACGGTGTGGCGGTCGAGCGTGGTGTCCTGACCGACCTGCTGCGCGCACCGCAACACCCGTACACGCAGGCGCTGGTGACCGCCGCCCGCCAACTGGACACCGCACTGGAGTGGTCATGAGCCTGCTGGAGGCCCGCGACGTCGGGTTCGCCTACCGGGGCGCGTCGGCGCCGGTGCTCAGCGACGTCTCGGTGGCGATCACCGAGGGGCGCAGCACGGCCCTGGTCGGTGAGTCCGGCGCCGGCAAGACGACGCTGCTGCGCCTGCTGCTCGGCCTGGCCCGCCCGACCAGCGGCGCGGTGCTGTTCGACGGCGTGGACGTGCGGTCCGCCGGGCGGGCGTTCCGGCGCAGCGTCCAGACCGTCTTCCAGGACCCGTACTCGTCGCTCGACCCCCGGCAGCGGGTCGGCCGGATCGTCTCCGAGCCGCTCCGCTCGCTCGGTCTGCCCGGCGACCGGGGCGCTGCGGTGGCCGCCGCGCTGGACGCCGTCGGGCTACCGGCCGACGTCGTCGACCGGTACCCGCACGAGTTCTCCGGCGGCCAGCGCCAGCGCATCGCGATCGCGCGGGCCATCGTCTGCGAGCCCCGGGTGCTGCTCGCCGACGAGCCGGTCAGCGCGCTCGACGTCTCGACCCGGGTGCGGATCGTCGATCTGCTCGCGGAGCTGCGGGAGACCCGCGGGCTGACGCTCGTGATGGTCTCCCACGACCTCGCGGTGGTGGCCACGCTCTGCGCGCACACCGCGGTGCTGGAGCGCGGGCGCATCGTGGAGCAGGGCGAGACCGCGTCGGTGCTGGGAGCCCCGTCGCACCCCTATACCCGCCGCCTGGTGAGCGCCGTCCCCCGGCTGCCTACGCTCGGATGAGCTCGGCGACGCCGAGGAGCAGCCGGTCGACGTGCTCCTCGGTGCTGCCGAGGCCGACGCTGGCCCGCACCGCGGACGTGCCGAGATCGGCACCCACCCGGGCGGACGCGTCGGCCAGCAGCCGCTGCGAGAGTGGGTGCGCGCAGAACAGCCCGTCCCGGACGCCGATGCCGTGCCGGGTCGCCAGGTGCGCCGAGACCTCGGGCGCCGGAACCCCGGCGACCGCGAAGCTCACGATCCCGACCCGGTCGTGCCCGACGGGGAACGTCCGGAGCTCGCCCACGCCGGGCAGCGCGTCCAGCCCCTCGCGGAGCCGCTCGACCAGCGCGGCCTCGTGCGCGGTCAGCGCGTCCCGATCGGACTCGGCCAGGGCCTCGCACACCGCGGCCAGCGCGACCGCGCCGACCAGGTTCGGGGTGCCGGCCTCGTGCCGCGCGGGGCCTTCGTTCCACTCGACCCGGTAGCCCCCGTCCTCCGCGGCGACGTACGCGGTCGCGCCGCCACCGGCCAGGTACGGGGCGGCGGAATCGAGCCAGTCCGCGCGCCCGGCCAGGACGCCCGCGCCGAACGGGGCGTACAGCTTGTGACCGGAGAGCGCTAGGTAGTCGACGCCCGAGTCGGCCAGCGACACCGGGCGGTGGGGCGCGAGTTGGGCGGCGTCCACCGCGATCCGGGCGCCGTGGCGGTGCGCCACCTCGGTCAGCTCGGCGATCGGCCAGACCTCGCCGGTGACGTTCGAGGCGCCGGTCACCGTGACCAGGACCGGCCCGGTGAGCCCGGCGAGCGTGAGATCGAGGGTGTCGATCGCCTCGCCGGACGTCCGGGGCACCGGCAGCGAGACCGTCGTGCCCCACGGCAGCAGGTTCGCGTGGTGCTCGCCCGCCCACCCGACGACCGTCGTCCCGGACGGGAGCGCCCTGGCCAGCAGGTTCAGCGCGTCGGTGGTGTTGCGGGTGAAGATCACGTGGTCGTCCACGCGGGCGCCGACGAAGTCGCCGATCGTCTGCCGGGCCCGTTCGTAGGCGAGCGTGCTGCGCTGCGACGCCGCGCCCGCACCACGGTGGACGCTCGCGTACCAGGGGAGGATCTGGGTCACCGCGTCCGCGGCGGCGGCCAGGCACGGGGCAGTGGCCGCGTAGTCGAGGTTGACGTGGTTGGTGATGCGACCGTCGGCGAGGGTCACCGGCAGGTCTGCACCCAGGACGGGAAGCGCCCGAAGGGGGCGGGCAAGAGTCACCGTGGCGAGCATAGGCGTCACTCCCTGTAGAAGGGGACCCCGAAAAGGTCCGCGCTTGCCCCACGGTTTCCTTGACAAGCGCGAGCCGCCGTACGTACAACGTACGTAACACGTACGGAGTACGTATCGAGGAGGCGCCATGACGCTGACCAGCAACCAGCCGGTGGTGCGGGCCGTGCGACCCCCCGGCCGCTTACGGGCCGAGCTGTTGACGGCGGGCTCCTGGTCGGCCCGGCACGGCGTGGCCCGGGTGGCGATGAAGCGCGCGCGGAAGCAGGGCGACCTGCAGGCGACGCTCTTCTCCGACCCGGCGGTCCGCGCGAACCCGTTCCCGCTCTACGCGCAGATCCGCGAGCGGGGGCCGGTGCTCAAGGGTTCGTTCCTGGCCGCCACCGCCAGCCACGCGGTCGCCGGAGCCACGCTGCGCAGCGACGCGTTCGGCGTGGTGGCCGATCCGAGCACGTTGCCCGCACTGCCCCGCTGGCTGATGACGCGTCCCGATCGGACGATCGGCCCGGTGACGCCGCCCTCGATGCTGGCGGTGAACCCGCCCGACCACACCCGGTACCGGCGGCTCGTCTCGAAGGTGTTCACGCCGCGGGCGATGGCCGCGATGCGCGGCCGGGTCGGTGAGCTCGCCGACGACCTGCTCGACCGCGCCGAACGGGAGAGCCGCGGCGAACCGGTCGACCTGGTGAGCCGGTACGCGAGCCTGCTGCCGGTGACGATCATCGCCGAGATCCTCGGCGTGCCGACCGAGATGCGGTCACAGTTCATCGCCTGGGGCAGCACCGCGGCACCGGTGCTCGACATCGGACTGACCTATCGCGAGTTCCGCCGGGTGGACCGGGCGATCCGCGAGCTCAACGAGTGGATGTCCGGCCACTTCGCCCGGCTGCGGCGGGAGCCCGGCGACGACCTGCTCAGCCAGCTCGTCCGGGTCGAGAACGAGCTGACCGAGACCGAGCTGCAGGCGATCGCCGGGCTGCTGCTGGCGGCGGGCTTCGAGACCACGGTCAACCTGATCGGTAACGGGGCCGAGCTGCTGATGCAGAACGAGGACCAGCTGGCCGACCTGCGCGCCGACGCGAACGGGTGGGGCAACGCGGTCGAGGAGATCCTGCGGTACGAGTCCCCGGTGCAGAACACCGCCCGGCTGGCGCTGCACGACACCGAGGTCGCCGGCGTGCCGGTGCGGGCGGGCACGTTCCTCTCGGTCCTGATCGGTGGCGCGAACCGCGACCCGGAGGTGTTCGACGACCCCGAGCGGTTCGACATCCACCGGACGAACGCCCGCGAGCACCTGGCGTTCTCCAGCGGCGTCCACTACTGCCTGGGTGCGGCGCTGGCGCGGATCGAGGGGGAGGAGGCGCTGCGCCGGCTGTTCGAGCGCTACCCGAACCTCGCGGTGGCCGGGCGTCCGCTGCGTCGCCCGACCCGGACGCTGCGCGGTTACGTCGAGCTGCCGGTGCGCCTCGGATAGCGTGAGCCGGTGAGGAAGTCTCCGGAGCCGGTGGTGCGGCTGGTCCTGACCCGGGAGCGGATCGTCCACGCCGCGGTGGAGCTGCTCGAGCGGCACGGCGCCGAGGCGCTGTCGATGCGTGCGGTGGCGGCCGAGCTCGGCGTCGCGGTGATGTCGCTCTACAACCACGTCCCGAACAAGGCCGCGCTGATGGAGGGTGTGGCCGAGTACGTCGTGGCCGGCCTGGACGTCGTGCCGTCGGGGACAGGGGACTGGCGCGAAGAGGGCCGTGCGCTGGTGCGCGCTTTCCGGGCGGCGGCCCACGAGTACCCGCAGGCGATGCGGGTGGTGCTCACGCACTCGATCGACAGCACGGCGGCGTCCCGGCTGGCCGAGCGCGCGCTCGCGCTGGCGGCCGAGGCGGGGTTCGAGGGCGCGACCGCGGTGCGCATCGTGCACGCGCTGATGGCGTACGCGGTCGGCTCCCAGTTGCAGGCGCTCTGGCTCGGCCAGCTGATCGATCGGGTCTCCGAGGGGTCGGCGCCCGCGCTGGCGCGCGTGGACCCGGCGCAGTTCCCGCACGTCGTCGCGTCGGCACCGGCGTTGCTGGCGCACGATCCCGAGGCCGACTTCGAGTTCGGCCTGGATCTGCTGGTCGCCGCGATCGACGCGCTGCCCCGCAGAGCGTGATCCGCCATACTGGTTGAACCAGTGGACCAGTGTCCGTACGCTAGCGCGCATGACGGAGTACGTGCTCGTCTTCGCCGTGCCGGTGTTCGTGCTGTTCCTCGTGCTGGAGATCGCGTCGTACCGCTTTCTCAGCGACGAGAGCGAGCTGGGCTACACGCCGTGGGACACCGTGACCAGCCTGTCGATGGGGCTGGGTTTCCTGGTCGTGGAGGCAGGCTGGAAGCTGGTCACGCTCGGCGCGCTGGCCGGCGTCTACGCGCTCACCCCGCTGCGCCTGGACCCGACGTCGATCTGGACCTGGGTGTTGCTGTTCTTCGCCGACGACCTCGCGTACTACTGGTACCACCGGTCGCACCACGAGGTCCGCATCCTCTGGGCCTCGCACGTCGTGCACCACTCCAGCCAGCGGTACAACTTCTCGACCGCGTTGCGCCAGCCCTGGACGCCGTTCACCGCGCTGCCGTTCTGGCTGCCGCTGGCCGCGATCGGGATCCCGCCCTGGATGATCTTCTTCCAGCTGTCGGTCAACCTGATCTACCAGTTCTTCCTGCACACCGAGCGGATCGGCACGATGCCGCGCTGGTACGAGGCGGTGTTCAACACCCCGTCGCACCACCGGGTCCACCATGGCGTCCAGCAGATGTACCTGGACCGCAACTACGGCGGCATCCTGATCGTCTGGGACCGGCTGTTCGGCACGTTCGAACCGGAGGGCGAGCGGGTTGTCTACGGGCTGACCAAGAACATCGGCACGTACAACCCGGTCAAGGTCGCGTTCAGCGAGTACGTGGCGATCGGACGGGCGCTGCGCACGGCGTCGTCCTGGCGTGACCGGGCCGGGTACCTGCTCCGCGGGCCGGGATGGGCGCCCGCCGTAAAGTCGGTGCGGTGACCTTCAGCCCGATCGCGCGCAGTGGTGTCTCCGATGGCGTCTACCGGCAGTTGCGGGACGCGATCCTGACCGGGACGCTCGCCGCGGGCACCGCGCTGCCGGGGGAGCGGGCGCTGGCCGAGCAGTTCGGCGTGGCGCGGCACGGGTTGCGCGAGGCGATGCGCCGGTTGCAGCAGGCGCGGCTGGTCGAGGTCAGCCACGGTGGTGCGACCCGGGTCCTGGACTGGCGGACGCACGCCGGGCTCGAGGTCCTCGGTGACCTGGCCGCCTCGGAGCTGGCCAGCGGGGAGATCCTGCGGTCGGCGCTGGAGATGCGGCTGGCGATCGGCGTCGACGCCGCGCGGCTGGCGGCGGTGCGCGCCTCGGCGGTGGCCGCCGCCGAGATCGAGGACTTCGTTACCGGCTCTACCGGGGTGTCCGACCCGATCGTGCTGGCCGAACGCTACGAGCAGTTCTGGCGGCTGATCGTCCTCGCAGGCGAGAACGTCGCCTACCAGCTCGCGTACAACAGCCTCGTCACCGCGATGAACCAGAACGTCGCGGTGACGCGGCCGTTGAGCGCACCGGAGGCCGCCGACCTGGCGACCCAGCGGGTGCTCGCGTCCGCGATCGCCGCGTCCGACGCCGACGGCGCCGCGACGGCGGCGCGCCGCCTGACGTCGGTCATGCTTCGGTCGCTCGGCTCACCCGTCGGCTGAGCCGCGTCCGCGGTTCGGATCGGCGAGCGGGACCAGGCGGCGCTCACCGACGCGGGTGAACAGCGCCAGCGGCGCGCTCGCGACCCGGATCAGCCTGGCCAGCCCTGGCCGTCCCTGCCGCCGCACCAGCAGCGGACCGATGCTGCCCATCACCTGCGTCAGCGCGGGTAACGGCCGCCCGAACAGCGTCAGCTCGACGATCCGGCCGTCGGCGTCGAACCGCAGCAGCTGCGCCTCCTCGAACTGCTCGCGGCCGGCCCGTCCGGTCAGGAACAGCGCGCGCGTGCGCTCGTCGCCGACCTCGGTGTGGTAGCGCAGGTCCTCGAAGACCTCCATCGCGGCGATCAGCATCTCGCGCACCTGGTCCCGGCCGGAGAAGCGGAACGCGGCGGTGAGCGGGGAGATCGCCTCGACGGTGTCGGCGAGACACGCGGCGGCGGCCTCCGCGTCGCCGCTCTCGCCTGCCGCCCGCCAGGCTGCGGTCGTGCTGTCCACGGACATGACGGCCATGACTGCCTCCCCGAACGTCGGAATGTCCACACCGTACGCCGCGGCACGCGGGAACGTCTACGGCATGTAGTCAATTAGCTCGGGTAAGTTCGGCGATCGTGCCGCTTCTGGCCGACGTGCGCCCGCTCCGCGCGTCCCCCGAGTTCCGTCGGGCCTGGATCGGTCACGCGTTCTCCGCGATCGGCACCGGCATGACCGGTGTGGCGCTCGCGGTCCAGGTGTACGACCTCACCGGCTCGTCGTTCGCGGTCGGAGCCATCGGGCTGGCCACGCTGGTCCCGACGCTCGCCCTCGGGCTGTTCGGCGGCTCGATCGCCGACGCGGTCGACCGCAGGCGGCTCGTGCTGGTCACCAGCTCGGCCCTCGCGCTGGTGGCGACGCTGCTCGCCGTGCAGGCGGCGCTCGACCTGCGGCAACTCTGGCTCCTGTACGCGCTGGCGGCGGCCCAGTCGGGCCTCTCGGCGGTGGACGCCCCGGCGCGCCGCACGTTCCCGCCCCGCCTGCTGCCTGCCGGGCTGGTCCCGGCGGCGGCCGCGCTCACCCACCTCGCCTGGCAGATCAGCTTCCTCGCCGGTCCGCTGCTGGCCGGCGTGCTCATGGCGTCGATCGGCGCCGTCGCGGTCTACCTGCTGGACGCGGCCACCTACGCGTTCGCGGTCTGGACGATCGCGGGGATCCGGCCGATGCCACCCGCGGGCGGCGGCACGGCCGCCGGCGTGCGCTCGGTCGCGGAGGGGCTGCGGTACGCGAGGCGGCACCCGCTGGTCGCGGGTTCCCTTCTTGCCGATCTGGACGCCATGGTGCTCGCGCTGCCGCACGCGCTGTTCCCGGCGCTGGCCGACACCCGGTTCGGCGGCGGGGAGCTGGCGACCAGCCTGCTCTACGCCGCGCTGGGGCTCGGCGGGCTGTTGGCCGCGGCGCTGTCCGGGCCGCTGGGTGCGGTACGGCGTCCGGGCGTGGCGATGCTGGTGGCGGTGGGGTGCTGGGGCCTGGCGATCCTGGGACTCGGGCTGAGCCCGACGCTCTGGCTCGCCCTCGGGTTCCTGGTGGTCGCCGGGGCGGCCGACGTGGTGACGGTCGTCTGCCGCGCCACGATCCTGCAGCTGACGACGCCCGACGAGCTGCGCGGCCGGATCAGCGGCGTGGACTTCGTGGTCGGGGCCGGTGGTCCGCAACTCGGCAACGTCCGGGCCGGTGCGGTGGCGGCGTTCGCCGGTCCGGCGGCCAGCGCGGCGCTGGGTGGGCTGGCGTGCGGGCTGGGTGCGCTGGCGCTCGCGGTGGCGCTACCGGCCCTGCGGCGCTACCGCACGGACACGAGCCGTTGACCGGGACGCGGAATCAGGACGAGTAGCGTGCCGTTGGTCTAACGAGCGCCCCGTCCACCCGAACCACCGAACAGGAGCACCCGTGGCCGAGCTCGATTCGCTGCCCGAGGACGTCGCCGAGGCCACGCCCGCTCCGAACCCGGAGCGCAGCCGCCGGGCCGGCGCGTTCCTCGGCATCGTCCTGGTCATCTCGCTGCTGCTGTTCGGCGTGCCGTGGTTCACGTTCGTCGGCCCCTCCAACGACTGGCCGCTGCCGGTCGTCGTGGTCGGCACGCTGGTGTTCCTCGCCGGGCTGGTCGGGCTGCCGCTGGCGATGACCCGCGGCCACGGTCGCCACGACGACCGCGCGGCACGTATCGGCGACACGCTGCTCGGCGTCGTCTGGGTGCTGTTCGTCTGGTCGTTGATCGGCGACGTGCTCCGGCTGGCGCTGGCGCTGGGCGGGGTGGAAAACCCGGCGCGGTCGCGGGTCGTCGCGGCGTTCACGCTGGTGGTCAGCGTCGGCCTGCTGCTCTGGGGCCACTACGAGGCGATGCGGGTGTCCCGCGTCCGCGAGGTCGACGTGACGCTGCCGCGGCTCGGCGCCGGCCTGGACGGCACCCGGGTCGTGCTGATCGCCGACACCCACTACGGGCCGATCGACCGGGCCGAGTGGTCACGCAAGGTCACGGACGTGATCAACACGCTCGACGCCGACGTCGTCGCGCACGCCGGTGACATCGCCGACGGCACGCCGGCGCAGCGGCGGGATCAGTCCGCGCCGCTGGGCACCGTGAACGCCCGGCTGGCCAAGGTCTACGTCACCGGCAACCACGAGTACTTCAGCGAGGCCCAGGGCTGGCTCGACCGGATGGCGGAGCTGGGCTGGGAGCCGCTGCACAACCGGCACGTCGTCGTGGAGCGCGGCGGCGACCGGCTCGTGCTGGCCGGCGTCGACGACGTGACGGCCGGAGCGTCCGGGCTGCCCGGCCACCGCACCGACCTGGCGGCCGCACTGGAGGGGGCCGACCCCGACCTCCCGGTGCTGCTGCTCGCACACCAGCCGAAGTTCATCCGGCACGCCGCTGCAGCCGGCATCGACCTGCAGGTGTCCGGCCACACTCACGGCGGCCAGATGTGGCCGTTCAACTTCCTGGTGCGGCTCGACCAGCCGGTCGTCCGGGGCCTGTCGCGGCACGGCAACCGTACGCAGCTCTACACCAGCGGGGGGACCGGCTTCTGGGGGCCGCCGTTCCGGATCTTCGCGCCGAGCGAGATCACCCTGCTGACGCTGCGGGCGCCTCGCTGACGTTGTCCAGCAGCAGGTGAACGGTCAGTTCGAGGCGGGCGGCGACGTCGCTCACCGACGCGCGGCGCGTCACCCAGGCCACCAGGTTCGACAGCCAGACGTCGCCGATCACCCGGGCGATCGCCCGGTCGTCGGCGCTCGGCTCGGCGTGCATCGCCCGGCCGAACATCTGCTCCATCAGCCGGGCGACGGTGTCGACCTCGGCCGAGACGCTGGCGTCGGCGAACATGAACGCGCGGGTCATCGCCTCGGTGAGCTGCGGGTACCGCTGCAGCTTGCGGGTGACGCGCCCGAGCACGAACAGCACGCGCTCGCTCTGCGTCTCGCCGGGGATCTCGATCCGGTCGAGCTTCTCCATCGCCTGCTCGAACTCGCGGGCGAGGCCGGTGACCAGCAGGTGGTTCTTCGAGGGGAAGTACCGGTAGAGCGTGCCGAGCGCGACGTCGGCGTTCTCGGCGACCGCGCGCATCTGCACGGCCTCGTAGCCGCCCTTGGTCGCGAGTGCGATCGTGGCGTCCAGCATCCGCTTGCGGCGGTCGCGCTGGGCGGCCGAACCGAGGTCGTCCTCGGTCAGCGAGTTCAGCGTGGTGAGGACGCCCTGGCCGCCGCCGCGCGCACGAGCCGGTACCGCCATCGGGTCTACCCCCTGCATCCGTGAGACCCGGACGGCGGGGCGCCGTCCGCGCACGTTCTCAGAGTACCCCGGCCGAAGAGTCACACGTTCTAGTGGCATCGGCGCTTCACGTTCCTGTAACGCACGATCGTCCCTCCCTGACGGGTCAGAAAACGTCATCTCTGCCGTCGAAGCGCAGACGTCTGCGATAGAACCTGTTCTAGTATCCGGGACGTGGACTTTACTCTCGACGCGACCCTGCGCGACGCCGCGGAGCTGACCGCGCTGGTGGTCGAGCGGTCCGGCGACGACGCTCGCTGGGCGGCGCTGACCGACGCCGGCCTGGTCGAGCTGGCGTTGCCCGTCGAGGTCGGCGGCGACGGGCTGGGCCTCGCCGGTGCCGCCGTCGTGCTGACCGAGCTGGGACGCCGTGCGGCGTGCACGCCGTTCTACGCGACGGTGGCGCTGGGTGGGCTGACGCTGGCCCGGTGCGGGGCCGCGGCACCGCTGCTCGGCCGGGTCGTCGAGGACGGTGTGATCCTCACCGCAGCCCTGCACGAACCGTCGGCGCCGTTCCCCGCGGCCCCCCGGACGGTGGCCACTGCGAAGGACGGCGGGTACTCGGTCAGCGGAGTGAAACTGGGGGCTCCGGACGCGGGCACCGCCGAACGGATCCTGGTGCCGGTGACCCGCGATCCGGGCGGCCCGGCGCTGCTGCTGGTCGATCCGTCCGCGCCGGGCGTGCGCGTCGCCCCGGTGCCGGGAGCCGGGCCGAACGCCCCCTTCCGGCTCTCGCTGGACGCCGTCCAGGTGCCCGCGGACGCGCTGGTCGGCGGCGCCGACGCGATCGCCGAGCTGTACCGGCTGGCGATGGGGGGCGCGGTCAGCTACGGCGACGGGCTGCTCGCCGGCGCGCTGGCGCTCACCACCGCCCACGTCGCGTCCCGGCAGCAGTTCGGCCGGTCGCTGGCGACGTTCCAGGCGGTCGCGCAGCAGGTCGCGGACGTCTATCTGGCGTCCCGGACGCTGCACCTGCTCGCCACGTCCACGGTCTGGCGGCTGCAGACCGGCCTTGACCCGGGAACCGACCCGGAGGTGGCCGCGTACTGGGTGGCGACCGAGCTGCCCGCGGCGATCGGGATCTGCCACCACCTGCACGGCGGCCTCGGGCTCGACCGGGACTACCCACTGCACCGGTTCTCCGCGGCGGCCAGCGACCTGGCCCGGCTGGTCGGCGGCGCGGACAGCACGCTGGACCGGGTCGGCGCGCGGTACCTGGAGGGCAAGTGTTCATAGACCTCACACCGTCTCAGCGGGCGCTCCGCGACGAGTTACGCGCGTACTTCGGCGGCGTGCTGTCGACGGCCGAGCGCGAGGCGATGGTCGTCGACCGGCACGGAACCGTCTACCGGGAGCTGATCCGCCGGCTGGGCCGGGACGGCTGGCTGGGCCTGGGCTGGCCGACCGAGTACGGCGGGCGCGGGCTCGGCCCGGTCGAACAGCAGCTGTTCGTCAACGAGGCCGCGCGGGCCGTCGTCCCGCTGCCGTCGGTGACGCTCCAGACGGTCGGGCCGACGCTGCAGCGCTACGGCACCGACGAGCAGAAAGCCCGGTTCCTGCCGCCGATCCTGCGCGGCGAGGTCCACTTCGCGATCGGATATACCGAGCCGGAGGCCGGCACCGACCTGGCGTCGCTGCGCACCCGCGCGGTTCGGGACGGTGACGAGTACGTCGTCGACGGCCAGAAGATCTTCACCACCGGCGGCCACGACGCGGACTTCATCTGGCTGGCCTGCCGCACCGACCCGGACGCGCCCAAGCACCGCGGGATCTCGATCCTGATCGTCGACACCACCGACCCCGGCTACTCGTGGACGCCGATCATCACGTCCGACGGCGCGCACCACGTCAACGCGACCTACTACCGCGACGTGCGGGTGCCGGTGGCGATGCGGGTCGGCGCCGAGAACCAGGGCTGGCGGCTGATCACGACCCAGCTCAACCACGAGCGCGTGATGCTCGGCCCGGCCGGGCGGCTGGCCGGACTGCTCGACCGGGTCCGGGAGTGGGCGTCGACCCGGTCCGACCCCGACGGGACGCCGCTGCTCGACCGGCCCGACGTGCGACGCGCGCTGGCCAGGGTGCACGCCGGCCAGCGGGTCAACGAGCTGCTGAACTGGCAGGTCGCCGCGGCGGCCGGGCGCGACCTCGGTGCGGCCGAGGTCGCCGACGCGTCCGCGACCAAGGTGTTCGCGTCCCAGGCCGCTCAGTGGGTGGGTCCGCTGCTGGAGGACGTCGTGTCCCGGCACGGTGACCCCGCCGACCCGGAGACCGCGGCGCTGCTGCGCTGGCTGGACGTCCAGCGCAAACGCAACACCGTACTGACGTTCGGCGGCGGCGTCGACGAGATCCAGCGGGAACTGATCGCGACCGCGGGCCTCGGCCTGGAGAGGGTGCCCCGATGACGTCCGAAGACATCCTGAGCGCCGCGGAGAAGATCCGCGCCCGCGGCGAGAGCGCCCCGTTCACCGCGCGCGACCCGGTGAACCCCGCCACCACGCACGCCTGGCTCGACGCCCTCGGCGACCAGAACCCGATCTACACCGACGACGACGCCGCGCGCGCCGCCGGTCACCCGGGCGTCGTCGCACCACCGGCGATGATCCAGGTCTGGACGATGCCGGGGCTGGGCCGGGCCCGCGACGCCGACGACCCGCTGTGGTCGATGATCACGGTGCTCACCGAGGCCGGATACCCGTCGATCGTCGCCACCGACTGCGACCAGACGTATCACCGCTATCTCCACCCCGGCGAACTGGTGACCGTGCGCTCCCGGCTGGGCGACGTGATCGGCCCCAAGCAGACCGCGCTCGGCGAGGGCTGGTTCGTGACGACGCACAACACCTGGTACGTCGGTGACGAGCCGGTGGCCGAGATGGCGTGGCGCGTGCTGAAGTTCCGGCCCCGCCCACCGAAGCCGGAGCGCACCGCCGTACTCCGCCCCGTGGTCAGCCGGGACACCGAGTTCTTCTGGGGCGGCACGGCGGCGAACGAGCTGCGGATCCAGCGCTGCGAGAAGTGCGGGACGCTGCGGCACCCGCCGGGCCCGCTCTGCACCGCGTGCGGCGCCGATGCCTCGGGTTACGTCGTCGCGAGCGGCCTGGGGACGGTATTCAGCTACGTCGTCCACCACCACCCGCCGGTGCCCGGACGGCAGACGCCGTACGTGGTCGCGCTGGTAGAGCTGGACGAGGGCGTGCGGATGCTCGGCGAGGTCGTCGGCGTCGACCCGGACGTCGTCCGGATCGGCACGCCGGTCGAGGTGGTCTGGGACCGGATCGACGACGAGCTCACGTTGCCTGCCTGGAGGGTTCGATGACGATCGGCGAGGTCCTGCCGGAGCTGAGCCTCGACGCCACGCCGACGTTCATCGTCAGCACGGCGCTGGCCACCCGCGACTTCCAAGAGGTGCACCACGACCGGGATCTCGCGGTGGCGCGCGGCTCGCAGGACATCTTCCTCAACATCCTGACGACGACCGGGCTCGTGCAGCGGTACGTCACCGACTGGGCAGGTCCGTCGGCGCGGGTCGGGCGGGTGGCCATCCGGCTCGGCGTCCCGTGTTACGCCTACGACCGGCTGACGTTCTCCGGCGAGGTGACCGCGGCCGACGGCACGGTGCTCACCGTGTCGGTGGTCGGCCGGGTGAGCCGCGGGAACCACGTCACCGGGACCGTGTCGCTGGAGGTCGCGCCGTGAGCCTCTCGAAGACCGCCGCGATCGCCGGCATCGGCGCGACCGACTTCTCCAAGGACTCCGGACGGAGCGAGCTGAAACTCGCCGCCCAGGCCGTGCGGGCCGCGCTGGACGACGCTGGGCTGACGCCCGCCGACGTCGACGGGCTGGTCAGCTTCACCCAGGACAACAACACCGAGATCGCGGTGGCCAGGGAGCTGGGCATCCCCGAGCTGTCGTTCTTCAGCCGGATCCACTACGGCGGCGGCGCGGCGTGCGCCACCGTCCAGCAGGCGGCGATGGCGGTGGCGACCGGTGTGGCGTCGGTCGTCGTCTGTTACCGGGCGTTCAACGAACGCTCCGGGCACCGGTTCGGGCAGGTGCAGCCCGGCCTGGCGGTCGCCCCGACGTCGTCCGGGGTGGACGCCGGCTGGTCGTACCCGTTCGGGCTGGGCACCCCGGCGAGCTGGGTCGCGATGTTCGCCCAGCGGTACCTGCACACGTACGGGGCGTCCTCGCGGGATCTGGGCCGGGTCGCGGTGACGATGCGGGCGCACGCGGCGACCAACCCCGCGGCGTGGTTCTACCAGCGTCCGATCACGCTGGAGGACCACCAGGCGTCCCGCTGGATCTGCGAGCCGCTGCGCCTGTTCGACTGCTGCCAGGAGAGCGACGGCGGGGTCGCGGTCGTGGTGACGTCGGCTTCGCGGGCCCGAGACCTGCGGCGGCCGCCGGTGGTGATCGCCGGGGCCGCGCAAGGCAGCGGCTCCGACCAGTACGTGATGACCAGCTACTACCGCGACGACCTCACCGGGCTACCGGAGATGGGCGTCGTCGCCCGCCAGCTATGGGGGCAGGCCGGGATCGGCCCCTCCGACGTGGACGTCGCGGTGCTGTACGACCACTTCACGCCGTTCGTCCTGGTGCAGCTGGAGGAGCTGGGCTTCTGCGGGCGCGGTGAGGCGGCGGGCTTCGTCGCGTCGGGCGCGCTCGGGCTGGACGGCGCACTGCCGACGAACCCGCACGGCGGGCAGCTCGGCGAGGCGTACATCCACGGCATGAACGGCATCGCGGAGGCGGTGCGGCAGGTCCGCGGCACGGCCGTCAACCAGGTGCCTGGGGCGGAGACCGTGCTGGTCACCGCAGGCACCGGCGTGCCCACCAGCGGCCTGCTGCTCGGCGCGGCCTGACCACCGCGCCGTAGCAGGAGGTCTCCGCGTCTACAGTGCTCCGGCGGCGTCCAGCGCGGCGAGGTACCCCGAGGTCATCGCCGGGCCGAGCGTCGCGCCGGGGCCGGCGTACGTGCGGCCCATCACCTGCGCACTGGTGTTGCCCGCCGCGTAGAGCCCCGGAATCACGCTGCCGTCCTCCCGCAGCACCCGCGACCGCTCGTCGGTGACCAGCCCGCCCTTCGTCCCGAGGTCGCCGGGCACGATCTTGACCGCGTGGAACGGCGGTTTCACCAGCTCGGCGAGGCACGGGTTCGGCTTCACCCGCGGATCGCCGTAGTACCGGTCGTACGCGGACTCGCCCCGCCCGAAGTCGAGGTCCTTGCCGGTGGAGGCGAACCCGTTGAACCGCGCCACGGTCTGCTCCAGCGCCTCGGCCGGCACCCCGATCTTCTCCGCCAGCCCGGCCAGCGTGGACGATTTGGCCGCCACGCCCGCCCGGTACCAGGAGCCGGGCAGCGGCTGGCGCGGCCCGCGGGCGGTGAACAGGTACCGGTCGCGGTACCGCTGGTCGAACACCAGCCAGGCGGGGATGCGCGGTTCGCCCGCCTCGTACATCGCGTGTACGGCGTCCACGTAGGGCGCGGCTTCGTTGACGAACCGCGAGCCGTCCACGTCGACCAGGACGCACCCCGGCAGCGACCGCTCGGCGAGCAGGAAGTACGGCCCGCGCGGCAGCGGCACGGACGGCCCCCACCAGGCGTCGTCCATCAGACGCACCGCCGCGCCGAGGTCCTGCGCGGCCCGGATCCCGTCCCCGGTGTTCGCCTCGGCGCCGACCGTCCACTCGGTGCCGATCGGCTCCTTCTGGTACCGCTTGCGCAGCGTGTCGTCCCGCTCGAACCCGCCCGCGGTGAGCACGACGCCGCGCTCGGCCAGCAGTTGCTCCGGCTCGCCGCCGCGCACCGCGACCTCGACGCCGATCACCCGGCCGTCCTTCACGACCAGTTCGAGCAGGGGCGTCGACAGCCACACCGGGACGTCTCGGCGAGCCAGCCCGGCCCGCAACCCGGCCGCGAGCGCCTGCCCCATCGTCAGCAGCTCGCGCCGCCGTGCCCGGCTGATCCACGCGCGGGCGCCGACCTTGGCCGCGGTGGCCACCCCGCGCGGGTGCCTGGCGACCAGGTTGAGCCAGCGGAACTCGGCCTGCGTGATCGCCAGGCCGGACTTCGACGCCAGATACGGCGGTTCGAGCGTGGACCGCAGCCCGCCGAGCACCGACGAGGGGAGCGGCTTGGGTTCCACCGAACGCCCGGTCGGCCGGCCACCGGGCGCCTCCGGGTAGTAGTCGGAGTAGTCCCGCACCCACCCGAACCGCAGCGGCGTCTCCTTCTCGACGAACGCCAGCATGTCCGGGCCGTGCCGGAGGAACGCCGCCTGCAGCGCGCTGACGTCCGTGTCGCCGGAGCGGGACGCGGTCGCGACGATGTGCGCGAGGTAGGTACGGGCCGCTTCGGCGTCGTCGACGACGCCGTCCCGCTCGAGGGCCTGGTTGTTCGGAATCCAGACGCCGCCGCCGGACCGGGCGGTCGAACCGCCGTAACGCGGCGCCTTCTCGACCACGATCGCGCGCAAGCCGGACGCGGCGGCGGTGAGCGCCGCGGCCATGCCGGCGCCCCCGGCACCCACGACGACCAGGTCGAACTTCTGGGCAGCGGACATCGACGCTCCTCCGGTGACGGCCAGATCTGTAACACGTTATAGAAACAACCGGTCGCACCGCTATGGTGTGAGGGGGCTCGAAAAGAACGCGTTCTAGAAGGAGGCGGCGGTGCTGGACCCTTCCGACCTCGCGTCAGCGGCCGACGTGTTGCGTGCCGCCGAGCGCGATCGCGTGCCGATCCCGCCGCTGATCACCACCTATCCCGGTATCGACGCCGCCGATGCCTACCGGATCCAGCTGCTGAACATCGAGCGGCGGACCGCGGCGGGCACGCCGATCGTCGGCCACAAGGTGGGGCTCTCGTCGAAGGCCATGCAGCAGATGATGGGCGTCGACGAGCCGGACTACGGCCACCTGCTCGCCGACATGGCCTGCCGCGAGGACGAGCCGGTCGACACCGGCCGCTACCTGCTCCCGAGGGTCGAACCGGAGGTCGGGTTCATCCTCGGCGACGATCTGCCCGAGGACTGCACCGAGGAGCAGGCGCTCGCGGCGACTGCGGCGATCGCGCCCGCACTCGAACTCATCGACAGCCGCATCGTCGACTGGAAGATCGCGCTCCCCGACACGATCGCCGACAACGCGTCCTCGGCCGGGTTCGTGCTCGGCGCGACTCGGCTCGACCCCCGCACGGTCGACCTCACCGCGCTCCCGGTCCGCCTGCTGCGCAACGACGAGGAAGTGGGCGTCGGCGCGTCCTCAGCCGTGCTGGGCAACCCGCTGGTCGCGGTCGCCTGGCTGGCCCGCACCGTCGCGCGGTTCGGGGTCCGCCTGCGCGCCGGGCACGTGGTGCTGCCCGGGTCCTGCACCCGGGCGGTCGACGCCCGTCCCGGCGACGTGTTCCGCGCCGAGTTCGGGGAGCTCGGCGCGGTGCATCTCACGTTCGAACGTGCCCTTCAGCGAACCAGCCCTACCCAGCGAGGTGGCGTGTGAGTACCGCACGAGCGGCGATCGTCGGTTCCGGGAACATCGGCACCGACCTGATGTACAAGCTGTTGCGCTCGGAGCACATCGAGCCGCGGTGGATGATCGGCATCGACCCGGACAGCGAAGGGCTGCGGCTCGCGTCCGAGGCGGGGCTCGAGACCAGCGCGGACGGCGTCGATTGGCTATTGGCTCAGGACGAGCGTCCGGATCTGGTTTTTGAGGCGACGTCGGCCTACGTGCACCGGGCCAACGCTCCGCGGTACGCGGAGGCGGGCATCGTGGCGGTCGACCTCACACCGGCCGCGGTCGGGCCGGCCGTGATTCCCTCGGTGAACCTCGGCCACGAGCTGGGCGCGACGAACGTCAACCTGATCACCTGCGGTGGTCAGGCGACGATTCCGATGGTCGCCGCCGTGTCCCGGGTGACGCCGGTGCACTACGCCGAGATCGTCGCCACCGTCGCGTCGAAGTCGGCCGGGCCGGGAACCCGGGCCAACATCGACGAGTTCACGCGGGTGACCAGCCGTGGCATCGAGCTGATCGGCGGAGCGCAGCGGGGGAAGGCGATCATCGTCCTCAACCCCGCCGACCCGCCGATGATCATGCGCGACACGATCTTCTGCGCGGTTTCCTCCGGGGCCGACGCCGACGCGATCGCCGCTTCGGTGGTGCGGATGGTTGCGGACGTCGCGACCTACGTCCCCGGGTACCGGCTGCTCAACGACGTCCAGTTCGACGAGGCCGACGGTCAGGCACGGGTGAGCATCTTCATCGAGGTGGAGGGCGCCGGTGACTTCCTCCCGCCGTACGCGGGCAACCTCGACATCATGACCGCGGCCGCCGCCCGGGTCGGCGCGGAACTCGCCACGGCTATGCAGGGGGTGTCCTCATGATCCGGATCACCGATACGTCCCTCCGGGACGGCTCGCACGCGAAACGCCACCAGTTCACGGCCGACGAGGTGCGCGCGGTCGTCGGCGCGCTGGACGCCGCAGGCGTCCCCGTGATCGAGGTGACGCACGGCGACGGGCTGGGCGGATCCTCGTTCACGTACGGGTTCAGCCACACGCCCGAGCAGGAGCTGATCTCGGCCGCCGTGGCGACGGCGCAGCGCGCGAAGATCGCGTTCTTGATGCTGCCGGGCGTCGGCGTCAAGGACGACATCCGCGCCGCGGCCGACAACGGGGCGAAGATCTGCCGGGTGGCCACGCACTGCACCGAGGCCGACGTCTCGATCCAGCACTTCGGACTCGCCCGCGACCTCGGCCTGGAGACCGTCGGGTTCCTGATGATGGCCCACTCGCAGCCGCCCGAGGCGCTGGCGAAGCAGGCCCGGATCATGGCCGACGCGGGGTGTCAGTGCGTCTACGTCGTCGACTCGGCGGGCGCGTTGGTTCTCGATCAGGTGGGGGATCGAGTCTCGGCATTGGTTTCGGAGCTCGGGGACGACGCGCAAGTGGGCTTCCACGGGCACGAGAACCTGGGGCTGGGTGTCGCCAACTCGGTGCTGGCCGTCCGCGCCGGAGCCCGGCAGATCGACGGCTCGACCCGCCGGTTCGGCGCCGGAGCGGGCAACACGCCGGTCGAGGCGTTCGTCGGGGTGTGCGACAAGCTCGGCATCGAGACCGGGATCGACTTCTTCGCGATCGTCGACGCCGCCGAGGACGTGGTGCTGCCGACGATGCCCGAGGAGTGCAAGCTCGACCGGATGGCGCTGATCATGGGGTACGCCGGGGTGTACTCCAGCTTCCTCAAGCACGCGTTCCGGCAGGCCGAGCGGTACAACGTCTCGGGCGCGGAGATCCTGGTGCGCGCCGGGGCGCGGAAGCTGGTCGGCGGCCAGGAGGACCAGCTGATCGACATCGCGCTGGAGCTTCAGCGGGAGGCGGCCGCGGCCACGAACCAGTCGCCGGCCAGCGTCGGCTGACCGCCGATCTCGTCCGCGAGTTCTGCCCCCCGGGGTTGAGCGCGGAGTCCACGACGACGAGGTGTGCAGCGACCCGGCGAGCCTCCGCCAGGAACGTGGCGCGCTCGCCGGGCGGCAGGTGCCCGTAGAAGTGGCCGGCGAACACCCGGTCGAAGCTGTCGTCGGCGAACGGCAGGTCTAGGGCGTCACCCCGCACCGCGACGCCGTTGGGCAACCGGCGCTGGGCCAGCGCCACCATCGACGGGCTCTGACACTGGCCCATTGTGGACCGTTCGGCAGGCGGAGTTGAGCACTCAGGCCGGTCCTGTCTCCCCGCTTCAGCGGGGGGACAGGACGATGAGCGGGATCTCGCGGGACGCCCAGCTCTGGTACGTGTCGAAATCGGCGTACACCTCGACCACGACCGGCCACAGAGCCGCCCGTTCCTCCGCGTCGGCGACCCGGGCCCGCACCGCCCGGCGCTCGCCCCGGATCTGCACCGACGTCTCCGGCGCCGCGCACAGGTTCCGGTACCACTGCGGATGCGCTTCCAACCCACCCTGCGACGCGACGACCAGCAGATCGTCACCGTGCACGGCGTACAGGACCGGCGTCGTGAGCAGCCGCCCGGACTTCCGGCCCCGATGGTCGAGCAGCAGCACCGGGACCGGCTTGCGGAACCCGGCGCCCACGCGCCACTTCCCGCCGATCCGGCCACGCGTGCGCCGGTAGACCCACACGTGGGCCCGGGACATGACGCGGAAGATCTTCGGCAGCAGCGGGGAATCGAGCTGCCGCGGCCGTGGGGGCGTGCCCATCAGTCGTAGGTGACCCGGAACGGGCCGGTCTTGGGCATCGACTGGCACGCCAGCACGTAACCGTCCGCGAGATCGGTGGCGTCCAGCACCTCGTTGTTCACCATCTCGACCTCGCCCTCCACCAGCCGGCAGGTACACGCACCGCAGCGCCCCTCCCGGCACGAGGACGGCGCGGCCAGACCGTGCTCGACCAGCACGTCGAGCATCCGTCGTCCGTCCGGCCACGCCAGCGTGTGGTTCGCCCCGTCGATCTCCACCTCGAGCGGCTCGCCCTCGGCGACGGAACTCTCCACGGCTTCCACGGCGACGAACGGATCCTCGGCCAGCGACTGGAACCGTTCCACGTGCACCCGCTCGACACCGATCCCGCGGAGCGCGACGTCCACCGCGGCCATGAACGCCGAAGGTCCGCAGAGGAACACCTCCGCGGATGCCCACGGCCGGAGCAGCGGTTCCAGCGCCGACGGCGTCGGCAGCCCGCTCACGCTCTCCAGCCAGTGGACGACCGTCAACCGGTCCGGGTACTTCGCGACCAGCCTGCGCAGCTCACCGGCGAAGATCACCGAGTTCTCGTCGCGGTTGGCGTAGAACAGCGTGATCCGACCGCTGCCCGACGCCAGCACCGTGCGCAGGATCCCGAGCACCGGCGTGATGCCGCTGCCGCCGGCCACCAGCAGGAACGATCCGTCCAGCGACCGCGGGGTGAAGCGCCCGGCGGGCGGCAGCACCTCCAGCTCGTCGCCGGCCGCGACGTTCCCGTGCAGCCACACCGAGCCGAAACCGTCGGCGGTGCGCTTCACGGTGATCGTCAGCGGGTCGCCCGGCGCGTTGCAGAGCGAGTAACACCGTCCGACCGCCGCCGGCGACACCGGCACCCGCACCGTGAGGAACTGGCCCGGCTTGTGCGCGAACGTCTGAGCGAGTTCCGGCGGCACGTCGAGGACGAACGACCGCGCGTCGTCCGTCTCGGCGACCACCTCGGCCACCCGCAGCCGGTACGACGTCACGAACTCTCCGCGGCGCGAATCGCCGCCGTCAGCCGCCCGCAGCCCAGCACCGGCGCCCCGGACGGCGGCCGGTCGATGAGTTCGGGGCAGGCGGCGCCGGCCGGCCACTGGATCGACGTCTGCTGCGTGCTCGCGTGCCGCACCAGCACCGTCGTCCGGCAGGCACCGCACGTCACCGGGTGGAAGCCGCCGTGCAGCTGCTCCTCCCGGTGCGCGTCTCGCGGTGGCGACTTCCGCTGCGCGTCCCTCGGCAGGGCCCTGGTCATGATTCCTGGGCCCGGGCGAGGTTGTCGGCGACTTCCTTCTCCCACGTCTCGACGGCCCGGGTGGTGTCGACCTCGAACTCGAACCGGGCCACCATGTCGTCGGTGACGTCCGCGGCGTCCACGTAGAACTGCTCGTACCAGCGACGCAGCTGGTAGACGGGCCCGTCCTCCTCGCAGAGTAGCGGGTTGTCGATCGGTGTCTTGTTCCGCCAGATCTCGACGTCCTGCAGGAAGCCGACGCCGTAGCTCTTCGAGAGCTTCCGTGCGATCTTGTCCGACGTGACGTCGTCGACCCCGGGGATCTTCTTGACCATCACGCCCCACTGCAGCACGAACGACGTCGGCGACACCGGGTAGTGGCAGTTGATGAGCACGGTCTCGAGCGTGAAACCGTTGGCCATCTCGTTCCACAGGTAGTCGATCATGTACGACGGCCCGTAGTACGACGCCTCCGACCGCAGGAGGTCGCCGGGGTCGCTGTCGGCGCCGAGCCCGGTGTCGGGCCGCGCCCGCGAGTTCAGGTACTGGCTGGCGACGTGGCCCTCGAACACGTTCTTGAAGTACACCGGGAACGCGTGGTGGATGTAGAAGAAGTGGGCCATATCGACCATGTTGTCGATGATCTCCCGGCAGTGGGAGCTCTCGACCAGGACGCTGTCCCACGTCCACGAGCTGTACCGGTCGCGGTTCGCGATCTCCGGGATGTCGACGCCGGGCGGCGGGGCATTGCCCTCCGGGTCGTTGTAGACGAACAGCTGGTTGTTGCGCTCCAGCGTCAGCCACGAGCGCGTCCGGGCCCGCGGCGGCACGCGGCGGGCGTACGGAATCGCCGCGCAGCGTCCGTTGCCCGACCACCGCCAGTCGTGGAACGGGCAGGCCACGTTGTCGCCCTTGATGGTGCCCTGGGTGAGGTCGCCGCCCATGTGGCGGCAGTACCCGTCCAGGACGTGCAGGCTGCCCGCGCTGTCGGCGAACACCACGAGCTTCGTGCCGAACGCCTCCACGGCGTGCGGGACGCCGTCGCGGAACCGCTCGGCGAGCCCCAGGCAGTGCCAGCCGCGCGCGTACCTGGCCTGCGGTGTGCCGGCGTCGATCGTCCGGACGTCACCGTCCGGGCTCGTCAGCGTCATGCTGAACCTCCCGATCTGTCGGGCCCCAACGTAGAACAGGTTATAGTTTGACACAGGAGGAGCGCCACCCGGCCCTGACGTGCGCCTCCTCGACAGAAAAAAGAACGTGTTCTAGCGTACGCGGCAACCGAGGGACGGAGAGCGCAGCGATGGAGCAGAGCCTCGAGAGCGTCGGCGAGAAGGTGCTGGACGCGGTCCGCGACCTCCTGCCGGTACTCCGCGAGCGCGCAGCCGAGACGGAAGCGGCGCGGCGGATTCCGGCGGCGTCGATCCAAGCGCTTCAGGAGACCGGTGTGCTGCGGCTGCTGCAGCCGAATCGGTTCGGCGGGCACGAGACCCACCCCGTGGTGTTCTACCGGGCGGTCCGGCTGATCGCGAGCGCGTGCGGATCCACCGGCTGGGTGACCTCGGTGCTCGGCGTCCACCCGTGGCACGTCGGGCTGTTCGCCGAGGAGGCGCAGCGCGAGGTCTGGGCTGAGGACCTCGACACCCGCATCTCCTCCTCCTACGCGCCGCAGGGCAAGGCCACCGCGGTCGACGGCGGCTTCCGGTTCACCGGCCGCTGGAGCTTCTCATCGGGGTCTGACCACGCGACCTGGGTGCTGCTCGGTGGGCTGGTCATCGGCCCCGACGGCCGGCCGACCGACTTCCGGACGTTCCTGCTTCCCCGCGCCGACTACACGGTGGACGACGTCTGGGACACCGTCGGGCTGCGCGGCACCGGCAGCAACGACATCGTCGTCGACGACGTGTTCGTGCCGGAGCACCGCACGCTCTCGTTCCAGCACACCGCCAAGGTCAAGTGCCCTGGTCAGGAACTCAACGACGGCCCGCTTTTCCGGATGCCGTACGGCACGATCCACCCGTTCGCGATCACCGCACCGCTGATCGGCATGGCCGACGGCGCGTACGAGGCCTACGCCGGCCACACCAAAGCCCGGGTCCGCGCCTCGTACCTGGGGGAGAAGGCCAAGGACGACCCGTTCGCCCAGGTCCGGGTGGCCAGGGCCGCGGGCGAGATCGACGCGGCCTGGCTGCAGCTCGAGCGCGACCTGAACGAGGAGTACGCGCTCGCGGTCCAGGGCACCCGCATCCCGCTGGAGATGCGGTTACGCGCCCGGCGCGACCAGGTGCTCGGCAGTGCGCGGGCGATCGACGCGACCGACAGCCTCTACGAGAGCGCGGGCGGCAAGGCGATCAACGCGCCGTCGGTGATCGCGCGGTTCTGGCGCGACGCCCACGCCGCCCGGGTGCACGCGGCGAACGACGTCGAGCGTGCGCTGGTGATGTACGGACGGACGGAGCTCGGCCTCCCGGTCACCGACGGGATGTTCTGATGACCGCACCGACGCTGGAGAGCACGAGCCACACGCTGACCGTCGCGTCCGGATTGGAAGTGCATTACCACGACGCAGGCGAGCAGTCGGCCGACCGGCCGCCGGTCGTGCTCCTGCACGGAGGCGGGCCGGGCGCGAACGCCTGGAGCAACTTCGGTAAGAACCTCGCGGTCCTGTGCAGGTCGGCGCGGGTCCTCGCCGTTGACATGCCAGGTTTTGGACGCTCCGGCAAGCGCGCCGAGCACCCCCAGTACTTCACCTACGCCGCCGGTGTCCTCGCGGAGTTGCTCGACGAACTGGGGATCGGCACCGTCGACCTGGTGGGCAATTCGCTCGGCGGAGGAGTGTCGACCCGGTTCGCGCTGAACTACCCGGAGCGGGCCCGGCGGCTGGTGCTGATGGCGCCGGGTGGCCTCGGCCTGAACGTGTTCGCGCCGGACCCGACCGAGGGTGTCCAGCGGCTGGGGCGCTTCGGCGCACCTCCGGGGCCGACCCCGGAGAAGCTGAAGGCGTTCCTCAGGACGCTCGTGTACGACCAGAAGCTGATCACCGACGAGTTGGTCGCGGAGCGCTTCGCGGCCGCGAGCAACCCCGAGTCACTGCAGGCCATGGTCGCGATGGGCATGTCGTTCTTCCAGCATCCGGAGGAGGGGCAGCTCTGGCGCGAGGCGCACCGGGTCACCCAGCCGACGCTGATGATCTGGGGGCGCGAAGACCGCGTCAACCCGCTGGACGGCGCGCTGGTCGCACTCAAGCAGCTGCCGGACGTCCAACTGCATGTTTTCAGTAGGTGCGGTCACTGGGCGCAGGTGGAGAAGTTCGACGAGTTCAATCGCCTGACGGAAGCCTTCCTGGGAGGTGGCGCAGCATGATCAAGTCGCTGGGATACCTACGCATCGAGTGCACGGACCTCGAGGCCTGGCGGACGTACGGCCTCAAGGTGCTCGGCATGATCGAGGGTAAGGACGCCCCGCCCGGTGAGCTGCACCTGCGGATGGACGATTTCCCGGCCCGGCTGGTGATCGTGGCGGGCGAGGCCGACCGGCTGTCCGCGACCGGGTGGGAAGCCGCGAACGAGGAGGGGCTGCGCGCCGTCGCCGCCCGGCTGGACGCGGCCGGTGTGCCGTGGAAGGAGGGCACGCCGGAGCAGAAGGCGTCCCGGAAGGTGACCGGGCTGATCCTGTTCGAGGACCCGTCCGGCAACACCCAGGAGGTCTTCTCCGGCGTCGCGCTGCAGCACCGCCGGGTCGTCAGCCCGTACGGGCACCGGTTCGTCACCGGTGAGCAGGGGCTCGGGCACGTCGTGCTGTCCACCACGAACGACGCCGAGGCGCTGCACTTCTACCGGGACGTGCTGGGGTTCAAGCTGCGCGACTCGATGCGGTTCCCGCCGGAGGTGCTCGGGCGTCCGCCCGGCGGCGAGCCGGCCTGGCTGCGGTTCTTCGGCTGCAACCCCCGGCACCACAGCCTGGCGTTCCTGCCGTTCCCGACCGAGTCGGGGATCGTCCACCTGATGGTCGAGGTCGAGGACACCGACGACGTCGGGCTCGCGCTCGACCGCGCGCTCCGGCACAAGGTGCCGATGTCGGCGACGCTCGGGCGGCACGTCAACGACCTGATGCTGTCGTTCTACATGAAGACGCCGGGCGGCTTCGACGTCGAGTTCGGCACCGGCGGACGGCAGGTCGACGACACCGACTGGGTCGCGCGGGAAAGCACCGCGGTGAGCCTGTGGGGGCATGACTTCAGTGTCGGCGCCTCGTAACTCCGTCGGCGCCGTGGACCCCGCTCGCTTTCGTTCGGTGCTCGGGCAGTTCTGCACCGGCGTGACGGTGGTGACCGCCAGCCTGGACGGCGAGCCGGTGGGGTTCGCCTGCCAGTCGTTCTCGGCGCTCTCGCTGGACCCACCGCTGGTCGTGTTCTGCCCCTCCGCGACGTCGCGGAGCTGGCCGGTGATCTCGCGCGCCGGGACGTTCTGCGTCAACGTGCTGGCCGGCGACCAGGCCGAGGTGAGCGCGGTGTTCGGGTCGCGCCGCGAGGACAAGTTCGACGTCGTGCCGTGGAGCAGGTCGCCGGCGGGCGCTCCGGTGCTCGACGGCGTCCTGGCCTGGGTCGAGTGCACGGTCGACGCGGTGTATCCGGGCGGCGACCACCACATCGTCGTCGGACGCGTCGAGGTGCTGGAGGCGCCGAACGGCGGGCGTCCGCCGCTGCTGTTCCACCGCGGCCGGTACACCGCGACGTCCGACCCGGAGCCCTGGTTCGGCTGGTCCCAGCCGGACGACTGGATCTAGACCCGCGCCCGGCTCACCACCCACCCCTGAGCCGATGAGCCGGGCGCGGGGGCTTCAGATGCGCGCGAGGATCGTCGCGGTCGCGAGCGCGCCGCCTGCGCACATCGTGACCAGGGCGGTCTCGGCGTCGCGGCGCTCGAGCTCGTGGAGTGCGGTGGTGAGGAGGCGGGCGCCCGTCGACCCGACCGGGTGCCCCAGCGCGATCGCCCCGCCGTTGACGTTCACCCGGTCGGCGTCCGGCTCGTGCACGGACATCCAGGACAGCGGCACGGACGCGAACGCCTCGTTGACCTCGAACACGTCGATGTCGCCGATCTTCATCCCGGCGTTGGCCAGCACCCGCGCGGTGGCTTGCACCGGTCCGTCGAGGTGGTAGAACGTCTCGGCGCCGACCAGGCACTGCGCGACGATGCGGGCCCGCGGCTTCAGGCCCCGGTCGGCCGCCGCGGCTGCGTCCATCAGCAGCAGCGCGGCGGCTCCGTCGGAGATCTGCGACGACGTCCCGGCGGTGTGCACACCGCCCTCCAGCACCGGCTTGAGCGCCGACAGCCCTTCGAGCGTGGTCTCCCGGAGCCCTTCGTCCTTGCGGATCACGGTGCCGTCGGGCAGTTCGACCGGTGCGATCTCGCGCTCGAACCGGCCCTCCGCCCAGGCGGCGGCCGCGAGCGTCTGCGACCGCACCCCGAACGCGTCCACGGCGTCGCGGGTCAGCCCCCGGCGAACCGCGATGCGCTCGGCGGCGCCGTACTGGTTCGGCAGGTCGATGTTCCACGAGTCGGGCTTCGGCTTGCGGTCGGGCAGCACGTTGCTGCCCAGCGGTGCCCGGGTCATCGCCTCGACGCCGCACCCGATGCCCGCCGTGATGACGTCCGCCGCGACCAGAGCGGCGACGAGGTGGGTGGCTTGCTGCGCCGACCCGCACTGGGCGTCGATCGTCGTGCAGCCGGTGGCCTCCGGGAGGCCGGCGTGCAGCCAGGCCGTCCGGGTGACGTTGCCCGCCTGCTCGCCGGCCTGGGTCACGCAGCCGCCGATGACCTGCTCGACGGCGGTGGCGTCCAGACCGGCCCGCTCCACCGCCGCGCGCTGGGCGACGCCGAGCAACTCCGCCGGGTGCAACCCGGAGAGCCACCCGCGACGCCGCCCGATCGGCGTCCTGACCGCGGACACGATCACCGGACTTCCCATGCTGCCGCTCCCTCGCGCTCACCGGTCAACCTGAACCCGATACTAGAACAGGTTCCATTTGAAAGGGTGATGATCCTTTCGAGCGGCACCACCCTGTGCTTCAATCCGTTGAAACGTGTTTCAAGCGGATCCGCCGCGCCGGGCCACCCCACCTCGGAGGTCACCGCAATGACCGTCTCTCCCGACATCCCCGCCGGAATCGACTTCACCGACCCCGACCTGTACATGCAGGAAGGGATCCCGCTGGAGAAGTTCGCCGAGCTACGGCGGACGGCGCCGGTTTGGTGGAACTCGCAGCCGCACAACATCGCGGGCTTCGACGACGACGGGTACTGGGTGGTGACCCGGCACGCCGACATCATGGAGATTTCGCGGAACCCGGCGGTGTTCTCCAGCACCACGAACACCGCGATCGTCCGGTTCGGTCCGGACATGACGCGTGACCGCATCGACATGCAGTCGCTGATCCTGCTGAACATGGATCCGCCGAAGCACACCTCGCAGCGGGCGATCGTCTCCCGGATGTTCACGCCGCGGGCGGTGAACAGCCTCCGCGACGAGCTGACCGCGCGCGCCCGGAAGATCGTCGACGAGGCAGCTGCGAAGGGCGAGGGCGATTTCGTCAACGACGTCGCGGTCGAGCTGCCGCTCCAGGCGATCGCCGGGCTGATGGGCGTTCCGCAGGAAGACCGTCACAAGGTCTTCGAGTGGTCGAACCAGATGATCGGTTCCGACGACGACGAGCTCGCGACCGAGACGTCCGACCTCGCGTCCGCGAACATGCTCGGGTACGCGATGGGCATGGCCGAGGAGCGGCGGAAGTGCCCGGCCGACGACCTCGTCACGACGCTGCTCCACGCCCAGGAGGGCGAGAGCGCGCTGAGCGACGACGAGTTCGGGTTCTTCGTCCTGATCCTCGCGGTTGCCGGGAACGAGACGACCCGCAACGCGATCACCCACGGGATGAACGCGTTCCTCGATCACCCCGACCAGTGGGAGCTGTTCAAGAAGGAGCGGCCGAAGACCGCGGCGGACGAGATCGTCCGGTGGGCGACGCCGATCATCGCGTTCCAGCGCACGGCGACGCAGGACACGCAGCTGAGCGGCGTGGACATCAAGAAGGGCCAGCGGGTCGTGATGTTCTACAGCTCGGCGAACTGGGACACCGAGGTGTTCGACCACCCGGAGCGGTTCGACATCCTGCGCAGCCCGAATCCGCACCTCGGGTTCGGTGGCACCGGCACGCACTACTGCATCGGTGCGAACCTGGCCCGGCTGGAGATCGACCTGATCTTCAACGCGATCGCCGACGTCATGCCGGACATCCAGAAGCTCGGAGAGCCGAGCCGGCTACGGTCCGGCTGGATCAACGGCATCAAGCACCTCCCGGTCAAGTACGCCTGATGCGGCTCGGACTGCAGTTGGGGTATTGGGGCGCGGCGCCGCCTGCGGACGCGCCGGCGCTGATCGCCGCGGCGGAGGAGGCCGGCTTCGCCGCGGTGTACACCGCCGAAGCCTGGGGGTCGGACGCGTTCACGCCGCTGGCCTGGTGGGGCGCGGCCACCTCGCGTGTGCGGCTGGGCACCGCGGTCGTCCAGATCTCGGCGCGGACACCGGCGGCCTGCGCGATGCACGCGCTGACGCTCGACCACCTCTCCGGTGGCCGGTTCGCACTCGGGCTCGGCGTCTCCGGGCCGCAGGTCGTCGAGGGCTGGTACGGCGAGCCGTTCGCCAAGCCGCTGGCCCGCACCCGCGAGTACGTCCGCATCGTGCGCGACGTGCTCGCCCGGCAGGCTCCGGTCACCAACGACGGCCCGCACTACCCGCTGCCCTACGACGGCCCTGGCGCGCTCGGGCTCGGCAAACCGCTGCGCCCGATCACCCACCCGCTCCGCGCCGACCTGCCGATCCTGCTGGGCTCGGAGGGGCCGAAGAACGTGGCCCTGACCGGCGAGATCGCCGACGGATGGATCTCGGTCTTCTACTCGCCGCGGCTCGGCGGCATGTACGAGGAGTGGCTCGGTGAGGGCCTGGCCCGGCCGGGCGCGCGCCGCACGCGTGACGAGTTCGAGGTCGTCGCGAACTGCCAGATCGTCCTCACCGACGACCGGCGGCCCGCGCTCGACGCGCAGAAGCCCGCGCTCGCGCACTACATCGGCGGGATGGGCGCGCCCGGCATGAACTTCCACGCGGACCTGTTCGCGCGGGCAGGTTTCGCCGACGCGGTCGCCGAGATCACCACGCTGTTCCAGAGCGGGCGCCGCGCCGAGGCGGTCGCCGCGGTACCCGACGAGATGGTCGACGAGGTCTCGATCGTCGGCGACGCCGACCACGTGCGGGCGGAGATCGCCCGCCGCGAGGCGGCGGGCGTCTCGATGCTCCTGACCGGCTGTCGCTCAGTGGCCGACGTCCGTGCGCTCGGCACGGTCCTCAACGCGAGCGCAGCTCCCGTTTGAGGACTTTGCCGGTGGGGCCGAGCGGTAGCGCGTCCACGTAGTCCACCGACTTCGGCAGCTTGTATCCGGCGAGGCGCTCGCGGGCGAACGCGACCAGGCCGTCCGGGTCCGGTGTGCTGCCGGGCTGCGGCACGACCACGGCGACTACCGCCTCGCCCCAGGTCGGGTCCGGCCGCCCGACGACGGCGACCCCGGCGACGTCCGGGTGGTCGGCGAGCACGGCCTCGACCTCGGCGGGGAAGACGTTCTCGCCGCCGGTGATGATCATGTCCTTCAGCCGGTCGCTGATCGTCAGGTAGCCCTCGGCGTCCAGGCTGCCGATGTCGCCGGTGTGCAGCCAGCCGTCGGCGTCGAGCAGGGCCGCGGTGGTGTCGGGCTGGTTGTGGTAGCCGGGGGTGTTCACGACGCTGCGGCAGAGGATCTCGCCCGGCGTCCCGGTGGGTACGTCCGCGCCGGTCGCCGGGTCGACGATCCGCAGCTCGACCCACGGGTACGGCTTGCCTGCCGCGCGGAGCAGGTGCGCCCGGGGTCCGTCCGGGTCGTGGTCGGCGGCGTCCAGCTGGACGATCGCGCCCTGCGTCTCGGTGAGCCCGTAGAGCTGGAACAGCGGACGGCCGAACGTCGCCAGCGCGCGGCGGAGCAGCGCCGGGGTGATCGGGGAGGCGCCGTAGGCGATCGAGCGCAGCGCCGAGTAGTCGCGGTCGGCCGCGCCCGGCAGCGTCACGAGCATGCCGATCACGGCCGGCACGAGGAACGTGTTCGTGACCCGCTTCTCGACGATCAGGTCGAGCAGCGGCTGCGGCACGAGTTCGCGGACCACCACGTTGTGGGCGCCGAAGACGAGCCCGACCAGCAGGTAGCCCAGACCTCCGATGTGGAACATCGGCATCGCGACCAGGCTGACCGAGTCGGCGTCGATACCCCAGGACTCGGCGGGCCCGCTCTCGGCGACGCTGAGCGTACGGTTCGTGGTCAGGACGCCCTTCGGCTTCCCGGTGGTGCCGGACGTGTAGAGCTGGAACACGACCGTGTCGAGGTCGCCGCGCCAGCCGTCGTCCTCACCGGACGCCGCGTCCAGCCACTTCTCGTAGTCGCCACCGAGCTGGATGGCCTTGACGATCGTGCCGACCTCGACCGCGACCTGTTCGGCGGTCGCGGCGAACTCGGGGTGGGCGAGCAGCACGGTCGCGCCGGCGTCGCGAAGGACGGCGGACAGCTCGCGGGCGGTCAGCCGCCAGTTCAGCGGGATCAGGACCGCACCGGCCTTCACGGCACCGAGCAGGATCTCCGCGATCTCCACCGAGTTCTTGTCCAGCACCGCGATCCGGTCGCCGGGAACCACGCCGTCCGCGCGCAACGCGTTCGCGATGCGCGTGCTCCGCGCGTCGAGTTCGGCGTAGGTGAGGCTCCGGACGCCGTCGCTGACGGCCGGATGGTCTCCGCGCTCGCGCGCGTGCTGTCGGGGGACGTCCGCTACCCGGAATTCAAGATCCATCGGGGGCCACCTCGCTGTCGCCGCGTACGGGACGTCTCACGGTACCGGAATCGCGGTTAACTTCCGAGGTGGTGGACGGCGGAAGTCCTGGAGCCGTTGTGGCGAACGATAACATGTTCTAATTTGGCTCCATGGTCCTCAACGTGGCAGACCTCGTGGAACATGCCGTCGATACCGTGCCCGACCGCGACGCCCTGGTCTTCGGGGGCAGCCGCGCGACCTACGCCCAATTCGAGGCACGGGCCAACCAACTAGCCCACCACCTGGCCCGACACGGTGTCGGCCCGGGCGATCACGTGGCCCTCTACTCGCCGAACGCGATGGAGGCCGCCGAGACGATGTTCGCGGTGTGCAAGCTCCGCGCTGCGACCATCAACGTCAACTTCCGGAGCACCGAGAACGAGTTACGATATGTCCTCCGTGATTCGGACGCCGTCGCGCTCATCCACCCCGGCAGCCTGACCGCGAACGTGGCGGCGGTCACTGCGGATTGCCCCCAGCTGCGCCACGTCGTCACGTTCGAGGGCGAGGGTCCGGAGGGCGCCGCGCACTACGAGGAGGCGCTGGCCGCGGAGTCGGCGGAGCGCGACTTCCCGGAGCGCAGCCCGGACGACCTGTTCCTGATCTACACCGGTGGCACGACCGGCAGGCCGAAGGGCGTCATGTGGCGCCAGGAGGACATCTGGCGGGTGCTCGGCGGCGGCGTCGACTTCATGACCGGCGAGCCGATCCAGGACGAGTGGCACCAGGCCCGCTCCGGTGTGGACAGCCCGCTGGTCCGGCTGGTCGCGGCGCCGCTCATCCACGGCCAGGCGCAGTGGGTGATGTTCGGCGGGTTCTTCATGGGCAGCACGATCGTGCTGATGCCGAAGTTCGACGCGCACGACATCTGGCGCGCGATCACCACGGAGCGCGTGCAGGTCCTCGCGATCGTCGGGGACGCGATGGCGCGGCCGCTGATCGAGGCCTACCGGGAGGGCCCCCCGGACGGTGGTAAGTACGACGCCTCTTCGTTGGTGGCGATCTCGAGCACCGCGGCGCTGATGTCACCGGCGGTGAAGCGCGAGTACCTCGACGAGTTCCCGAACGCGCTGCTCACCGAGGCGGTCGGGTCGTCGGAGACGGGCTTCAGCGGAATCGGCATCATCAGCAAGGACGCGATCGAGCCGCGCGGCCCCCGGGTGAACTCCGCCCGCGAGGCGATCGTCATCGACGAGTACAACCAGCGGATCGAGCCCGGCTCCGGCCAGGTCGGCCGGCTGGCGCGTGGTGGCTATCTCCCGCGGGGCTACTACAAGGACCCGGAGAAGACCGCACAGCTGTTCGTCGAGGTCGAGGGCAAGCGGTACACGGTTCCCGGCGACTTCGCGATCCCCGAGGCCGACGGCACGTTCCTGCTGCTCGGCCGCGGCAACACCTGCATCAACACCGGCGGGGAGAAGGTCTACCCGGAAGAGGTCGAGGGTGTGCTCAAGGCGTACCCCGGCGTTTTCGACGCGCTGGTGGTGGGTGTTCCGGACGAGCGGCTCGGGTCCCGCGTCGGGGCGATCGTGCAGTGGCGAGAGGGCCACGAGCCGGACGCCGCGGGCCTGGACGTCCACGGCCGCACCGAGCTGGCCGGCTACAAGATGCCGCGCTCGTACTGGTGGGTCGACCAGATGCCGCGGCTGGCGACCGGCAAGGCCGACTACACCGGAGCCCGCCGCCACACCGAGGAACACTCGCCGTCGGAGCAGCTGCCCGTCGCCGCCGGCCGCTGATCAAAGGAGATTCCGCTTGCGTACCGACCTCTGCGACCGGCTCGGCATCGAGCACCCGATCGTCGGCTTCACGCCGTCCGAGCACGTGGCGGCAGCGATCAGCCGAGCCGGTGGCCTGGGGGTCCTCGGCGCCGTCCGCTACAACGACCCGGACGAGCTGGCGGCGGCGCTGGACTGGCTGGACAAGAACACCGACGGCCGGCCGTACGGCGTCGACGTCGTGATGCCGATGAAGGCGCCCACCGAGGGGTCGATCGGCGACCTGTCGAAGCTGGTGCCGCCGGCGCACCGTGACTTCGTCGAGAAGACGCTGCACGAGCTCGGCGTCCCGCCGCTCCCGGCGTCGGACAACCCGGACGGCGACGGCGTGCTCGGGTGGCTGCACTCGGTGGCCAGGGCGCACGTCGAGATCGCGCTGGAGCACCGGCCCGCGCTGATCGCGAACGCGCTCGGATCCCCGCCCGCCGACGTGATCGCCCAGGCCCACGACCGCGGCATCCTGGTCGCCGCGCTGGCCGGCCGGGTCGACCACGCGCTGCGCCAGGTCGCCGACGGCGTCGACATCGTGGTCGCGCAGGGCTCGGAGGCCGGTGGGCACACCGGGGAGATCGGCAGCATGGTGCTGCTGCCGGAGATCGTGGACGCGGTCGGCGGGTCGGTGCCGGTCCTCGGCGCGGGCGGGATCGGGTCGGGCAGGCAGCTGGTCGCGGCGCTCGCGCTCGGGGCGTCCGGGGTTTGGATGGGCTCGACCTGGCTGCTCACCGAGGAGTACGCGAACGGCCTCGGGCAGACCGCGGTCAGCCAGGCGCTGCTCAAGGCGTCCTCGGCGGACACCGTGCGGGCGCGGATCTACTCCGGCAAGATGGCGCGGCTGGTGAAGAGCCGGTGGACCGAGGCCTGGGCCGCCCCGGACGCTCCCGACCCGCTGCCGATGCCGCTGCAGAACCTGCTGGTCGGTGAGGCCCACCGGCGGATCGCCGCGGCGGACGACCCGGACGTCGTGGCGATGCCGGCCGGCCAGATCATCGGCCGGTTCGACCACCTGCAGCCGGTCGCCACGATCATCGAGGACATCGTGCGGGAGGCCGAGGCCACCAGGGCACGGCTGGCCCCATAGCGCCGCTAGCCCCCATAGCGCCGCTAGCCCCCATAGCGCCGCTAGCCCAAGAGCGCCGCGGGGGTGTCGCGGACGAAACGGAGCAGCGCCTCGCGGTCGCGGCGTACCCGGCCGGGTGGGGACACGATCAGGCGGTCCACCCCGGCGTCGGCGTAGGCCGCGACCAGCGTCGTGTCCAGCGGGTCCCGGCCGGCGGGCGTCACCGAGATCTCCAGCCGGCCGAGCTCGGCGGGCCGATCCAGGTTGTCGGCCAGCTCGGCCAGCTGGGTGACGACCGCGGCGGTCTGCTCCGGCGTCACCGCCCACCCGTACCAGCCGTGCGCCCGGCTCACCGTGCGGCGGAGCGCGGCCGGGGAAGCCCCGCCGACGTGCAACGGCGGCCCGCCCGGCCGGATCGGGCGCGGCTCGGCCGTGACCCCGCTGATCGACACCCGCGGCCCGATGACGTGCACCGAGGACGTCGTCCAGAGCGCGTGCAGCGCCTCCAGGTACTCGTCGGTGCGGACGCCCCGGTCGGAGAGCGGAACGCCGAGCGCGCGGAACTCCGGCTCCAGGTAGCCGACCCCGATGCCGAACAGGAAGCGGCCGCCGCTGATCCGGTCGACGGTGACCACCTGCTTGGCCAGGAGGACCGGCGGGTGCACCGGTACGACGGTCACGCCGGTGCCGAGCAGCAGCGTCCTGGTCACCCCGGCGAGGTGCCCCAGCGCGACGAACGGGTCGAGGAACGGCGTGTCGGGTCTGGTCGGCGAGGCCGGCACCGCGGGGTCCGGCAGGACGTAGTGTTCACCGGTCCAGACGCTCTCCCAGCCGGCGTCCTCGGCGGCGACCGCGACGTCGGCCGCCACCCGCGGATCCAGCGCGCAGAGGTCGGTGTTGATACCGAAGAGCCCCAGTCGCATGAGGAGGCACGGTACCCCGTGCGGTGTTCAGTCTGCGGACAGAACCGCACCGAGATCCAGAAGGGACGCCGTGGCGCCACCACCGTCGAACTCGATGCGCTTGGCAGCCAGGAAGTAGCGGTGCGCCGGGTGCTCGACGTCGATGCCGGTGCCGCCGTGGACGTGCACGAGCGTGTGCGCGACCCGGTGCCCCGCCTCCGCCGCCCAGAAACTCGCGGTCGCCACGGCTGCCGCTGCGTCGTCGTCCTCGGTCAGCGCACACGCCGCTGCCCACAGCGTCAGCTCGAGCGCCTGGACGTCGACGTACGCGTTCGCCAGCCGCTGGCTGACGGCCTGGAACGCTCCGATCGGCCGGCCGAACTGGACCCGCGTGCGGGCGTGTTCGGCGGTCAGCTCCAGCGCCGCCTCCAGCACGCCGAGCTGATAGGCCGCCCGGCCCACCGAGGCCCGCGCGCGTAACCAGCCCGCGACGTCGTCGCCGTCCAGCCTGCGGTCGTCCGAGACCGGCACGTCGTCGAGGTGCAGCAGGCCCGCGTCGTCGAAGTCGGTCGTCGATTGCGCCTCCACGGTGACCCCGGGATCGTCGGGACGAACCAGGAACACCCCGCCGACGGTTTCCACCAGCAGCGTGTCCGCGACCGGCCCGGCCGGAACGGCGCTCACCTGCCCGGACAGCTGCCAGCCGCCGCCGGACCGACCGGCGGCGGCCGGCGGCCGGACGTCCGGATGAGCAAGTGCGGCCGTGAGCACGGTCTGTCCGGCGAGCGCGGGCGCCAGCCACCGCAGACGGGCCTCGGCGGAGCCGAACCGGGCCAGGGCCGGACCCGCCACCACGACGGTCGGCAGATAGGGGACCGGGGCCAGCGCGCGCCCCAGCTCGACGAGCACCGAACACTGCTCCAGCAGGTCGTCCACGCCGAGGATGCCGGTCTCGGCCAGGACGGCCCAGAGGTCCCGGTCGAACCGCGCGCCGGACTGCTCGGCGGCGCGCAGGCTCTCCGGCGTCACCCGGTCGCCGACGATCCGCTTGGTCAGCGCGCCGAGCTCGATCTGGGCCTCGGTGAGGGTGAAGTCCATCGTCTACCGCCGTCCGACCGGCAGCCGGAGACCGCCGGCCGCGATGATGTCCCGCTGGATCTCGTTCGTGCCGCCGCCGAACGTGAGGATGAGCGCCGCGCGGTGCGCGCGTTCGACCCGGCCGTGCAATGCCGCGCCCGGTGAGCCGGTGCGCAGCGTCGCCGCCGGGCCCAGCACCTCCATCAGCAGCCGGTAGGCCTCGGTGGCCAGCTCGGTGCCGTAGACCTTGGTCGCCGACGCCGCGGCCGGCGTCAGGTCGCGTTCCCAGGCCGTGCGCAGGTTCATCAGGCGCAGCACCTCGGCGTGGGCGTGGACGCGGGCCAGATGCACCTGCACCCACTCGGAGTCCAGCAGCCGGCCACCGGAGCGCCCCGGCGTCGTGGCGGCCCACTCGCGGACGTCGGCGAGCGCCTTGCGCAGCGGCGCGGCCGAGGTCAGCGCGACCCGCTCGTGGTTGAGCTGGTTCGTGATCAGCGCCCAGCCCTCGTTCTCCGCGCCGATCCGGGCGTCGGCCGGGACCCGTACGTTCTCGTAGTACGTCGCGCTGGTGGTGACGCCCGCCATCGTCCGGACCGGCGTCCAGGAGAAGCCGGGGGTGTCGGTCGGCACGACCAGCACCGACAGCCCGCGGTGCCGGACGGCGTCGGGGTCGGTGCGGCAGGCCAGCCAGACGTAGTCGGCGTAACCGACCAGGCTCGTCCACATCTTCTGCCCGTTGACCACGTACTCGTCGCCGTCGCGGACCGCCTTCGTGCGCAGCGACGCCAGGTCGGTGCCCGCACCGGGCTCGGAGTACCCGATCGCGAAGTGGAGCTCGCCACCGGCGATCCGCGGCAGGTACTCGCGCTTCTGCTGCTCGGTGCCGTGCCGCATGATCGTCGGCCCGACCGTGTTGAGGGTCAGGAACGGGATCGGGACGCCGGCGATCGCCGCCTCGTCGAGGAAGATCAGCTGGTCGAGCTGGGAGCGGCCCTGGCCGCCGTACTCGGTCGGCCAGCCGAGCACCAGCCAGCCGTCCTTGCCCAGCTGCCGGACGACCTCCCGGTAGGCGTTGCCCTCGCCGTAGTCGTCCTCACCGGCCTCCAGGGCCTCGCGGCGCTCCGGTGTCATCAGCGCCGCGAAGTAGGCGCGTAGCTCGGCGGCCAAGGCTCGTTGCTCTCGCGTGTAGCGCAGCCGCATGCGCCCCTCCCGGGTCGTCGGAATTTCCGCGAACGTAACGCGTTGCCGTCCGTGTCCGCTAGCGTAGAACGCGTTCTATATTTGGTGCGAGTAATCGGCTTGAATGGCTGATGCTGCCCAGAGAACCAGTTCTAGGAGGGCTGCCGGTGTCGATCGACCTCTCCGGCCTGGTCGCGGTGGTGACCGGCGCGGGCTCGGGCCTCGGCCGCGCCGAGGCGCTCGCGCTGGCGGCGGCCGGTGCCTCCGTGGTCGTGAACGATGTCGCGGCGACCGACATCCTGGACGAGCTGCCCGCCGGGCGGGCGGCGCTGGTCCGCGGCGACGTCAGCGATGCGGCCGTGGCTCGCGAGCTGGTCGACACCGCGGAGCAGCGTTTCGGTGGGCTCGACGTCGTCGTCAACAACGCGGGCGTGGTGCGCGACCGGATGTTGTTCTCGATGTCCGACGAGGAGTGGGACGCGGTCGTCCGGGTCCACCTGCGCGGCCACTTCCTGCTCTGCCGGAACGCCGGGGCGTACTGGCGCGACAAGTCCAAGGCCACGGGCGGGCCGGTCTACGGGCGGCTGATCAACACGACGTCCGAGGCCTGGTTCCTCGGCGCGGTCGCGCAGCCGAACTACGCCGCGGCCAAGGCCGGCATCGTCGCGCTCACCGTGGCCGCCGCCCGGGGCCTGAGCCGCTACGGCGTCCGGGCGAACGCGATTTGCCCGCGGGCGCGCACCGCGATGACCGAACCGGTCTACGGTCCGCCGCCCACCGACGGCCCCGACCCGCTCGGCGTCGAGCACGTGGCCCCGCTGGTGGCCTACCTCGCGTCGCCGGCGGCCGACCGCATCAACGGCCAGGTGCTCTTCGTCCACGGGGGCATGGTGGCGGTGCTCTCGCCGCCGACGGTAGCGGCCCGATTCGACGCGGACGGTCCGGTCTGGACCGCCGACGACCTGGCGAAGACGCTCGGCGACCACTTCGCCGACGCCACGCCGGACGACGTGTTCACCGGGCGCGAGATCTCGCTGCTCGAACGAAAGGGCTGACATGCGGCTGGACGGCAAGATCGCGCTGATCACCGGCGCGGCGCGCGGGCAGGGCGCGGCGGCAGCGCGGCGCTTCGTCGCGGAGGGTGCGCAGGTCCTGCTCACCGACGTGCTCGACGAGGACGGCGCGAAGCTCGCGGCCGAGCTGGGGGAGTCCGCGGCCTACACGTCGTTGGACGTCGCCGAAGAGGACGCCTGGGCGGCCGCCGCCGACCTCGTGAAAGAGCGGTACGGGCGGCTCGACGTGCTGGTCAACAACGCCGGCCTGCTGCACTTCTCGGCGCTGGCCGACACGTCGCTCGCCGAGTACGAGCGGGTGATCCGGATCAATCAGTTCGGCACGTTCCTCGGCATGCGCACGGCGATTCCGCTGATGCGCCCCGGCGGTGGTTCGATCGTGAACGTGTCGTCGGTGGAGGGCCTCGGAGGCATGCCGCTGCTCGTCGCGTACTCGGCCAGCAAGTTCGCGATCCGCGGTATGACGAAGGTCGCCGCGATGGAGCTCGGCCGGGAGGGCATCCGCGTCAACTCGGTGCACCCCGGCGCGGTCGACACCCCGATGGTCTCCAACGCGCTCGGCGGGGTGCCGATCGAGATGGCGCCGATCGGGAAGAAGGTCGCGCTCGGCCGGGTCGGGAACCCGGACGAGATCGCGAACATGGTGCTGTTCCTGGCCAGCGACGAGAGCTCGTACTGCACCGGTGGGGAGTTCGTCGTCGACGGCGGGGCGACCTCCACGCACGCGCTGGCGACGATCCTGCGGACGTAGGTCCGATGCGGCGCTAGTGTCGCCGTGGTGGACGTCGATCGGGCCCGGATCGCCGCGGCGCTACCGCACTACGACATCGGCGAGATGCTCGGGCAGGGCGCGCACGGCGCGGTGTTCGCCGCGCGCCACCGTCGCCTGAACGTCGACCGCGCGGTGAAGGTACTGCTCGCGGACGATGTGAACGCGACCGATCGGTTCCTGACCGAGGCACGGGTGATGACCGTGCTGGACCATCCCCACATCGTGCGGGTCCACGAGTACGCCGAGCGCGACGGGGCATGGCTGCTCGTCATGGAGTACCTGCCGGGCGGGACGCTGACCGGCCGCGGACGGTGTCCGCCGGAGCAGGTGGCCGCCTGGGGGCTGGCGGTGGCCGACGCGCTGTCGGCCGCCCACGCGAACGGCATCGTGCACCGCGACATCAAACCGTCCAATCTCCTGTTCACCGCCGACGGGACGCTGAAGGTCGGCGACTTCGGCATCGCGAAGCTGTACGCCGGAGCGGACGCCTCGGCCAGCGCCGACCTCGTCGGGACTCCCCGCTACATCGCGCCGGAGCAGATCCTGGGCGGCCGGGTCGGCCCGGCCACCGACCTGTACGCGCTCGGCGTGACGCTGTACGAACTGCTGGCGGGCCGGCCGCCGTATCCGCGCGGGCTGGAGCTTCCGGCGCTGATCCACCACCACCTGTCGGTCCCACCGATGCCGCTCGACGAGCCGCCGGCCAGGATCGCCGCGGTGATCCTGCACATGCTCGCCAAGGACCCGGACGACCGGCCACCCTCGGCCCGCGCCTGCGCGGTCGAGCTGGCCAGGGCGGCGTCGCAGGACATCGGACCGAACTGGCTCGAGCGGGCAGGCGTGCCGCTACGGGTCGACGGATCAGTGCTGCGCGAGGCCTCCGAGCCGGCCACGGTGGTGCTCCGCCGGCCCTCGCCGGGACGCCGGCGTGCGCGCTGGCTGCTCGGCGCGGCCGGGCTGCTGGCGCTGCTGCTCGTTCTCGTGGGTGGCCTCGTGCTCCGGCCGGACGACGATCGCGGGGCCCGGACGTCGGACACGGCGACGACCGCGACCGAGCTGGACACCTACCGTGGCCCGCCGGGGTTCGTCACCCAGTTCGCGTTCGCGAACCACTCCAGCCGGGTCGCGCTGCTCGACGATGACGGCTTCGTCGTGCTCTGGACACCGGGCAGTCAGGACACCCTGGGGCCGATCCGGATCGAGGGAATCATCTGGGACCTGACGTTCGACCCGTCCGACACCACGCTGGCCACCGCGGGGAGCGACGCCGCGGTGCGGTTCTGGAACGCGTCGAGCGGTAAACAGAACCTGGCGCCGATCACCGGCCTGGAGAGTGAGGTCGGGTCGGTGGCCTTCAGCCGGGACGGCAGCGTGGTGGCGGCCGCCGACGTCAGCGGCATCCGGCTGACGAACCCCGGCGAGACACGTCCGTTCGAGTCCATGCCGGTTGCCGCGGTGACGAACCACGGACTGGTCTACAGCCCGGACGGGCGTCGCCTGGCCTCGTCCAGTGAGGCCGGGGTCGAGCTGTGGGAGGTGAACACCGGCGCGCTGCTCCGTCGGCTGCCCGGCACCACCCCCAGCAGCGGAGTCGTGTTCAGCCCGGACGGCTCCCTCCTCGCGGCCGCGGTCGGCGAGGGCCGCATCCAGGTCTGGAGCGTGGCCGAGGGAATACCGGTGGGGCCGGTGATCGTCGTTCCCAACCTGTCGCCCGGCGGCGCCGTCGCGTTCGACGAGAACTCCACGCACCTGGTCACCTGCGAGCGGACCACCGTGCGGTGGTGGGACCCGACGACCGCGCGGCAGGTCCGCGAGCCGCTGATCCTGCACACCACCGCCCCGCCCGGCGCGTCCGCGTTCAACCGCGACGCGACGCGACTCGCGATCAGCGCGGGCGACGGCACCGTGCGCCTGTGGTCGATGGACTGACGCGCCGACGTCGTTAGGTCGACCAATGAATTAGGGTGGGTGCATGGAGGCACCCGCCGAACGTCCGGCGTTCTCGCGCCTGCCGTCGCTGCCGAGCTGGTTGCTCGCGCAGACCGCGCTGCACGCGGGGCGGCTGGTCGCGGACGGGTTCGCCGCGGAGGGGGCGCGCGGTTACCACTACCGGTTGCTCGCGACGCTGGCCGAGGCAGGCCCGTCGAGCCAGGCCGAGCTCGGCCGACGCAGCGGGATCCACCTGAGCGACGTGGTGGCGGCGCTGAACGAGCTGTCCGCCGACGGTTACGTCCAGCGAACGCCCGACCCGTCCGACAAGCGGCGGAACGTCGTCGTACTCACCGACGCCGGCCGTGCGCGGCTGGAGGTCCTGGAGGCACGCGTCACGGCCGTGCAGGAGGACATCCTGGCCCCGCTCGACGCCGCAGAGCGCGGGCAGCTGGTGGCCTTGCTGACTCGCCTACTCGGCCACCACGCGGGCTGACCTACTCGAACCGCGACGTGTCGCCGGCGCCGCGGCGGAGGATCTCGGGCTCGTCGCCGGACAGGTCGACGACCGTGGTCGGCTCGGTGCCGCACTCCCCGGCGTCCACCACCGCGTCGATCTGGTGGTCGAGCCGGTCCTGGATCTCCCACGCCAGCGTCAGCGGGTCGTCCTCGCCGGGCAGCGTGAGCGTCGTCGACAGCAGCGGCTCGCCCAGCTCGGCGAGGATCGCCTGGGTGACCGCGTGATCCGGGATCCGGACGCCGACCGTCTTCTTCTTCGCGTGGAGAAGCCGCCGGGGCACCTCGCGAGTGGCCGGCAGGATGAACGTGTACGGACCCGGTGTCGTGGCCTTGACCAGCCGGAACACCGCGTTGCTGATCTGTACGAACTGGCCGAGCTGGGCGAAGTCGCTGCAGACGAGCGTGAAGTGGTGCCGGTCGTCGAGCTTGCGGATCGTCTTGATCCGCTCCAACCCGTCGTGGTTGCCGACCTGGCAGCCGAGCGCGTAGCAGGAGTCGGTCGGATAGGCGATCAGGCCGCCGTCGCGTACGAGCGCGACGATCTGGTTGATCGCACGCGGTTGCGGATTGACCGGATGGACGTCGATGAACCGGGCCATGGGACGGAACCTTAACGCTCCCAGGCCGCGATCAGCGTCTCGACGTGCGTGCGCACTTGTGCGGTGGTGAGTGGGGCCGCGGTGGTGAGCACCGCGGCGACGACCGGGCCGGTCAGCTGCGCCGCGGCGAGTACCGGCTCCGGCATCCCGGGGTGGGACGGACGCAGACCGTCGAGGACGGTGGCCGTCGGCGCGGCGAGCGGATCGGTGGCGCGCAGGAGCTCCCGCACCGCTGGGTCGTGCTGCGCCTCGCCGACCAGCGCGCGGTACGCCAGGCCGGCCGGTGACTCGACGAGGAACCGGTTGAGCGACTCCAGGTACGGCTCCGCACCGGTAGTGACCAGCTCCTCGACAGCGTCCTCCGCGCAGGCCTCGAACAGGATCTCGGCCTTCGTCGACCACCACCGGTACACGGTCTGCCGCCCCACGCCTGCCCGCTCGGCGATGCCCTTCATCGTCATGGCCGCGTACCCGACGTCCACCAGCAGGTCGTCGACCGCGTGCAGCACCGCACGCCGGGCGCGTTCGCTCCGGGGGCGGCCTACGGGTGCGGTGACCATACTCACGAGCATATCGAGGCACAGTGTCTCGGAAGGTCGTTAACGTGCACTCATGAGTTCCGTGACGAAGGCCCCGCTACGGTTCGCCGCGCTGCGGAACCGCGACTGCCGCCCGTATCTGATCGGTGCGGCGCTGGCGATGATGGCCGACAACATCGAACACGTCATCACGTACTGGGTTCTCTGGGAGAAGTTCCACTCCCCGGCGCTCGCCGGCTTCCAGGTGATCAGCCACTGGCTGCCGTTCCTCTTCTTCTCGGTGTACTTCGGCGGACTGGCCGATCGCTTCGACTGCCGCCGCGTCATCCAGGCTGCCCAGGCGCTGTTCATGCTGGTCTCGGTGGCGTGGGGCGTCCTGTTCGTCACCGACACGCTGGAGATCTGGAGCGCGTGCGTGCTGCTCATGCTGCACGGGATCGCCGGTGCGCTGTGGGGACCCGGCGAGCAGCTGATGCTGCACGACTTCGTCGGGGACGACGAGCTGCCGAGCGCGGTCCGGCTGAACGCGACATTCCGCAGCCTCGGCATCCTGTTCGGACCGGTCGTCGGGTCGGCGCTGCTGCTCGGGCTCGGTCCGACCGCGGGCATCTTCGCCAACGTCCTGTTCTACCTGCCGCTGACGCTGTTCCTGTTCCGGACGAAGTACACCGGCCACACCCGGGACGGTGGCCTGGTGAAGCGGGCGCGGGTGGGGCTGGTCGACTCGGTGCGCGTCCTCCGGGAGATCCGCGGCAACCACACGCTGGTCAGCATGATCGTGCTGGGCGGGCTGGGCTCGTTCTTCATCGGGGCGTCGCTCCAGTCGGCGATGCCGATCTTCGCCCAGGATCTCGGCGCGGGGAGCGAGGGCACCGCGTACGGCGTGCTGCTGTTCGCGAACGGCGTCGGCGGGGTGGTCGGCGGCATCGTGCTGGAGGCGACCGGGTGGGTGCGGCCGAGCGTCCGGGCCGCGGTGGTCAGCACGCTGGTCTACGGCGCGACGACCGCCGTGTTCGCGCTGACCGGCAACTACGTGCTCGCGCTGCTGATGCTCGTCGTCGGTGGCGTCGCGAACCTCGCCGCGATGTCGATCGGGCAGACGATCGTCCAGTTGCTGGCACCGCCCGCCGACCGCGGGCGTGTCATCGGCGTCTACGGGACGGCCGCGAACGGCCTGCGGTTCGGCAGCGGCATCACGGTCGGACTGCTCGGCGCGGTGCTCGGCGTCCACTGGTCGCTGGGGCTGAGCTCGGCATTGCTGTGCGTCGGCACGCTCGCGGCGGGCGTCTACGCCTGGCGCGGCACCGCCGCGGCGTCCGCTGGCGACGCCCCGGCCGGGTCCTCGGTGAGCGAGCCCAGGAACTCGTAGGTCCGCTGCTGGTCGGCCGGGCCGCCGAAGTGCGTCTGGGTGACGACGACCTCGGTGGCGCCCGCGTCCCGGTAGCGCCGGATCGCGTCCTCGAGCGTCTTCTCGTCGCCGAGAACCGCGAGTTCGGCCGCCGAGCCGAGCCCTTCGCGTGCGACGACCCGCTGGTAGGACGGCACCTGGTCGTAGAACGCCAGCTGTTGTGCGGCGGCCTCGCGGGCGGCGTCCAGGTCGGATACCAGCGCACCGGGGAGCAGCGCGACGATCTGCGGCGCCGGACGTCCCGCCCGCTCGGCGGCCGCCGTGATCGTGGGGACGATCTCCTCGGCGAGCGTCCGCGGCCCGGCCAGGTACGGCAGCGTGCCGTCGGCCAGCTCGCCGGTCGCCCGGAGTGCCTGCGGGCCCATCGCCGCGACGAGGAGCGGGGGAGGTGTGGCACCGGCCAGCGTGATCGGCCACGGCGGGTCGGCGGTGACCAGCTCGCCGTGGAACTCCGCGTTCCCGGTCTCCAGCAGCGTCCGCAGCGCGGTGAGGAACTCGCGGAGCACGGCGATCGGCCGGTCGAACCCGATCCCGAACGTCCGCTCGACCGTGTCCTTCGTACCGAGCGCGAGGCCGAGCCGGAAGCGGCCCCCGGTCGCCGCCTGCGCGACCTGCGCCTGGTTGGCCACCAGCACCGGCTGACGCCCGAAGACCGGGATCGCCGAGGTACCCACCCGCACCTCGGGCAGCTCGCGGGCGACGACCGTGGCCAGCGTCGTCGCGTCGTAGTCGAATCGCTGGGCGAACCAGAGCGAGCGCACGCCCGCGTCACGGGCCGCGCGAGCGTGGCGCAGGATCGCGTCCACGTAGTTCGGAACGGTCGGGTCGAAGTCGGCCACGGCGATACCGGTAGTCATGCCACGGAAGAACCCGGGCACCGAACTACGTATTCCCGATCGACTAACTAGGTTCGACCGCGGAGCTCGCGGCGCAGGATCTTGCCGGTCGTCGTCTTGGGCAGCTCGTCGACCAGCTCGACCGTCCGCGGGTACTTGTAGGCCGCCATGTTCTCCCGGCAGTACTCGACCAGCTCCGCGGGCGTGGCCGACGCCCCCGGCAGCAGCGACACGAACGCCTTGACGGTCTCGCCGCGGTACGCGTCGGGCACACCGACCACGGCGGCCTCGCGCACTGCCGGGTGCGCGTAGAGCACGTCCTCGACCTCGCGCGGCCAGATCTTGTACCCGGCGGCGTTGATCATGTCCTTCTTGCGATCGACGAGGTAGAACCACCCGTCGGCGTCCATGAAGCCGACGTCGCCGGTGCGCAGCTCGCCGTCCGGGATCGACTCGGCGGTGGCGTCCGGCTTGTTCCAGTACCCGGGTACCACCTGCGGGCCGCGGATCGCGATCTCCCCGACCTCGCCGACCGGCAGCTCGGCCCCGTCGTCGCCGAGGATGCGCACGACCGTGCTGAACACCGGGACGCCGATCGACAGCGCGCCCGACGCCGGGTCCACCGGCGCGGCCGCCCCGAACGGCACCGCGTGCGAGGGGGAGTTGGTCTCGGTCAGCCCGTAGATGTTGTAGATCTCCAGGCCGGTCGTGGCGCGGAGCCGGTCGCGGACGGCCGGAGCGATCGGTGCGCCGCCGGAGTAGGCGATCCGGACCGAGCCGAAGTCCTCGGGGGTGGCGTCCGGCTGGCCGGCGAGGCTGATGAACACGGTGATCGCCGCGACCGTGAACGTCGGCCGGTGCTCGCGGATCGCGTCCAGCACCACGCCGGGGTGGAACCGGTGGGTCAGCACCAGCGGGCACGGTGTGAGCAGCGCGATCCCGACGTGCCCCACCAGCCCGGTGATGTGGAACAGCGGTGCGACGCCTAGGACCCGGTCGTCCGGCGTCAGCGCCATCCAGTCTCGGTAGGTCTGGGCGTTGAAGGCCAGGTTGCGGTGCGTGTTCAGCGCGCCTTTCGGCACGCCGGTCGTGCCCGACGTGTACGTGAGCACCGCGACGTCGTCCGGCTCGGGGGCGGCCGGCGGCGGTGTGCGCCCGGCGTACTGCTCGAGCAGTGTCTCCAGGTCGAGGGCGTCGTCGGCGACCGGCTTGGTGGCGTGCGCGAACAGCCGGGGATCGATGCGCTGCTGCCGATCGAACGCGGACGCGGTGATCACGAGCCGGACGTCGGTCTGCCCGGACGCGATCACCGCGCGCACGACGTCCGCATGAAGTTCGTCGAGACAGAGCAGGGCGGTCGAGCCGGAATCGGCGAGCAAGTACGTCAGTTCCCGGTGCTTGTTCATCGGGTTGATCGCGACCGCGATCCCGCCGGCCTTCCAGGCCGCCAGCAGGCCGATCACGAACGCCGGGTTGTTCTGCAGGTACAGGGCCAGCCGGTCGCCCGCGGTGAACCCGCGGTCGAGCAACGCGGCCGCGAGGGCGTCCGACGCCCGGTCGAGTTCCGCCAGCGTGAGGACGCCGTCGAAGTACCGAATGATCTCGCACGCCGGGGCGCGGGCCACCGAGGCGCGGAGCAGGTCGAGCATTGTGCCGTGGTCGGGGGTGAGGTCGGCCGGGCGGCCCGCGCCGTATCGCGCGAGCCAGGGCCGGTCTGGGTAGCTCACTTGATCGCCACGGGGTTGACCGGCGAACCGGTGGCCCTGGCGACCTTCAGCGGTGCGGCGACGTAGAGGAACGAGTACTGCCGGTCCTCGGCGCAGCTCGCGGCGAGCTTCTCCAGGTCGCAGATCTCGGTCAGCGCGACGCCCAGGTCGCGCATCAGCGCGCAGTGCAGCGGTAACGCGACGCCGGAGACCGGATCGATCGTGACCTCGTTCGCGATCGTGTCGGTGACGAGGTTCGGGATCTCCTTGTCCTGGAACCACTGCACGAGTTCGGGGGAGTAGGTCAGACCGGGCTCGCAGAAATCGTCGTAGAACGCCGGGCCCTGCTCGTAGAACAGCCGCAGGAAGTTCGTGCGGACGAGCAGGATGTCGTGGGGCTCGATCGTGTGGCCCTGTTTGGCCGCGCACTCCTCCAGGTCGGCGTGGGTGAACGTCTCGGCCTTGTCGAGGTTCTCCTTGCCGCGGAACCGGGCCATGTCGAGCAGGACGCCGCGCCCGACGATGCCGCGCTCGGCGATCGGCTGGACGCTGGCCTTGCCGAGGCCCCCGACCGTGGTGCGGGCGTCGTAGCCGTTCCAGATCTTGCCGTCGTACCAGACGTGGCCGAGCGCGTCGTACTGCGTCGAGCCCTGGAGGAACGCGTCGATCTTGTCGTCGGCGTAGTGCAGGCCGCCGGGAAAGCTCGGTGCGGTGTCGCTGTCCCACGTGGACTCGTCGAGGATCATCGTCCGCTTCGCCGGCGTGCGTCCCGGCCACACCGGGTCGCCCTCCGGATGGCCGATCAGCCGTTGCAGCGTGAACACGGTGCCGGAACGGATGTGGGAGGCGCCGCGGAGCACTTCGGCGGCCGTGAGGTGGTTGAGCGCGCCCACCTCGTCGTCGTCGCCCCATCGGCCCCAGTTGGACGGTGTGTCGCGGAGCAGGTCGGTCATCGCGGGAACGTCGGTCATCGGGCACCCTCCGGTCTCGACGGTGAGACGCCTCACCGTCACACGGGGGTTGCCAGGAGTCAACCAAAACGGGCAAGCGGGCAGCGAAGTGACCGAACGGGGCTCGGCGCACAGCTCGTCGCGGCAGCCTCGGGATGGCCTACGGCGTCACCTCGACCACGCTCCTGCTCGCGACCGGCACGAACGCCGCCGCGGCCTCGGCGACCGTGCACCTGGACACCGAGGTCGCGGCCCCGGTGATGGCGATTCATCCTGCTCGTGCTCGCAAAGCGGTTCCTCGCGCCGCTGGGCGTCTTCGGCGGGTTCATCGACGCGATCGGCGGGGGCGGCTGGGGCCCGATGGGCACTCCGGCGATCTTGGCCGGCGGACGGCTCCAGCCGCGCAAGGCGATCGGCTCGATCGACACCAGCGAGTTCCTGATCGCGGTCGCAACCAGCGCCGGGTTCTTCGTCGGGCTCGGCTGCTGCGCAGCGACTGGATCGACGCGTCGGACGCCGTCAGGTACTCGTTCTACGCGGTGATCTACCTGGTGTGGGCCGCGACGATCGGCCGTCGACGAGCGCGAGGCCGAGGTGCGCGCCGCCGAGCGGGAGCCGGTACCTGCCTAGGCGGGCTTTTCCCAGACCGAGACGTGCTTGGTGCTCTCGTGCGTGAACGGACGGCGGTTCCAGTCGTCCCAGCGGTGCAGTAGCCGCAGACCGGCGAGCTGGGCCATCAGGTCGAGCTCGCTGGGCCACACGTACCGGAACGGGATCGAGCGGACCTCGCCGGCCTCGACGTAGTTGGAGCTCAGCGCCTGGGTCGCGGTGTCGTAGCGGTCGAACGCCCAGCGGCCGGGCTCGTCGAGGAACGGCACCATCGTCTGCCCGGGCGGCAGCCGCCGTAGCCCCGGCACCATCACCTCGACCACGAACCGGCCGCCGGGCGCGAGGTGCGCCGCCGCGTTGCGGAAACAGGCCACCTGGGCGGCCTGCGTGGTCAGGTTCATGATCGTGTTGAAGACGAGGTAGGCGAGCGAGAACGACCCGTCGAGCCGGGTCGACGTCATGTCGCCGATCGTCACCGGGACGGCGTCGCCGCCGGGCTTGGCGCGGAGCCGGGCCGCCATCGCGTTCGAGAGCTCGATGCCGTGCACGGGGATGCCCCGCGCGGTGAGCGGCAGCGCGATCCGCCCGGTGCCGATCGCGAACTCCACGGCCGGTCCGGAGCCCGCGAGTTCGGCCAGCACGTCGACGGTCGTCGTGACGACGTCCGGCTGGAACTCGGTGCTCTCGGGATCGTCGTAGGTGGCGGCGACGCTCTCGCCGAAGTACCCGTCCTCGCTCACGGCAGGGACCGTAGACGTCAGACCGGCGGTAGGTCGAGGTGATTTCGGAGCGTGGTGCCCTCGTACTCGGTGCGGTAGACGCCGCGGTCCTGCAGCTCCGGCACTAGCTTGTCGACGACCTCGTCGATGGACCCGGGGATCAGCTGCGGCAGCAGGTTGAATCCGTCCACCACGCGGTCGCGGACGAAGCGCGCCCACTCGTCGGCCACCTGCCCCGGTGTTCCGACAAAACCCTCGTGGCGCGGCGTCACCTCGGTGACCAAGTCGCGGATCGAGTAGTTCCGTTCCGCGGCCAGCTCTCGCCACTCCGCGATCCGCGCGAGTTTGCCGGTGCGCCACGCGATCGGCAGCGTGCCGCGCGACGGGTCGAGCTCGTCCTCGGTCGGTTCGATGTCCGGCAGCGGCCCGTCCGGGTCGTAACCGGACAGGTCCTTGCCCCAGAACTGCTCGAGGAACGCGATCGCCCGCGGGCCGGTGGTCTGCTCGCGGCGGATCCAGCGTGCGCGCTCGGCGGCGTCCGCGGGCGTGTCGCCCAGCACGACGGTCGTGCCCGGCAGAATCCGGACGTCGTCCGGCCCGCGGCCGTGGGCGACCAGCCTCGCCCGCAGGTCGTCGGCGTACGCGCGGGCGCCCTCGTAGTCGCTGTGGGCGGAGAACACCACATCGGCGTGGCGGGCGGCCAGGTCGCGTCCGCCGGGGGAGTCGCCGGCCTGGAACAGCACCGGCCGCCCCTGCGGACTCCGTGGCTGGGTCGCCGTCGCGGTCAGGCGGACCAGGTCGGTGGCGCGCTCGACCGGGCCGTTCCCGGCCCAGAGTTCCTTCGCGGCCTCGACGAACTGCCCGGCCCGCTCGTAGCGGCGTTCGTGCGGCAGCCAGCCGCCGTGCCGGAAGTTCTCCCCGGTCCAGGCGTTGTCGGTCGTGACGACGTTCCACCCGGCGCGGCCGCGGGACACCAGGTCGAGGCTCGCCAGCCGCCGGGCCAGGTCGGCCGGGTAGTTGTAGGTGGCGTTCTGGGTGGCGACCAGCCCGATCCGCTCGGTGACACCGGCCAGCGCAGCCAGCTGGGTGATCGCGTCCGGGCGTCCGGCGACGTCCAGGTCGTAGACCCGGCCGCGGTTCTCCCGGACGCGCAGGCCCTCGCCGAGGAAGAACGCGTCGAACAGGCCGCGCTCCAGCGTCTGCGCGACGTGGACGAACGTGTCGATGTGGACGTGGTCGGCGGCGTTCGGGTCGGTCCAGAGCGTCTGCGGGCCGACGCCGGTGTAGAAGAGGCCGAGGTGGAGACGTGTCACGGTGTTGCCTCTCCGACGGTCGCTGCGAATCGGTTGGCCGGGCGCGGAAGGCCGAGCCGCTCACGGAGCGTTCCGGACGACGCCGGGCGGCCCGCGTCGGCCGGCAGCGCCTCGGCCGGCAGAGTGTCGGCCGGCAGCGCCTCGGCCAGGAGCGGGAGGTCGACCGCGGTCTCGGCGGGGTGCAGGCGGACGCCGTCCACGGTCGCTCCCAAGCGATCGATCAGGTCGCGGAGCGCTGCGACCGACCCCACGTGCCGCAGCCGATCGGACGGCGCCCACGAGTCCGCCGTGTCGCGTCGCTCGCCCGACTCGTCGATCAGGACCTCGACCTCGGCGAACACCAGGGGAGCACCGGCCGCACGGGCCGCGGCCGCACGCGCGGCGACGTCACCACCGACGAGGGCGATGTCCAACTGTCCGGTGACGCCGAGCGTGTCCGCGCCGAGCACGACGACCTGGCCCTGCGGCGGCCGCGGTGTGATCAGCGGCCCGACGATCGAGAACGTGTCGCCGGTGAAGTTCACGTGGTGGACGCGATCGGGGTCGAGGAAGCGCCCGGTCGCGACGTCGCGGATCGTGGCGTCGTCCTCCCAGGAGTCCCAGAGCGCGCGGTTGACCTCGACCACGTCGGCGACCTCGCGGCGCAGCGCGTCGGGCTCCAGCGGCTCGCGGCCGGTCGTCGCGAGTGCCGTGGCCGTGTTCTGCGCGCCGACGACCCACCCGCCGCGACCCTGGCTCGCATGGTCGAGGCTGGCGAGCTGAGTAGCCAGGTGGAACGGCTCGGTGGTGGTGACGTGCAAGGTCGGCGCCAGCCCGATCCGATGGGTGCGTAACGCCAGGTAGGCAGCGCGGACACCGGCCTCGAGCCCACCCTGCGCCGCGTCGGCGAGCGTGACCAGCACGAATCCGGCGTCCTCGGCGAGCCGCGCGGACCGGACCACAACGTCGGGATCGAAGGGATCAAGCGTGTGTCCGGCGGCCGGATGGGCGCCGGGACCGTCGATCTCCACCGCCAGATGAGTCATGTCTCGACGGTATCAGACCAATCCGACGGGTCATGTAGGGTTTCGGCTATGTCCGACGCCTCCCGGCGGTGGGCGCTCCGTTTGTGCCTCGCCGCCGGTTTCACCACGTTGATCGACCAGTCGGTCCTGAACGTGGCGATCCCGTCGATCCGGTCCTCACTGGACGCCGGTCCGCACGAAGTCCAGTGGATCCTGGCCGGCTATTCGTTCGCGTTCGGTCTCGCGCTGGTGCCCGGTGGGCGGCTCGGCGACGCGCACGGCCGCCGGGGGTACTTCCTGGCCGGGTTCGCGCTGTTCACGCTGACCAGCGTGGTCGCCGGTACCGCGCAGCACGGTTGGGTGGTCGCGGCCGCCCGGATCGTGCAGGGGCTGGGAGCCGGGATGGTCAACCCGCAGGTGCTCGGCCTGATCCAGGACGAGTTCCGGGGCGCCGAACGGGCCCGGGCGCTCGGCGCGTACGCGACGACCGGAGGCGTGGCCGCGACGATCGGGCCGGTAGTGGGCGGCGCGCTGATCGGCGTGGCCGGGCCGGACTGGGGCTGGCGGCTGATCGCGCTGATCAACGTGCCGTTCGGGGTGGCGACGTTGATCCTGGCCGCGCGGTATCTCCCGCGCCGGCTTCCCGTGCGGCGGCGGACGCCACTCGACGTGCCCGGCCTGATCCTGCTCGGCGCGCTGACGCTCTGCGTCCTGCTGCCGGTGACGCTGTCCGGCGGTGTGCCGGTGGCGGTGTGGGTGGCCGTCGGCGCGGCCCTGCTCGCGGGTCTCGTGACCTGGGAACGGTGGTATGCCCGGACCGGACGAGCCCCGGTGCTGCACCCGGCGCTGGTCCGCTCCCGGGCGTTCGTCTGCGGGAGCCTCGTCGCGATGTTCAACTTCGGGGCGGTGCTCGCGATGTCGCTGGTGATCGTGCTTCACCTGCAGGAGGCCGCCGGGGAGTCCCCGCTGGCCGCGGCGCTGACCACGCTCCCGAGCGCGGTCGCGTTCGGGCTCACGTCGGCGGTCAGCTGGCGCGCGCTCGCGCGCCTGGGGCCTCGGCTGCTGCGCTACTCGACCGCGCTCGGCGCCGCGAGCGCGCTGGCGACGCTGGCGTGCGCGGTCTGGGTCCCGGACCGGCACCTGTGGTTCGCGTTCGCGATCACCCAGCTCGCGTTCGGGATCAGCGGCGGGCTGACCGTCTCGCCCAACCAGGCGCTGACGCTGCGGCACGCTCCGGCCGAGGTCGCCGGCCTCGCGGCCGGGTTCCTCCAGGTCGTCCAGCGGATCTCGGCCGCCGTGAGCCTCGCGGTCGTGAGCGGGCTCGCGCTGGCGGCGCCGATCACCGGGTATCGCCACGCGACCGCCTCCGGCCTGGTGTTCTGCACGGTGCTGCTGGTGGGCTCACTGATCGCGGCGTTCGGCGTCCGAGTAGGACTCTCCCGAAGCGCTGCACATTCTGTGCCGTTATAGGGGCACAGAATGCGCAGCGCTTCCCGCGTAGCGGTTCGGGGGGCGGTCGAGGCCGAGGTTCTCGGAACAGGCCGCGGCGCTGCGCGCCCGGCAGGTACTCGAAGACCACGTTGAAGCCGTCCGCGCCCCGCCGGGTGAACCACTCCTCGACGTGGCCGGCGACCCTCTCCGGGGTGCCGACGATCGTCCGGTCGTCGTCGGCGACCTTCTGCGCCAGCTGGCGGATCGTCAGCCCGGCGGCCCGGGCCTGCCGGTGCCGAGCCCGAGCTGCAACCGCCCACCGGTCAGCGCGTCGAGCACCGCGGCGTCCTCGGCCACCGCGGCGACGAAGAACTCCACGAGGTCGCGGTAGACCTCGGACGCGGCGCGTTCCGGGCCGTGCACATGAGTGAGGAAGCCGAGCTTCACAACACCTCCGAAGGCAGCTGCGGCACCGCGGCGAGCAGCGCCTGGGTGTACGGGTGCTGCGGCGCGGAAAGCACCTGGGAAGTCGGGCCGCGTTCCACGACGACGCCGTCCTTCATCACGAGCACGTCCGCGCAGAGCTGCTGCACGACGCCGATGTCGTGGGACACCAGCACGAGCGTGAGCCCGAACTCGTCGGCCAGCGTCCGGAGCAGCGCGAGCACCGAGGACCGCACGACGACGTCCAGGGCGCTCAGCGGCTCGTCGCCGATCAGCACCTTCGGTCCAGGGGCGAGCGCACGGGCGATCGCGATCCGCTGCCGCTGGCCACCGGAGAACTCGTGCGGGTAGCGGCCCATGATCTCCGGGCCGAGCCCGACGGCGGTCAGCACCTCGGCGACGCGGGCCCGGACGTCGCCCGCGACCCGTAGGCACTCCAGCGGCTCCGCCACGATCTGCCGCACGGTCATCCGCGGATCCAGCGACGCCCGCGGGTCCTGCAGAACGACCTGCACCTCGCGCCGGAACCACTCCTGGCGCCCCGGCGTCACCCGGACGTCCCGGAACCGCACCTCCCCGGCGTCCGGACGCTCCAGCCCGAGCAGCAGCCGGGTGAGCGTCGACTTGCCGGAGCCGGACTCTCCGACGATGCCGAGGTGCCTGCCCTCGGCCAGTTCGAGGTCCACACCGCCCACGGCCCGCCGCCGCGCCGCCGACGAGAACAGCGACCGCCGCGGCAGCCGGTACGACTTGTGCAGCGCGGACGCGGAGAGCAGCACGGTCACGGCGCCAGCACCTTCCCCGGCACCCAGGACGTGGCACGGGCCGCGGCGATCAGCGCGCGCGTTCCCTCGTGCTGCGGCGACTGCACGATGTCGGTCACCGTTCCCTCCTCCAGTACTCGGCCGTCGGCGAGTACCGCGACCCGGCGGCAGACCTGGTGGACGACGGCCAGGTCGTGGCTGATGAACAGCAGCGCGGTGTCGTGGTCGTCGACGAGCCGGTCGAGCAGCCGCAGCACGCCGGCCTGCACGGTGACGTCCAGCGCGGTGGTCGGCTCGTCGGCCAGCAGCAGCGCGGGCCGGCACGCCAGCCCGATCGCCAGCCCCACCCGCTGGCGCTGACCGCCGGACAGCTCGTGCGGGTAGGAGTGCACGAGCCGGTCCGGGTCGGGGAGCCCGACCTCGGCGGCCAGCTCGACCGCGGCCGCGGCTGCCGCCCGCCGGGACAACCCCGCGTGCAGCCGGAGCGGCTCGCCGATCTGCCGCCCGATCCGCATCAGCGGGTTGAGCGCGGTCTGCGGCTCCTGGAACACCATCGCGACACGACGTCCGCGGATCCGGGACAGCGCGCGGTCGCCCAGCCCGATCAGCTCGGTCCCGTCGAGCCGCACCGACCCATTGACGACGGCTCCGTCCGGCAGTAACCCCAGGATCGCCAGCGCGGTCAGCGACTTCCCGGACCCGGACGCCCCGATCAGCCCGAGCCGGTCCCCCGAGTCCAGCGTGAGACTGACGTCGGACACCACCGGACGCCCACCGATCCGGACCGTCAGCCCCTCCACCTCGAGCAGGCTCATCCGACGGTCCGATCCCGGCGCAGCTGCGGGTCGATCGCATCCCGTAGCCCGTCGCCGAGCAGGTTGAAGCCGAGCACGGTCAGCGCGATCACCAGTCCAGGCCAGACCACCAGCAGCGGCCGGACGGTCAGATACGGCTGCTGCTCGTGCAGCAACCGTCCCCAGGACGGCGTCGGCGGCGGCGTGCCGTACCCGAGGTAGGAGAGCGCGGCCTCGGCGAGCACCGCGATCGCCAGCGCCAGCGACGCCTGGACGACGAGCGTCGGCGCGACGTTCGGCAGCACGTGCCGCCCGACGATCCGGCCGATGCCCGCGCCGGACGCCCGCGCGGCCAGCACGTAGTCCGCGGCCATCACCCGCATGATCTCGGCGCGGGTCACCCGGGCGACGATCACCGCGAGGCCGAGGCCCACCGCGGTCACGCCGGTCCACGTCGACCCGCCGAACACCGCGGCGAACACCATCGCGAGCAGCAGCACCGGAAACGCGATCAGGACGTCGAGCACGTGCGCCAGGGACTCCGAGATCCATCGCGGCGGCACCGCGGTCAGGATCGCCAGCGCGACGCCGAGCAGCACCGCGATCAACGACGCCAGCACCGCGACCAGCACGGTGATCCGGGAACCGGCGATCAGCTGGCTCAGGATGTCCTTGCCCGCGGTGTCGGTGCCGAGCCAGTGGTCACCGGAGAACGCCGGCACCCAGGACGCGCGCGGGTCGACGAGCGTCGGGTCGTACGGCGTCCAGAAGAGCGACAGCAACGCCGTGCCGAGCAGCACCCCGACCAGGACCGTTCCGACCAGGCCGCTCGGGCTGCGCAGCAGCGCCCGGACAACACTCATGAGGCCCTCCGCAGGCGCGGATCGATGAGGCGGTGGGCGACGTCGATCGTGAAGCCGACGACGAGCACGGCCGCGCTGACGATCAGCACCTCGCTCTGCACCGCGACCAGGTCGCGGTTGCCGACGTCGCGGACCAGCAGCTGGCCCGCGCCCGGCAGGTTGAACACGGTCTCGACGACGATCGCGCCGACCAGCAGCGTCGCGATCTGCAGCCCGAGGACCGACACGACCGACAGCGCCGCGTTCCGGACGCCGTGCCGCAGCAATGCCCGGGTCCGGGTGAGGCCCTTCGCGCGCGCCGTACGCAGCCAGTCCTGGTGCAGCACCTCGAGCGTCGCCGAGCGCACGTACCGCAGCAGCACCGCGCCCTCGGCGAGCGCGAGCGTCACCGCGGGCAACACCAGGCTGCGCACGGCCCGCGACGAATCGGACCAGCCGTCGATCGGGAACCCCTGCGCGGGCAGCCAGCGCAGGTGCACCGCGAACAGCACGGCCAGCACCAGGCCCAGCCACAGCGTCGGCACCGCGATCCCCAGCTGGCTCACCACCGAGATCACGGTGCCGGACCGCCGCCGGTGCAGGGCGGCGGCCAGAATCCCGCCGGGCACGGCCAGCACGATCGCGAGCACGATCGCACCGATCACCAGCGGGACCGTGACCGACAGCTTCTCGGTCAGCTCGGCGCCGATCGACGCGCCGGAGAGCGGTGACCGTCCGAAGTCGCCGGTCACGACCCCGCCGATCCAGTCGAAGTACTGGGTGACCAGCGGCCGGTCGGTGCCGAGCTGGTGGCGCAGGTTGGCCACCGCCTCCGGCGTCGCCTGCGTGCCGGCGATCACCTGTGCCATGTCGCCCGGGAGCAACCGCAGCAGCAGGAACACCAGCACGCTGGCGAGCACCAGCGACCCGAGCAGTAGCCCGAGCCGCCGGAGCACGAACGGCATCATGAGGCGGTGACGCTCGCCAGGTTCAGTCGGGAGCTGGTCGAGTCCTTCGGGAAGCCCTCGACGCCCTTGCGCACCACGGTGTGGATCTGGCCGCCGGACAGGAAGTCGCCCGCCGCGTCCTCGGACACCTGCTTCGCGGCCTGCGCGAGCAGCTCGTCACGCTGGTCCTCGGACGGCGCGACCTGCGCGTCGGCGACCAGCTTCTGCACGGCCTTGCTGTCGTAGCGGAAGTAGTACTTCGGGTTGGCCCAGATGCCGATGTCGCGCGCTTCGGCGTGGTCGACGATCGAGAGCTGGTAGTTCGCCTCGGTGAAGACGGTGTCCAGCCAGGTCGCGAACGGCACCGACTTGATCTCGACGGTGATCCCGACCTGCTTGAGCTGCGACGTGACGTACTCGGCGTAGAGCGGCGGGTAGAAGTTCGCCACGGTCAGCGTCAGCTTCAGGTTCGAGACGCCGGCCTCGGCGAGCAGTTTCTTGGCCGCGGCCGGGTCGTACTTGTCGATGCTGGTCAGGCTCTCGTCGTACCAGGGGTCGGTCGAAGCGACCGGACCACCGATCCGAATGCCCTCGCCGTAGCTCGAGATCAGCCCGTCCTTGTCGATCGCCTGCCGGATCGCCCGGCGCACCCGGACGTCCTTCAGCGGGCCGTACGCGTTGTTGAAGCCGAGGACGATCTTGTCCGACGCGATGCCCTCCTGGACGGCGAAGTCCTGGTTGTTCTCGTACGGCGCGAGCAGCTTCGGGTCGAGCGCGGTGAGCACGTCGATGTCGCCGGCGAGCGTCGCGTTGTTCGCCGCGTTGTCGTCCGGGATGTAACGGAAGACGACCTTGGCGACCTTGGCTTCCTCGCCCCAGTACTCGTCGTGACGCAGGAAGGTGAGGCTCGCACCGCGCTGCCACTTGTCCAGCGTGAACGGCCCGGTGCCGTTCTCGCTGTCGGCCAGCCCGGTCGCGCCCTTCTTGTAGACGACGCCCGCGCGGTTGGTCAGCGCGTAGGTGAAGTTGCTGTCGCGCTGCTTGAGCGCGATCTTCACGGTCTTCTCGTCCGGCGCGGTGACCGAGGCGACCTGGGCGAAGTCGATCTTGTTCGGGTTGGCCGACTTCGGGCTGAGCACCTGCTCGTACGACCAGACGACGTCGGCGGCGGTGACCGGCGAGCCGTCGTGGAACGTCGCCTTCGGGTTGAGCGTGAACGTGTAGCTGAGCCCATCGGGCGCGGCCTCGTACTCGGAGGCGAGCGACGGCACGATCTTGTCCGAAGCGTCCCGGGTCAGCAGGCCCTGGTAGACGTTGTCGAGCAGCACCTGGTCGAGCGCCGCGCCCGCCACCGTCGTGAGGTCGAGGCTGGTCGGCTCCAGCTTCAGCCGCACGGTGACGGTCGCGTTGGTGTCCGCAGCCCCGGCGCTCGCGTCGCCGTCCTCGCTGCTGCAACTCGTCAGCGCGACGAGACCCGCCACTAACAGGGCCAGAAGGCCGGTCTTACGCACGAGGGTCCTCATCTCGAGAAAAGCGGCGGTTGAATTCGGTAACGGGTCTGTCCAGCGCGACGCCGTCGACCGTGATGTCGACGACCTCGTTGTAGAAGGCGACCAGGTCGGCGATCCGGCCTACGGCCGGAACCGGGTCGGGGTAGGTCCAGGCGACGTTCTCCGGCCCGCCGGGGAACGACCAGTACGACGCCGTGCCCTTGTACGGACAGCCGGTCTGCAGGTCGGACGGCTGCAACGTCGTGAAGTCGACGTCCTCGCGCGGCAGGTAGTAGCGGATCGGCAGACGCGTCTCGAACACCAGCACCGGCCGGTGCGACTCCGCGACCCGGACGCCGTTGATCGACACCTGGACGTGGCGCGAGCTGGGCAGCGGATCGACGCGTTTGTACGGGTCACGCGGGTGGACGAAGATCTCCTCGTCCTCCTCGTACCAGTGCTCGATGCCGGGCTCGGTCCGGCCGAACCAGTCGAACGCGACGTGGTCGGCCAGCTCCGGGACGTCGTAGGTCCAGGCCACGGACGCCAGCCGCCGCCCGTCGACGAGGAGATCGAACCGACCGTCGGAACCTGGAGAAAGCAGGTCGGTCCGTACGTCCGACCGCGGGAACACGTACCCGGGCACCGCACGCCCCGGCTCCCAGACCAGCACCGGACGCGCACTGTCCACGACGGTCACGGCGCCGACCGTGCCGCGCACCCGGCGCTCGGACGGCTCGTACGTGAACTCGTCGGCGGGCACCGGGTGGCGGCGAGAGGCCCGGGGACTCATGCGAGGGCCGCGACGTAAGGGCGGCCCTCGCGCCAGGCCGCGACCTGGTCCGGCCGGCCGAACACGCGAAGGTACTCCTCGACGCGGTCCTTGACCGTGTCCCAGACCAAGACCGGGTCGAACTCGACGTCGTCCGGGTCGTCGACGAACGGCGCCAGCGGCTCGATCACGGTGTCGACCCGCGGGTGCCAGAACACGCCGCTGGACAGCCGCGTCACCGTGCCACCGGCGACCACGCGGTGCCTGCCCGGACGCAGCCGCCCGTTCGTCCACCGGGTGAGCAGCGAACCGGTGAAGACCTGCAGCGCGCCCGGGACGATCGGCACCGGCACCCAGCTGCCGTCGGCGCGCTGGCCCTGCAGCCCGTCGTAGTCGCCGCGCTGGTGGAGGACGGTGAGCACGGACCCGTCGGCGTGCTCGAGCAACAGCAGCTTGCGCTCGTCGTCGCTCGCGGACTCCTCGGTGCTGCCGCCGTCCTCGTACGTCCAGGTCGGGTAGTTGTTGACCACGAACGACGTGTGGTCGGGCCCGTCGCCGACCGGGAACACCGCCGGGTCGGCGTCGAGCGCGCGGGCGTACACCGCCAGCACCCGCCGCGCGACCAGCCGCGCGGCCTCGTGGTAGGTGCGGGCGGCGTCCCGCAGCTCGGGCGTGGGCCAGACGTTCGGGTGCGCGAAGTCCGCGGCGTACTGTGGGTCCAGCCCGTCGGCCACCGCCTCGTCGACGGTGTCGTACTGGCCGATCGTGATGCGCTCCAGCTCCAGCCGGCCGAAGTCGTCCGGCCACTGCCGCCAGCCCCGGTACGGGTGGCCGGTCGGGCTGGCGAGCGGGATCTTCTCGTCGCGGGGGAGCGCGAGGATCGCGCCGATCCGGTCGTGGAAATCGTCGATGACGTCCTGCGGGACGCCGTGGTTGACGATCTGGATGATGCCCAGGTCCTCGCCGGCGTGGCGCAGCGCGGCCAGGCTGTCCGCGTCACCGGCCTCAGCGGCGGACAGGTCGATCAACGTGATCTCGTTCGACATGGCTCGCTCCTTCAGGAAGTCGGGGTGGAGAGCGCTCGGCGGAGCTGGTCGGCGACGGCGTCGGCGGAATCCGCGGGGTCGAGGAGGAGCAGCGTCGCGGGCGAACGGAACCGCGTCGCTGCGGTGAGGGCCTCGTGCGCCGCGTCGCCGGCACCGGCCCAGATCGCGGCGCGCGGTGCGAACGACGCGATCGCTTCGGCCACGGCCCGTCCGGCCCGTCGCGGCGTGGTGCCCGGACCGGATGACCGGCCGGTGCCCGGCAGGTCCAGGACGACCGTGGGCCGCTGCAGGGCCAGCGCGACGTCGTCCAGGTCGCGTGCCTGGCCGTCCGGCGGCGCGACCAGCACGACCTCGGCCGGCCCGCTGCCCCAGGCCACCCCGGACAGGTGCCCGCCGGTGCTGATGTTGACCCAGCGCCGGACGACGGACGACGTCCCGACGCCGGTGAACTCGTTCTCGGGTGCGCTCATGAGCGTTTCTCCGCATCCGTCGGCAGGTCTTCGATGGGTAGGTGGCACCGCACGGTGTGGCCGGGCGTGATCTCCCGCAGCTCCGGCTCCTCGGTGTCGCAGCGCGGCCCCAGGTAGTGGGGGCATCGCGCGGCGAAGCGACAACCGGTGCCGCTCCGATCGGTGTCCGGCAGAGCCGTGGCCGACACCAGCGCCGCCGTGTACGGGTGGTGGGGGCCGGACAGCACAGCCTCGGTCGGCCCCACCTCGACCAGCCGCCCCCGGTACAGCACGCCGACCCGGTCGGCGAGGTACCCGACGACGGCCAGGTCGTGCGAGATGAACAGGTACGACGTCCCGGTCCGCTCGCGCTGCTCGGCCAGCAGTTCGAGCACGCCGGCCTGCACGCTGACGTCCAGCGCGGACACCGGCTCGTCGCAGACCACGAGGTCGGGTTCGCCGGCGAACGCGCGGGCGATCGCGATTCGCTGCTTCTGCCCACCGGACAGGTCGGTGGTCCGCGCGGGCAGCAACGCTGGTTCGACCTGCGTCCGCGTCGCGAGATCCTCGACCGTGCCCCGGCCGCCGAGCGTCCGGAGGGCCCTCGCGAGCACGGTGCGCACCCGCTGCGACGGGTTGAGCGTCGCGTCGGGCTGCTGAAAGACCATTTGGACGCCACGCGGCCGCGAATTCTCGAGTCGCACCGTGCCGCTACCGGAACCGGCCGGGAGGCCCGCGATCGTGCGCGCCACCGTGGTCTTGCCGCTCCCGGACTCGCCGACCAGCCCGAACACCTCGCCGCGCCGGATCGTGAAGCTCACGTCGTCGACGGCCCGGTACTTGCCGTACCGCCGGGTCAGTCCGTCGACCACCAGCCGAACCCCGTCTGGTTCCGGGGCCGGGCTCAGCGAGACCGGCGGCGACGCGAGCGCTTGCAGCTCCGGCCGGAGCCGCTCGACGTGGTGGCACCGCACGGCACGGTCGTCCACGACCCGCTCGACCGGTTCCTCCGAGGTGCACCGCACGTCCGCGAACGGGCACCGCGGTGCGAAGGCACAGCCTTCGGTGGAACCGGGCACCGGCGGCCGTCCAGGAATCGCCGTGAGTCGTCGCACGGTCCGCGGCACCCCGAGCTTCGGCGCGGACCCCAGCAGCGCCGCCGTGTACGGGTGCGAGGGCGCGCGCAACACGGCGGCGGCCGCGCCGCGCTCGACGACGCGTCCGGCGTAGAGCACCGCGACCTCGTCGCAGCGCCGTCCGACCAGCCCGAGGTCGTGGCTGACCAGGACCACGGTCGCCGACAGCTCGTGCCGCAGGCGGTCGAGCAGGTCGAGGATCTCCGCCTCCACCGAGGCGTCGAGGCCGGTGGTCGGCTCGTCGAGGATCAGCAGCCGGGGGCGGGAAGCCAGCGCCGCGGCGATCACGATCCGCTGCTGCTGCCCGCCGGACAGCTGGAACGGATACCGCTGGGCCACGGTGGCCGGGAGCTGCACGGCCGCCAACAGGTCGGGCACCTCGGTGCGCGGCCGCCCCTGCAACGCCAGTACCTCGCGCAGCTGCGCGCCGATCCGCATCGTCGGGTCGAGCGTCGCGCCGGCCTCCTGGTGCACGAACGCCAGGTCGCGCCGACGCCAGGTGCGGAGTTCCGCGGTCGGCAGCGCCAGCACGTCGACGTCGTCCACCCGGATGCCGCCGCCGAGGACCGCCCCGTTCTCCGGCAGGTGCCGTCCGAGGGCACGGACCAGCGTGGTCTTGCCGCTGCCCGACTCGCCGACGATCCCGAGCGTCTGACCCGTGCCGATGCTCAGGCTGACCGTGTCGACGACGGTCTTCGTGCCGTAACCGACCGACAGATCGGTGACCGAAAGGCTCATGATCGCTCCGTCCGGGCGCGCAACTCGTCGGTGACCAGCGCGACGCCGATGACCAGCGACGCGATCGCCAGCGCCGGAGTGAGCACCGTCCACGGAGCGATCTGCAGCCAGGCCCGGTTGTCGGCCACCGACGCGCCCCAGTCCGGCGAGCCGGGTGCGGCTCCGAGCCCGAGGAACGAGAGCGTGGCGGCGGCGAACACCGCGTCGCCGAGCCGGGACACGGCCTCGACCAGCACCGTCGTCGTGATGTTCGGCAGGATCTCGCGGAACAGCAGCGACCAGGTCGGCTCGCCGCGCAGCCGGGCGGCCTCGACGTACGGCTTGTCGCGCTCGACCAGCGTCGCGGCCCGGACGCTGCGAGCCACGATCGGGACGAACGAGAAGCCGATGACCAGCACGAGGACCGGTGTGGACTGCCCGAGCAGCGCGACGAACAGGATGCTCGCGACGATCGCGGGGAACACCGTGAGCGTGTCGAGCACGCGCATCACGGCCTCGTCCACCCAGCGGCCGGACGCGCCCGCGATCAGCCCGACGATCGTGCCGACGATCAGCGACAGAACGGTGGCGAGCGGCGCGACCGAGAGCACCGACCGGGCCCCGGCGAGCATCCGGCTGAACACGTCCCGTCCGAACTGGTCGGTGCCGAGCCAGTGCTCACCGCTCGGTGACGCGAACTTCGTCGCCGGATCCTGGGCCACCGGGTCGAACGGCGCCAGGTGCTGACCGAACACCGCGACCAGCGTCCACCACAGGAGGATGAGCAACCCGAAGCTCAGGGCCAGCGGCACGCGACGCGAGCCAGCCACCACCGGTGGAGGCTCGACCGGAGTACGCGGCGGAGCCGCGATGACGTCGGTCATGAGGCGCCCGCCGTCATACTGTGGCCCCCAGCCGTAGGCGTGGGTCGAGCAGCCGGTAGACGACGTCGACCGTGAGCGTGATCAGCAGGTAGAGCAGCCCCAGCACCATCGCGGCCGCCTGCAGGGTCGGTAGGTCCTTGTCGAGCGCCGCGGTGAGCAGCAGCGCACCGAGGCCGGGGTAGTTGAACAGCAGCTCCACCGACACCAGCCCGCCGAGCAGGAACTGAGCCTGGACGCCGAGCGCGCTGGTGGCCGGCACGGTCGAGTTCCGCAGCACGTGCCGGGTGACGACGCTCCGGCGGGACGCGCCGCGCAGCTCGGCCGCCCGGACGTACGGGCTGCGGACCGACGTGACCGTGCTCGCCCGCACGTGCCGCGCGACGTACCCGAGGCAGAGCAGCACCAGCGAGACCGCCGGGAGCACCAGGTGCTCGAGCTGCACGACGAACGACGCGCCCGGATCGGCCTGGGCGGACACCGGGAACCAGCGCAGCGACACCGAGAACACGACGAGCAGCACGACGCCGGTGACGAACTCCGGCGTCGCCCCGAGCGTCAGGCTGGTCACGCTGAGGAACCGGTCCAGCGGCCGGTCGTGGTGCAGCCCGGCCAGCACGCCGATCAGCAGCGCCACCGGGACCAGCAGGACGAACGCGAACACGGCCAGCATCAGCGAGCTGCCCAGCCGCTCGAACACCAGGTCCCGGACCGGGACCTTCAGCGTGTACGACGTGCCCCAGTCGCCGGTGAGGAAGCTGCCCAGCCAGTCCAGGTACCGGATCAGCAGCGGCCGGTCGAGGCCCAGCTCGTCCCGCAGCTGCGCCACGGTGGCGTCGCTGGCCTCACGCCCGAGGACCTGCCGGGCGACGTCGCCCGGCAGCACCTCGGTGGCCAGGAACACCAGCGCCGAGATCACCAGCAGCGTGACCGGAATCGCGGCGAGGCGTCGCAGCAGCAGGTGTCCCATTTACAGTGCCGAAACGTTCGTGTAGTCGACGTACTGCGACGGGTGCGCCTCGATGCCGCGGAACTTCCGCTTGTTGTACGCGCGGACCGCGCCGTTCCAGAGCGTCAGGACGACCGGAACGTCCTCGTGCAGCGCGGTCGCGATGATCTTCGCCTGCTTCTTCCGCTCGGCGTCGTCAGCGGCGGCGTCGTAGGCGGTCAGCGCCGCGTCCAGCGCGGGGTTGGCGTACTTCGAGCCGTTCCAGACGCCCTTGCTCGTCACCATCGGGCTGACGAACTGGCTCGGCACGGCTCGACCCGCCCAGCCGACCAGGTTCGCGGTCGTGAACAGCCAGGGTGTGTCGGTCTCCTGGTTGCCGCCGTAGAATGCGGCCGACGTGCGCTGGTCGAGGTTGACGGTGATCCCGACCTCTTTCAACTGCGCCTGGATGACCAGCGCGTAGTCCTTGTTCGGCGGGTCGAACGTGAGCGTGAACTCGAGCTTCGGCACACCTGCCGCGGCCAGCAGCTCCTTGACCTTCGCCGGGTCCTTCGCGCGCTGCGGGATGTCGGTCGGCGCCGAGGCGAACAGCGGCGCGTACAGGTGGTCGTTGCCGAGCTTGCCGATGTTGTCGTTGACGGCCTGGTTCACCGCGGGCCGGTCGAGCGCGTACGCGACCGCCTGGCGGACTTCCTTCTTGTCGAACGGCGCCTGGTCGACGCGCAGCGTCAGCGCGGTCATCGCGGTGCCCGCGGCCTCGTCCAGCGCGATGTCGCCGACCGCCTGGATCACCGACGCCTCGGTGATGAACAGCGTGTCGAGCTCGCCGCTCTGCAGCGCGAGCTGCTCGGCCTGCGAGTCCTTGTAGAACCGCACCTCGACGCCGTCCAGGTACGGCTTGCCCTCCTCCCAGTACTTGTCGTTCCGGGTGAGGCTCGCGCCGGTGGACGGGTTGAAGTCCTTCAGGACGAACGGGCCGGTGCCGATCGCGTTCTTGGTGAAGTCGCCCGCGTAGTCGGCCTTGAGGATCACCGCGTTGTAGTTGCCCGCGGAGACCAGGTACGGGAAGTCCGAGAACGCCCGCTCGAGCGTGAACACCACGGTCTGCGGGTCCTGGACGGCCACCCCGCCGGGGGCCAGCACCGTGTCGAAAGCGGACAGCGCCGCGGACTTGCTCTTCGGGTCGAGCAGCCGGTCGAAGCTGGCCTTGACCGCCGCGGCGTCCAGCGGGGTGCCGTCGGAGAACACGACGCCCTTGCGCAGCGTGAACACCCAGCGCTTGTTGCCGTCCTCGCCGGTCCACTTCTCGGCCAGGCGGGGCACCAGCTTGAAGTCGGAGTCCAACCAGATCAGGTAGTCGGCGACGAGCTGCACCAGCGCGATCGACGAGCCGTCGTACATCGTCACCGGCTCCACGGCGGTGGGCGGAGTCAGGGTGCCTGCGCGCAGCGTGCCGCCCTGCTTGGCGGGACCGTCCGCGGCCGGTGCGTCCTCGTCGTCGACGCCGCACGCCGCGAGCAGGGCGGCCAGGCCGATGCCGCCGGCACCGGCCAGCAGACCACGGCGGGACAGCACGAACTCGGGCATGGCGGTGCTCCTCAGGGACAGGCGGGGGTAAGCGAACTATGTCTATCAGAGTAGTAGGGATCTAGTAAATTCCCTACCTACCTGATAGACGTACTGCGGTATTACCGCACACCGAAAGGCAGAACCCCTCGATGAGCTCCACCACCCGCCGCAGATCCCTCGCGACGGCGGCCGCGGCCGTCGCCCTCGCGCTCGGGCTGACCGCGTGCAGCGGAAACCAGCCGGTCAGCGACGACGCCGGTGACGGCAAGGCGGGGTACGGCGGGACGCTCCGCATCGCCTCGCTCGAGTCCGACCTGGACGCGCTCGACCCGCTCACCGGCTACAGCATCGACTCGTGGCAGATCCTGCGCGGGATCACTCGCCAGCTGGTCACGTTCCCCGGCAGCACCGAGAGCCTCGGCGCCGACAACAAGCTGATCGGGGACCTGGCGAAGTCCTGGGACGTCAGCCCGGACGGCAAGACCTACACGTTCCACCTGCGCGACGACATCACGTACTCCGGGTCGGCGACCAGGGAGATCGTCGCGAAGGACTTCGTCTACGCGATCAAGCGGTTCTGCGACCCGAACAAGCAGGTCGCGGCCATCAACTACTTCAACCTGATCTTCTCCGGCTTCCCGCAGTACTGCGCGGAGTTCGCGAAGGTGAAGCCGGGCGACCCGGCACGCTCCAAGCAGTTCATCGACACCCACGAGATCTCCGGGGTGTCCGCGCCCGACGACAAGACGCTCGTGCTGAAGTCCGACACCAAGAACTACGACTTCCTCAGCATCCTCGCGATGAACTTCGTGACGCCGCTGCCCGAGGAGGTGGCCTCGAAGTACATCGGCGACTCGGTGGAGTTCCGCAAGAACTACCCGTCCAGCGGCCCGTACCAGGTCGACTCGTACGAGCAGGGCAAGGAACTCGTCCTCTCGAAGGTCAAGGGCTACAACGCCGCGGGCGACCCGGCCCGCAAGGCCTACGTGGACAAGATCGTCGTCGACTTCACCACGAACACCGAGGACGCGGTCGTCCAGAAGATCCAATCCGGTGAGGCGGACCTCTCGCTCTACCTGACCGCACCTCCGATCGCGACGATCCAGAGCTACACGGCGAGCAACAGCGCGCACCTGCACTCGTCCGACGGGGCCGGCGCCAAGTTCATCGTCCTGAACACCGCCCCGTACAACAACTCGGCGAACGCGAAGGCGCTGCGCAACCTCAAGGTGCGGCAGGCGCTGACGTACGCGGTCAACCGCGCGAACCTGGTCCAGGGCCAGGGCGGCAAGGTCGTCGCGAAGCCGCTGCACCAGATCCTGATCTCGACGATCCTCGGCCACGAGGACATCGACCCGTACGCCACGGAGGGCGACAAGGGTGACGTCGCGAAGGCGAAGGCGCTGCTCACCGAGGCCGGCTACCCGAACGGCCTGACGCTCAACGCGATCTACCGCGGCGTCGCCAGCGAGGAGTCGAAGGCCACCACGCTCAAGGCCGACCTGGCCAAGGCAGGCATCAACCTGAACCTGATCAAGGTGCCCGCGGCGGACTTCCGCGCCTACTACGCCAAGAAGGACGCGGTCTGGGACCTCAACCTCTCCGGCTCGTTCTCGCCGGACTGGCAGGGCGACAGCACCCGGATGCTGCTCGGCGGCTGGCTCAACTCGGACGGTTCGCCGCAGGGCGTCGGCAACGTGCAGGCGGTCGCGTACGACAACAAGGAGCTGAACAAGCTGGCGGCGGAGGCGTTCGTCTCGGACGACCCGGGTCCGATCTGGGCGAAGGCCGACGCGCTGGTCTCGAAGGACCTGCCGTGGATCCCGCTGTTCGAGCTGCGCAAGGTCGTCGTCACCTCGGAGCGGCTGCGCCAGTTCACCTGGTCGAACGTCCCGGTGAACCCGGACATCACCAACGTCGCGGTGCAGTAGCCGTGGCGACGTTCGAGGTCGAAAACTTGCGGGTCCGCTTCGGTGACACCGAAGCGGTCCGCGGGGTGTCCTTCGCGGTCGACGCCGGGCAGACGCTGGCGATCGTCGGCGAGTCCGGCTCCGGGAAGAGCGTGTCGCTGCTGGCCGCGACCGGGCTGCTCGGCGGAGCCGGTGAGGTCACCGGCTCCGCCCGCCTGGACGGGACCGAGCTGGTCGGCGCGTCCCCCGGGGCGTTGCGGCGGCTGCGCGGCAAGGACATCGGGTTCGTGTTCCAGGACCCGCTGGCCAACCTGCACCCGCTCAAGACGATCGGGAAGCAGGTCGGCGAGGCGATCACCGCGCACGAGCGGGTCCGCCGGACCGTGCTGCGGCGCCGGGTCGTCGAGCTGCTCGACGAGGTGGGCATCCGGGAACCGCACCGGCGGGTGGACGACTACCCGGTGCACTTCTCCGGCGGGATGCGGCAGCGGGCGATGATCGCGGCGGCGATCGCGCTCAACCCGAAGCTGCTGATCGCCGACGAGGCGACCACCGCGCTCGACGTCACCGTGCAGGCTTCGATCCTCGAACTGCTCCAGCGGTTGCAGCGCGAGCACGGCTCGGCGCTGGTGTTCGTCAGCCACGACCTCGGCGTCGTCTCCGACATCGCGGACGACATCGTGGTGCTGCGAAACGGCGAAGTGGTGGAAGCCGGAGCCGCGGACGAGATCTACGCGGCTCCGGCCCACCCCTACACCGTCGAGCTGCTGAGCGCGACCCGGCACAAGGCCGTGACGCCGAAAAAAGAGGACCGGCCGGTCCTGCTCGAGGCCCGCAACCTGACCCAGCGGTATACCTCCCGTAAGCGGTCGGTGACGGCCGTGGACGACGTCAGTTTTGACGTCGGTGCGGGGGAGATCCTCGGGGTCGTGGGCGAGTCCGGTTCCGGCAAGTCGACGATCGGGCGCATCGTCAGTGGGTTGCTGAAGCCCACGGCCGGCACGGTGGCTCTCGGCGGCGAGCCCTACGCCGCGGGCGTGCCCGCCGCCCTCCGGCCGCGGATCCAAGTCGTCTTCCAGGACCCGTACGCGAGCCTCAACCCGCGGCGGACGATCCGGGCGATCCTCGCCGAGCCGTACGTGATCCACCAGCGGCCCACGCCCGACCTCGGCGAGGCGGTCCGCCGGGTGGACCTGCCGGTCGACGTGCTCGACCGATACCCCGCCCAGCTCTCCGGCGGGCAGCGGCAGCGGGTGGCGATCGCCCGCGCGATCGCGCTGGAACCGGACCTGGTCGTGGCCGACGAACCGGTGTCGTCGCTGGACGTCACCACGCAGGCGCAGATCCTCGCGCTGCTGCGGCGGCTCCGCGACGAGCTGGACGTCTCGTTCCTGTTCATCTCGCACGACCTGGGCGTCGTCGCCGACCTCTGCGACCGCGTGCTGGTGCTGAGCGAGGGCCGGGTCGTGGAGGACGGCATCACGTCGGAGGTGTTCGCGGCACCGAGCGATCCGTACACCCAACGGCTGCTCGACGCGATCCCGGGCCGGAAGCGAGGGCTGTTGCATGTCTGACGTACTCGTTGCGGCGCCGACCGCACCCGCCGCCCCGTCCCGGGCGCTCGGGGCCCGGATCCTGCGGGAGCGGTCGGCCCGGTTCGGGCTGATCACGATCGGCGTTGTCGTCCTGCTGGCCGCGGCGGCTCCGGTGTTCGCCGCGATCACCGGCCACGGGCCGGCCGAGCAGTTTCCGTCCGAGGCGCTGAGCGAGGCAGGCGTCCCGGTCGGGCCGAACGGTGACTTCTGGCTGGGCGCCGACGGCAACGGGCGCGACGTCCTGGTGCGGACGCTCTACGGCGCCCGGATCTCGCTGCTGGTCGGGATCCCGGCCACCACCGTCGCCGCCGTGCTCGGCACCGCGATCGGGGTGCTCTCCGGGTACTTCGGGGGTGCGACCGACCGGATCCTCTCCCAGGTGACCGACGTCGTGCTGTCGTTCCCGTTCGTGGTCACCGCGCTCAGCCTGGTGGCCCTCAACCTCGGTGCCGACGGCACGTCCCGGCTCAGCCCGGTCCTGCTGGTGATCATCGTCATCGCGGTGTTCGCCTGGACGTACTTCGCCCGGCTCACCCGCGGGCTCACGCTCGAGCTGCGTCATCGCCCGTTCGTCGAGGCCGCGATCACGCTCGGCGCCGGTCACGGCCGGATCATCACCCGGGAGATCCTGCCCTCGATCGCTCCCGCGGTGATCGTCTACTGGGCGGTGCAACTGCCCACGAACATCGTCGCGGAGGCGACGCTGTCGTTCCTCGGCATCGGCGTGCAGGCCCCGACGCCGAGCTGGGGCAACATGATCGCCGACGCCCAGAGCACGTCGCTCTACCAGGTGCAGCCCTGGTTCCTCGCGGTGCCGGCGATCGGTCTGTTCCTCACCGTGCTGGGTTTCAACGCGCTCGCCGGTGGTGTCCGCAACGTCCTGGACCCGGCCCGATGATTCACCCAAAAAGGCAGCACTGGCTGTTCCGCCGCGCCGGGCGGGCGCTCGTCACGATCTTCGCCGTGCTGATCGCGACGTTCGCGCTGACCCGCGTCGCCTACCAGAACCCGGCGGCCTCGCTCGCGGCCCGCAACGACAACCAGCAGGTCATCGAGGGGATCACCCGGGCGCTGCGGCTCGACGAACCCTGGTACTCGCAGCTCTGGCACTACCTGTTCCGCGGACCGGACATCCAGGGCGCCCCGATGGGCCTGTTCCACTTCCCGCCCGCGCTCGGCTTCTCGTTCCGGCGGCAGACGCCGGTCACCGAGCTGATCCTGTCGAAAGTCTCGGCGACCGCTTCGCTGGCGCTCGGCGCGCTGGTCATCTGGATCGCGCTGTCGATCCTGTTCGGCGTGCTCGCGGCGCGGCGGCCGGGGTCGCTCACCGACCGGGTGCTCGGCGGCGTCTCGTACGTCGGGCTGTCGGTCCCGACGTTCCTCACCGGGATCCTGCTGTCGTACTTCCTGTTCTTCAAGCTCTCGACGTACGGCGTGCGGTGGTTCCCGAGCAGCGGATACGTGCCGCTCACCGAGAACCCGCTGGAGTGGGCACGGCACCTGCTGCTGCCCTGGGCGACGATCGCGCTGGCCGAGATCGGTATCTTCCAACGGGTGGTGCGGGCCGGGATGCTCGACGTCCTGTCGGCGGACTACATCCGCACCGCGCGGGCGAAGGGCGTCAGCGAGCGGCGGGTGCACTTCGACCACGCGCTGTCGGCGGCGCTCAACCCGCTGATCACGCTCGGTGGCCTGGAGCTCGCGGTGGTGTTCGGTGGTGCGATCGTGACCGAACGGATCTTCGGTATCGACGGCGTCGGGCGGCTGGCCATCGACTCGGCGCTGACCGGCGACTATCCGGTGGTGATCGGCACGACGTTGTTCGCCTCGGTCGTGTTCATCCTCACGAACTTCGCGGTCGACGTCGTCACCAGGCTGCGGGACCCCAACCTCCGTGCGAAAGAGTCGACGCTATGACACTGGACATCCGCATCCTGCGCCATCCGGAGGAGTCCAGCCGCGCCTTCCGGACGTTTCTCAAGGCGATGGTCGGGCTGCCGCCCGCGCTGCTGGACGCCGACCCGGCGGAGTTCCTCGAACCGGGGCGGTACCTCGGTGCGCTGGTCGACGGCGTGATCGTCGGGGGCGCCGACTCCTACACCGGCTGGCTCGTCGTCCCCGGCGGCCGGCGGCTGCCGCACGCGGCCGTGACGCACATCGGCGTCCTCCCCACCCACACCCGGCGGGGGATCGTCACCGCACTGGTCGAGCAGCAACTGGCCGACCTCGCGGCGCGCGGCGAGCCGGTGGCGACGCTGCGCGCGTCCGAGGCCGTGATCTACGAGCGGTTCGGGTACGGCGTCGCGAGCACGTCCGCGGAGTACCGGATCGCCCGCCGCCGGGCCGTGCTGCGGGATTCGGTCCCGGACAGCGGCCTGGTGCGGCTGGTCGAGGTCGCCGATGCGGGCAAGCTGCTGCCGGAGATCTACGCCGCGGCGTCCTGGGCGGGTGCGGTGGCGCGCGCCGACCAGTGGTGGACCTCGCACCGCCCGGGGCCGGGCGCTCAGCTGGCCGTCCACGGTACGGAGGGGGCCGAGGACGGCTATCTCGTCTACCGTCCGCTGAACACCGCCGAGTGGTGGAGCAGCACCGAGCGCACGATCGTCGTCGAGGACTTCGTCGCACACACGCCGGAGGCCTACGCCGGGCTGCTCCACCACCTGCTGCGGGTCGACCTGGTCGACACGATCGTGCTCGGCGGGCGCCCGGTCGACGACCCGCTGCCGACGCTGTTCCGCGACCGCCGCGCGGTGACGGTCAGCGGCCACCGCGACGAGACGTGGCTGCGCCTGGTCGACGTCGGCACCGCGCTCGCCGCCCGCACGTACGCGGGGGACGCCGCGCTGACGATCGAGGTCACCGACGGCGTCCTCCCGGCCAACACCGGCCGCTACCGGCTCGACGGCACCCGCACCGACGACGCCGCCGACCTGAGCGTGGACGTCGCCGGGCTGGCCGCGGTCTACCTCGGCGGCACCCGCTGGTGGCAGCTCGCCCGCGCCGGCCGCGTCACCGAATCCACGCCGGGTGCGCTCGCCACCGCCGACGCCGCGTTCGGTACGGCGGCCGCCCCATACAGCGGCACGATCTTCTAGTTCCCGTGCCGCACGATGAGGAAGTCGAAGCCGTCGTCGAGGAAGTAGATCTTCGACCACGACAGCGGCCGGCCGCCGGGGAGGTACTGGACCTGGTCGAGCAGCAGGTACAGGCCGGTCGCGCTGCGTCCGTCGCCCCAGCCGACCGCGGGTTCCAGCACCGCGCGAACCCGCGCCACGGCACGTTCGGGCATCGCGTTGACCCGGGCGTACTGCTCGAAGATCGAACCGGAGAAGTCGAAGTCGTCGGGTAGCACGTCGGCGGCGACGACCGAGTAGTCGAAGGCCACGGTCCGGTCGTCCGAGGTGATCTCGCGCTCGATCTCGAACACCTCGGCGTCCGGGCCGCGTTCGAGCCGCCGCGCCTCGTCGGCCGTCACCGGGCGGCGGTGGCGCCGCCGGTAGGCGGCGCCGGGCCGGTGGCCCTGCTGGGCGATCGAATCGTGCAGCGACCGCAGCTCTTGCAGGCCGGCCCGGATCGAGGAGTTGTACCGGGTGACGTACGTCCCGGATCCGTGGCGGGTCTCCAGCAGCCCGGCGCGCTGCAGCTGCTGGAGCGAGGCGCGCATCGTGTGCCTGCTGACCGCGTACTCGGCGGCGAGCTCGGCCTCGCTGGGGAGCTGGTCACCGGTCGACCACTCGACGCCGATGCGCTCCCGTAACGAGGCGGCGATCACCTCCGGGAGTGCGGTGGGACGCACCGGACGTCTGGTGATGGTCACACTCTCCCCGGGACGAAACAAACACTCGGTAGCCTAGCGAGTCGTGCACTCGTTCAGTTGTTCAATCACTGATCGAGTCCGTATGCTGCCGAGAGCATACCCCACACAGCTGGTAGGAGAAGTCTGGAATGCGACTACGCCGTCACGCTAAGTTGCTGGCCCTCGGTCTCGGCGTCGCCCTCACGGCGTTCGCCGCCACCGGATGTAGCTCGTCCGACGGCTCCTCCGCGTCCGGGGACAAGCCGCTGATCGTCGTCATCACCCCGAACCCGGTCGGCGTCAACGAGTTCCTGAAGCTGTCGGTCGAAGGCACCAAGACCGCGGCGAAGGCGCAGGACGCCGACGTCAAGGTCTACGAGAGCACCGACCCGACGAGCATCTCGCAGAACCTGCAGGCCGCGATCGACCTCAAGCCGAAGCTCATCGTCACGATCAGCTTCAGCTTCGACGACCTGATGAAGACCGCGCCGGTCGACAACCCCGACCAGCAGTTCCTTCAGGTCGACTCGTGCCCGGAGAGCCCGGCGAAGAACCTCACCTGCGCCCGGTTCAAGGAGTACGAGGCGGTCTACCTGGCCGGCGTCGAGGCCGGTCTGCTGACCAAGAAGAACCAGGTCGGCGCGGTGGCCGCGCTCGACTCGCCGTTCATCCACCGCTGGACTGACCCGTTCGGCGAGGGCGCGAAGTCGGTGAACCCGAAGACGACGTTCAGCCCGCTGTTCGTCGGCGGCAACAACCCGTTCAGCGACCCGGCGCGGGCCAACGCCCAGGCCGAGACGCTGGCCCAGAAGGGCGTCGACTACGTGATGGCCGCCTCCTCGGCGGGTAACACCGGCGTCTTCCAGGCCGCCAAGGCCGGTGGCTTCTACGCGTTCGGCGTCGACGTCAACCAGTGCGGCGAGGCGCCGGGCGTGGTCGTCGACAACGCGACCAAGCGCGTCGACGTCGCGATCGAGAACGCGGTCGAGGCGGTCTTCTCCGGTAAGCCGGGTGGCGTCACCGAGTACGGCCTGAAGGAGAACGGCGTCGGCCTGACCGGCCTCGAGGACGACGCCGCGTCGTCCGGCTGCCTCATCACGAAGTACCCGGACGTGCTCGCGAAGGTCAAGCAGGTCCGGGATGACATCGTCTCCGGGAAGCTCGTCGTGAAGGACCCCGCAGCAGCATGACGGAGAGCCGCGTGCGCCTCGCCGGGATCACCAAGCGGTTCGGGCCGGTGGTCGCCAACGACGACGTCGACCTGGAACTGCGGGCCGGCGAGGTGCACGCGGTCGTCGGCGAGAACGGCGCCGGCAAGTCGACGCTGATGTCGGTGCTCTACGGCAGCGTCCGCCCGGACTCCGGGCAGATCCTCGCCCGCGGCACCGAGGTGAGCTTCGACTCGCCGCGCGCCGCGATCGCCGCCGGTATCGGCATGGTTCACCAGCACTTCCAGCTGTTCGAGAGCATGTCGGTCACCGACAACGTGATCTACGGTGCCGAACCGACCCGGCGCGGGCTGCTCGACCGGCGCCGGGCCCGGGAGCGAGTGGCCGCGCTGGTCGAGGAGTACGGCTCGCCGCTCTCGCCGACCGCGACCGTCGGCTCGCTGCCGATGGGCCTGCGTCAGCAGGTCGAGATCCTCAAGGCGCTCTACCGGGGCGCCGACGTGCTGATCCTGGACGAGCCGACGGCGGTCCTGACCCCGGCCGAGACCACGCTGCTGTTCACGTCGATCCGCCGGCTGGCCGAGCGCGGCACGGTCGTCGCGCTCGTGACCCACAAGCTCGACGAGGTCATGCAGGTCAGCGACCGGGTGACGGTGTTACGGCAGGGCAAGGTCGTCGCGGCCATGCCCACGACCTCCACCAACCCACGGGCGCTGGCCCGCGCGATGACCGGCCGCGACATCGAGATCGCGACCAACGACCAACCCAGCACGGTCGGTGCCGCCGTCCTCGAGGTGACGGACCTGCGGACCGGGATGGTCCACTGCGACGAGCTCGTCGTCCGGGCCGGGGAGATCGTCGGGATCGCCGGCGTCGCGGGCAACGGCCAGAGCGAGCTGGTGCAGGCCACGGTCGGTCTGCGTCCATCGGTCGGTTCGGTTCGGATCGCCGGACGCGACGTCAGTCGCGAGGACGTCCGAGGCCGGCGCGCCGCGGGCCTGGCCTACGTCCCGGAGGACCGGGGCGCGGTCGGCTCCGCCCGCAGCCTGAGCGTCCAGGACAACCTCGCGGTCGGCCACTACCGCAAGGGCTGGTTGAAGCCCGCGGTTCTCCGGCGGTTCGCCGCCGACCTGATGGGACGCCACGACGTCCGCGGCGCCGGGCCGGACGCGCTGATGTCCTCGCTGTCCGGCGGCAACGCCCAGAAGGTCGTGCTCGCTCGTGAGCTGGAGCACCGGGCACCGCTGCTGGTGGCCGAGAACCCGACCCAGGGCGTCGACGTCGGCGCGATCGAGTACATCCACCGGGAGCTGCTCGACTACCGGGCCGCCGGCCACGGCGTCCTGCTGGTCTCCAACGAGCTGAGCGAGCTGATCGCGCTCGCCGACCGGGTGCACGTGATGGTCGACGGCCGGTTCGTCGCCGCGATCGACCGCGCGGACCTGACCGAACAGCGCGTCGGCGAGGCGATGACGAACGCCACGGAGGTGCTCTCGTGAGCCTGGTCCGCCGGGCGCTCACCGGTGCGGCGCTGCCCGCGCTGCTGGCGTCGTTCCTCGTCGGTGCGATCGTGCTGCTCACCGCGGGCACGAACCCGCTCACCGGCTACCAGGCGCTGGTCCGTGGCGTCCTGCTCGACACGAACCTGCCGTACCTCGCGGCCGCGTTCGCGCCGATCCTGGGCATGGCGGTGAGCTTCGCGATCCCGCTCCGGATGGGGGAGTTCAACCTCGGCGGCGACGGCCAGCTCGTGCTCGGCGGCATCACCGCCGCCGCGGTCGCGATCGCGATCCCGAACGCCGGCCTGCCCGGCTACGCGCTGGCCGCGGCCGCCGGCGCGGTGGCCGCCGCGCTCTGGGCCGCGCTCGCGGTGCCGCTGGCCCGCTACGGCCGCGTCCCGATCATCATCTCGACGCTGCTGCTCGGCTTTCCCGCGGTCTCCTTCGCGTCCTACCTGGCCCGGTACCCGCTGACCGACAAGGGCACCGGCATCCCGCAGACGCCCCGCCTGCCGGACGCGATGCACCTGCCGAGCCTGCCCTACAGCGCCTACGTCAACGTCGGACTGCTCGTCGCGGTGCTGATCTTCGCCGTGTACTGGGTGGTCGACGCCAGAACCGGCACCGGCCTGGAACTCCGGACGCTCGGCGCGAACCTGCGGTTCGGCCAGTACGTCGGTATCGACGTCGCCCGACGCACCACCGGCGCGCTGGCCGCCAGCGGGGCGATCGCCGGCCTGACCGGCGCGTTGATCGTGGCGGGGCCGCCGTACCGGTTCATCGACGGCGCGCTGGTGACGCCCGGGTACACGTTCACCGGCGTCACGGTCGCGCTGATCGCCTCCGGGCGGCCGGCCGGGCTGCTCGCCGGCGCCCTGCTGTTCACCGCACTCCAGGTCGGGGGCACCGGCATGGAGCGGGACGTCGGTATCCCACGGCAGCTGACCGCGATCATCCAAGCCTCGGTCGTCATTACGTTCGTCCTGATCGTTGCCGTCCAGGCACGTCGGGCCCGGGCCCGGGCAGGTGCCCGGTGAACGTCTTCACGCTCGGTTTTGTCGCCGCCGTCCTGATCGCGCTGGCCCCGGTGCTGCTCGCGGCGCTCGGCGGCGCGCTCTGCGCCCGGGTGGGCGTGTTCAACATCGGGCTCGAGGGCCAGATGCTGCTGGGCTGCTTCACCGCGGTCGCGGTCAGCGCGAAGACCGGCAGCGCGCTGCTCGGCGTCGCCGCCGCGGTGGGCGCGGGGGTGCTGACCGCGCTGGTGCTGGCCGTCGGCACGATCCGGTTCCGGACCGACCCGATCGTGCTCGCGATCGGCACCAACCTGCTCGCGGTCGGACTGACCGGCTTCCTGCTCCGCTCGGTGCTCGGCACCAGCGGCACGTACAGCAGCCCCGACCTGGCCGGGCTCACCCGGCTCGGCGACACCTGGGTCGGCGACATCCCGGTCCTCGGCGACATCTTCCACAGCAGCAGCTGGGTCGTCGTACTCAGCCTGCTGCTGGTGCCCGCGCTCGCGTTCTTCCTGGCCCGTCACCCCGCCGGGTTGCGGCTGCGGGGGATCGGCGAGAACCCGGAGGCCGCCCGCAGCCTCGGTGTGCACGTCGACGGATACCAGCAGACCGCGATCCTCGTCGCCGGAGCCCTCTGCGGCCTGGCCGGTGCCCAGCTCGCGCTCGGCAACGTCCAGCTGTTCAGCGAGCAGATGACGGCCGGGCGTGGCTGGGTCGCGGTCGTCGCGGTCATGCTCGGCCGTGGGAGGCCGGGTCTCGTGCTCGCCGCCTGCGTGGTGTTCGGCGCGGCCGAGGCATTCGGGTTCCGGCTGCAGGGCTTGGGCCTGCCGCAGCAAGCCACCGACGCCGCTCCGTACGTCATCACGCTGATCGCGCTCCTTCTGACCTCGATCCGCAGGCCGAAACTCGCTGGAGGAAATCCATGACGTCCCGCCGCGCCGTCGTCGTCGACACCGACACCGGTATCGACGACGCGCTCACGCTGGTCTACCTGGCTGCGGTCGGCGGCGTCGACCTGGTCGCGATCACCGCCACCCACGGCAACTGCTCGACCGCGGACTCGGCGGTCAACGTCGGCCACGTGCTGGGTCTGTGCGGCCTGCCGGACGTGCCGATCCACCTGGGCCGGCCGGGGCCGATCAGCGGCAAGCCGCCGCGGTACTCCTACCACGTGCACGGCCACGACGGGCTCGGTGACCTCGGCGTCGAGAAGCTGCCGAGCACCCCGTCGGCGGAGCCGGCCGCCGAAGCGCTGGTCCGGATCGGCCGCGAGCAGCCGGGCGAGGTGGACCTGCTGGTGCTCGGCGCGATGTCGAACCTCGCGGACGCGATCGCGATCGACCCGCTGGTGCTCACCCGGTACCGGTCGATCGTCGTGATGGGCGGTTCCGGGCCGTACCAGCCCGCCGGGACGATCCTCGAGGTCGACGCGAACGTGGACGCCGACCCGCAGGCCGCCGAGATCGTCTTCGGCGCCGAGCACGGGAACCTCGTGATGGTGGGTGTCAACGTGACGACGCCGGCGATCCTCGACGAGCAGTTCCTCGCGGCGGTCGCCGAGCAGAACGGCCCGGTGACGTCGTTCTGCACCGCGATCCTGAGCTACTACCTGGACTTCTACCAGGAGAAGTGGGGCCGCCGGATCTGCTCGGCGCACGACCCGCTGGCCGCGGCGATCCTGGTCCACCCCTCGTTGGTGACGCGTGCCGCCGACGGTCCGGTCAACGTGCGCGACGACGGCTACGCGGTCCGCGCTCGCTTGATGCGAACCGCGGACCTGGAGCTTCCGGCGTTCCCGCTGATCGAGACCCCCGACACCCATGTCGTGCTCGACGTCGACCAGGCCGCGTTCCTCACCGAGTTCACCGCGGTCCTCGCGAACGCGGACGCGCGGCTAGCTGCTCAGTAGGAACCGCTCCAGCACACGGACGCCGAACTCCAGGGCGTCGACGGGCACCCGCTCGTCGACGCCGTGGAACAGCGCGCTGAAGTCCAGGTCGGGCGGCAGCCGGAGCGGCGCGAACCCGAACGTCCGGACACCGAGCCGGGCGAACGCCTTCGCGTCGGTGGCCGCGGGCAGCAGGTACGGCAGCAGCCGGGCACCGGGGTCCTCGGCGGTCACCGCACGGGTCATCGCGTCGACGAGCGGCCCGTCGAACGTCGTCTCCCAGGCCGGTAGATGGCGCCACTCGGCCTCGATGCCGGGCCCCAGCACGTCCACCAGCTCGTGTTCGAACGCGGCCAGGCGGCCGGGCAGCACCCGGCAGTCGACCTCGGCGCGGGCGACCGAGGGCACCACGTTGGACTTGTAGCCCGCGGAGAGCATCGTGACGTTCGCGGTGTCGCGGAGGCCCGCGCCGATCAGCCGGGCGAGCGGACCGAGTCGGGCGACGGTCGCCTCCGGATCGTCCGAATCAAAAGGTGCACCCAACAGCTCGCCGGCACCGGTGAGGAACTGGCGCATCGGGTCGGTCAGCAGCACCGGGAACCGGTGCCGGTCGAGGCGGGCCACCGCCTCGGCCAGCCGGGCGACCGGGTTGTCCTCGTGCAGCATCGCGCCGTGGCCCGGGGTGCCGTGCGCGGCCAGGCGGAGTGCGAACGAGGTCTTCTCGGCGACCTGGATCAGGTAGGCGCGGGTGCCGCCGAGCGTGACCGAGTAGCCGCCGACCTCGCTGATCGCCTCGGTCGCGCCGTCGAACAGCTCCGGCCGGTGGTCGACCAGCCACTGGGCGCCGAGCCGCCCGCCCGCCTCCTCGTCGGCGAGGAACGCGAAGATCACGTCCCGCGGCGGCACGGTGCGCTCCCGGCGGAACTGCCGGGCGACCGCGAGCGCCATCGCGACCATGCCCTTCATGTCGACGGCGCCGCGTCCCCAGACGTAGCCGTCCCGCACCTCGCCGGAGAACGGGTGCACGGCCCATTCGGCCGGGTCGGCGGGGACGACGTCGAGGTGGCCGTGCACCAGCAGCGCGCCCCGGCCCGGGTCGGCCCCCGGCAGCCGCACGACGACGTTGCCACGGCCGGGGCCGGACTCCACATAGGTAGGCTCGTAGCCGGCGTCCGAGAGCAGGCCCGCGACGTACTCCGCTGCGGGCCGCTCGGTGCCCTGCGCGTCGGGATCACCGGTGTTCGACGTGTCGATCCGGATCAACGCGCTGGTCAGCGCCACGACCTCGTCGACAGCGGAGGGCACGGGCACAGGCCGAGACTACGCGGCGGCGGTAACGCGCAGCGTCGCGAGCGCACCGGACCAGGCCACGACCTGGTCCAGCGTCGAGGTCAGCGCGTCGAGCTGGGTCGGCTGCGGCCGGAACGTCACGAAGTTCTCGTAGTCGGTGTAGAGCGAGAGCGCGACCTGGGACCGCACGGTGGCCAGCTGCAGTTCGGCGGCGACCAGCCGCAGGTGCTCGACCGCACGGACGCCACCGGCGGCGCCGTAGCTGACGAACCCCGCGGCCTTGTCGTTCCACTCGGCGTAGAGGTAATCGATCGCGTTCTTCAGCACGCCGGTCGTCGAGTGGTTGTACTCCGGCGTCACGAAGACGAACCCGTCGAAGCCGGCGATCGCCTGCGACCAGGCGAGCGTGTGCTCGTTCGCGTACTGGCCGCCGGACGCGGGGATCGGCTCGTCCAGGTGCGGCAGCGGGTAGTCGATCAGGTCAATGAGCGTGAACTCGGCGTCGCTGCGCAGGCGGGCGTTCTCGTAGACCCAGTCGGCGACGGCCTTGCCGTAGCGGCCGGGGCGCGTGCTGCCCAGAATGATGGCGATCCTGGTCACGGAGGTGCTCCTGTTCGGTAGATCGGGGATGCGTCCATTGCATCTCCTGCTGCTCCGGTAGGGAAAGAGGGTCGAGTCGCGCACTTTGAAGTGCGTGACGGGTTAGCGTGGAGCCGTGGAGCGAACCAGCACTCCCTGCGGTGACGAGCGCACGCAACGGCACACCCGCCAGCTCCTGCGCCGGGTGGGTGACACGTGGTCGCTCGTCCTGGTGTCGCAGCTGGTCGGCGGGCCGATGCGGTTCACCGAGCTGCTGCGCGCGGTCGACGGCATCTCGCACCGGATGCTCACCCAGACGCTGCGGAGCCTGGAGCGCGACGGGCTGGTGTCCCGGACCGCGTACCCGGAGACGCCGCCCCGGGTCGAGTACGCGCTGACGCCGCTCGGGCAGACGTTCCTGGGTTCGCTGACCGGATTGGTGGTCTGGGGCGAGGACACCCAGGCCGAGGTCGAGGAGCATCGCTCCCGCTTCGACGCCGACCGGCACTGACTGTTCGGCGCGCGATTTCCACCGCCCGCTGCCGGTATCTTGCGTCCGCCGCCGATCGCTGGGTCAATGGGGGATGTGAGGGACATCCACGTCGGGCAGCCGTCCGCGTCGCCGCGCCCCGAGTAGGCCGCGGAACATGCGGCGATACATCCTCACCGGTGCGCCCGGGGGCGGGAAGACGACGATAGCCCGCGCCCTGCAGCAGCGCGGGTACTCGGTGGTCGACGAGGCGGCGACCGACGTCATCGCCCGTGCGCAGGAACGGGGTGTCGATCAGCCGTGGCAGGAGCCCGGCTTCGTGGACACGATCGTCCGGCTGCAGCAGCAGCGGCAGCAGCAGGCGCCGCTCGACGGGGCGTCGGTTCAGGTCTACGACCGGTCGCCGATCTGCACGCTCGCGCTGGCGCGCTACCTGGAATTACCGGTGACCAGGGAACTCCGGGCCGAGGTGAACCGCGTGGTGCAGAGCGCGATCTACCAGCCGGTGGTGTTCTTCATCGAGCTGTTCGGCGAGGTCGAACCGACGTCGGCCAGGCGGATCAGCCTGGCCGACGCGAAACGGTTCGAGGAAGTGCACCGCACGGCCTACGAGACGTGCGGCTACGAGCTCGTCGACGTACCGCCCGCCCCGATCGAGGACCGGGTCGACCTGATCGACGAGGCGCTGCAGGCGGACGACGTGCGGTTCGCCGAAGAGGCCTGGAACTTCTGACTCAGTACAGCACCCCGAGCCGCGGCGGGTTGACGCCGTTGAGCAGGTGGTTGCCGATGTGGACGTACTTCCAGCGCGCCGGGTCGTGCAGCGAGTGCGTCCGGACGTTGCGCCAGTGCCGGTCCAGGTCGTGGGCCTCGTCGGTCGCCGAGGTACCGGCCAGCTCGAAGATCCCGGACGCGATCTCCGGCGCCAGCTCCTGCGCGAGCGCCTTGGCCTCGGCAACCGCCAGGGTCGCCGCCGCGGTGTTCTCGTCGGTGAGCTCCGGCGCGGCCAGCGCCTCGTCCACCAGCCGCGCGCCGCGCTCCAGCAGGGCCTCCAGCGCGTGCAGGCGAGTGGTCAGCTCACCGAAGCGCCGCAGGACGTGCGGCTCGTCGGCGGCCTGGTCGAGGCCCGACTCGAACCACGGCCGGCTGCGGTCACGGACGAACGCCGCGCCGTCCTCCAGCGCCGCGCGGGCGATCCCGACGTCGATCGCGGCGTGCAGGGCCTGGTCGTAGGCGCCGAGCACGAGCGGCGGGAGCTCCTCCGGCGGCGGTCCCTCCGGCAGCACCAACTCCGCGTCGACGACGACGCCCTCCAACCGGACGGTGCCGCTGAACGACGCTCGCTGCCCGAACGACGACCAGTCCTCCAGCCGCAGCGTGACCCCGGCGTCCCCGGGGCGGACGAACACGGTCGCCGGGTAACCGTCGTCGTCGAGCGCCGCGACCGCGATCCAGGCCGCACCGAGCGAGCCGGTCGCGTAGTACTTCAGCCCGTCGAGCCGCCAGGTGCCGTCCGGCTGCTTCCGGACCCGGGTCTCCCGGTCTACCGAGCGCTTGGTGGTGCGCTCGACGGTCGCGTTGCCGATCCGGCCACCGGCCAGCACGTCCGCGAAGATCCGCGGCGCCGGCGCGGTATCACCCAGCCCGGAGATCGCGTGCTGGACGACGAAGTGGGCCAGCAGCTGCTGGGCGACCGCCGAGTCCGCGCGGGCCAGGATGCGGAAGACCTCGACCACGGTCGAGCGCGGCAGGTCCGGCCCGCCGTGCGCGGCCGGTACCGCGATCCCGAGCAGTCCGCTGGCGTCGATCGCGGCCAGCTCCTCGTGCGGCGCGCTTCGTTCCCGGTCACGGGCGGCGGCGGTCTGCACGATCCGGCCGGCCAGTTCGCGGGCGACGGCCAGTGCCTCGGCGGGCGTCGCCAGGACCGGAATCACCTGTTCCAGTGTCGTCGTCACGCGTGGGCGCTCCTCGTCGTCTCGGGGAAACTCTGGGCCTCGGGGAAGCTTTGGGCGTCGGGCAGCAGGCCGAGCGCGAGGCTGATCCGGTTGGTGGCGTTGATCGCCGCGATGATCTGGACTGCTTCGTAGATGTCCTCGTCCGTCAGCCCGGCGGCGCGCAACTCGTCGATCTGCGCGTCGCTCACCTCACCCGGCGTGTGGGTGAGCGTGACCGTGAGGTCCGCGAGCAGCCGCTCGCGCTCGGAGAGCTCCTCGACCTCGCGGTGGTCGAGGCCGATCCGGTGCGCCAGCCGGTGGTCGCCGAGCACCTTGCCGAGGCCGTCGACGTGCAACGCGTGGCAGTACGCGCACCGGTTGGCCACCGACACGATCGTCGAGAGAATCTCGCGCTCGCGGAGGCTCAGCGTGCCGGGACTGTCCGGGGAGCCCTCGAGCAGCGGGAACAGGTAGGCGTTCAGCCGGGTGAAGTGGTCGCCGCCGAGCGTGAAGCCGCTGATCCAGTTCGGAACGTGGCCCTGCGTGCGTTCGGTGGTCTCCAGGAACCGGACGATCTCCGGGGAGAGCTCGTCGCGGGACGGGACCTTGAGACGGGAGATGCTGGTCATCGCGCGCCGCCTAGGAGAAGAACTGGTCGTCGGGCGTGACCTGCAGGAAGATGCTGAACCGGTTCGCCGCGGCGAAGACCGCCACGATCTGCACCGCTTCGTAGATCGCCTCGTCGGTCAGGCCGAGGTCGCGGAGGCTCTCGATGTCCTCGTCGGTCACCTCGCCCGGGTGGACGGCGAGCTTGGCGGCGAACGCGGAGAGCGTCCGCTGCCGGGGGGTCAGCTCGCGGACCTCGCGGTAGTCGATCGCGATCCGGGTGCCGAGCTTCCGGTCGCCCAGCGCGTGACCCAGGCTCCCGGCGTGGTTGAGCCGGCAGTAGCTGCAACCGTTCTCCGCGGACGTCACGGTCGCGAGCAGCTCGCGGTCGGCATAGGGGAGCAGGCCCTGGTTCGGGTCGAGCAGCGGGAGCAGGTACTCGTTGAAGCGGGCGGTGTGGGCGCCGCCGAGCGCGAACGCACGAATCCAGTTCGGCGTGTACCCGAGCTGCGCGGTGATCGAGTCGATCTGCTCGCGGAGCTTCGGCGGTAACTGGTCGAGTTCGGGGACCCGGAGCCGGGAGATGCTCACTGCCTCGGTCGTGTCGACGGACATGGGGGTGCCTCTCTGGCCGAATTGGCTACTAAGTCAGTAGGTTATACAGAGAAGCTAGGGAAAGGAACGGGTCTCGGCGGTGCTCGACATGCGAACCGGACAGGGACGGTCCAGAATGGTCCCGGGGGCGCACCGGTTCGAGTGCGAATGTGGTGATCTCGCGTGGACGAGAAGAGCGGAACCGACATCGATGGATACGCCGTCGTCGCCGGGCACTGGCCGTTGGCCGGTCCCTACAGCCCGGCGCGGACGGCCTATGCCGCGCAAGCGTTGACCTCGCTGGTGGACTACCTCCGGCACGCGGTGGGGGCGACCGACGGGCTGGCCGGCCGGCACGACGCGGACCGTGTCTTGCAAGCGGTGGACGGAGCGCTGACCGGACTGCCTCCGATCGCGGCGTCGCTGGAGGAGCGGAGGCCGACGCTCAGCGAGGGGTGACGAGCCCGGGTGGGGCGCCGCTGCGCGCCCCACCCGGGAAGGCTCACGCCGTCGTGGCCGGGTCACCGTCCGCCGCGGCGGCGAGCTTCGGCACCAGCTCGTCGATCAGGTACGGGAGGCTCAGCACCGAGATGAACGACGTCGCGCCGCCGAGGCTCTCGTCCTCCTTGAGGTAGAGGTCGCGGCCTTCCTTGGTCAGACCGAGCTTGGCGTAGAGCGAGTCGGACTGGATCTTCTTGGCGTCGGCGGCCGGATCCGGCACCAGCCAGACCAGTGCGTCGACGCCGAGCAGGTCGGTGCGTTCGCGGCTGATGCTGGCGCCGAACTCCTTGCCGGTCACCGCGTCCAGACCGGCGGGAAGCGTGAAGCCGAGGTCGGTGAGGAAGCGGCCGCGCGGGTCCTTCGTTCCGTAGACGTAGTAACCCTCCCAGTTCGTCGCCATCAGACCGGTCTTGCCGGCGAACTCGGGGTGCGCGGACTTGGCCTTCGCGATCGTGCCCTCGACGTCGGCGATGACCTTCTCGGCCTGCGCCTTCCGGCCGACCGCGGTACCGACCATCGTGGTCAGCTCCTGCCAGCTCACGCCGTAGTCGATGCCGCCCTTCGGCTGCGCGATCGTCGGGGCGAACTTCGAGAGCTTGTCGTACTCCTCCTTGGTCAGGCCGGAGTAGATGCCGAGGATCAGGTCGGGCTTCTGCGCCGCGATCTTCTCCAGCTGCAGACCGTCGGTGTTGGTCAGGACGGTCGGCACGGTCTTGTCACCGAGTTCGTCCTTCGCCCACGGCCAGATCGCGCCGGGGTGGCCGCCGAACCACTCGGTGGTGGCCACCGGGACGACGCCCAGTGAGAGCAGCGCGTCCTGCTCGACGAGGCCGACCACGACGATGCGCTTCGGCTCCTTGGTGATCTCGGTCGTGCCGTACTTGTGGGTGACCGACACCGGGAACGCGTCGGTGGCGCCCGAGGTTGACGTCGTGGTCTCGGAGCCGTCGTCGCCACCACCGCACGCGGCGAGGCCGACGGCCAGGACTAAGGCGGACGCGGCCGCTGCGAGCCTGCGGAGCACGGGGTTCCTCCCGGAGACAAGAACAGTGAGCCCTTAGGCTAGCCTTGCCTATCGTCGAGAGGCACACCCCCATGACCCACACCACCGCGCCGGTCGTCGGCCGTGCACGGGCCCGTCGACGTGCGCTCGGTCTGCTCGGCGCCGCGGCGGCCCTCGTCGTGGTCTCGATGCTCAGCCTGGCGATCGGCACCCGCTCGATCCCGCTCGGCACGACCTGGCAGGTGCTCTGGAACGCCGACGGCTCGGTCGCCTCGGACGTCGTCCACACGCTACGGATCCCGCGGACGCTGCTCGCGATCGGCGTCGGCGCATCGCTCGGCCTCTCCGGGGCGCTGATGCAGGCGCTGACCCGCAACCCGCTCGCCGAGCCCGGCCTCCTCGGGGTGAACCTCGGTGCGGCCACCGCGGTCGTGATCGCGATCGCGTTCCTCGGCATCACGTCGATGCTCGGCTACATCTGGTTCTCGTTCGCCGGAGCCGCGCTGACGTCCGCCGCGGTGTTCGCGCTCGGCGGGACCGGCCGGTCGCCGACGCCGGACCGCCAGATCCTCTCCGGCGTCGCGATCACCGCGGTGCTCGGCGCGTTCGTCTGGGCGGTGCTGGTCACGATGCCGGAGGTCTTCGACCGGTACCGCTACTGGGACGTCGGGTCGCTGGCCGACCGGGACTGGGAGACGTTGGTCCGGGTCGCGCCGTTCATCGTGGTCGGCATCGTGCTCGCGCTGGTGCTCGGCGGCCGGCTCAACGCGCTGAGCCTCGGCGACGAGGCGGCGACCGCGGTCGGCGCCTCGCCGACCCGGATCCGGGTGCTCGGGCTCGCGGCGATCACACTGCTGTGCGGGGCGGCGACCGCGGCGACCGGCCCGATCTGGTTCCTCGGGCTGGCGGTCCCGTACGTCGCGCGCCTGTTCGTCGGCGCGGACCACCGCTGGGTGCTCGCCTACTCCGTCGTGCTGGGGCCGATCGTGCTGCTGCTCGCCGACATCGTCGGCCGGGTCGTCGTCCCGCCGGGCGAACTCCAGGTGGGCATCGTGACCGCGTTCGTCGGAGCGCCAATCTTCCTGGCGCTCTGCCGCCGCCCACGGTTGGGGCAGCTGTGACCGCCACGGTCGTTCGCCGCGGAGCCGTCTCGCTCCGCTTCCGGAACCGGTCGCTGGTCGTCGGCGCCGTGCTCACCGTGCTGGCGCTCGCCACTGCGGCGGTAAGCCTGACGTCCGGCGACTTCCCGGTCCCGCTCGCCGACGTGCTGCGGTCGCTGGTCGGCCTCGGTGACCCGGCGACCGACGTCATCGTGCTGGAACTGCGGTTACCGCGGGTCCTCGTCGCGCTGCTGGTCGGACTCGCGCTCGGGGCGGCCGGCGCGACGTTCCAGAGCCTCACCCGCAACCCGCTCGGCAGCCCCGACTTCGTCGGGCTGACCGTCGGCTCGTCGACCGGCGCGCTGCTGGTCATCCTGCTCATCGGCGCGAGCGGCCTCGCGGTGAGCGTCGGGGCGATCGTCGGCTGCGTGGCCACGTCGGTCGCGGTCTACCTGCTCGCGTTCCGCCGCGGCACCCAGCCGTTCCGGCTGGTTCTGATGGGAATCGGCGTCTCCGCGCTACTCGAGGCCGTGAACTCGTTCCTGATCCTGCGTGCGCGGCTGGCCGACGCGATCGCCGCGCAGGTCTGGATCATCGGCAGCGTCAGCGAGCGGACGTTCACCGAGGTCGTCATCGTCGGCGTCGCGGTCGTCGCCGTGCTGCCGGTGCTGCTGTACTTCAGCAGGCACCTGTCGATGCTCAACCTGGGCGACGACACCGCGATCCTGCACGGGGTACGGCTCGAGCCGAGTCGCGCGGTCCTGGCCGGGGGAGCGGTCGTGCTGGCCGCGGCAGCCACGGCTGCCGCCGGTCCGGTGGGTTTCGTCGCGCTCGCGGCGCCGCACCTCGCATCCCGTCTGACCCGGGCGCCGGGACCGAACATCCTGCCCGCGGCGTTGATGGGCGCGCTGCTGATGATTTCCGGCGACTGGATCGCCCAGCGCCTCCTGCCGGACCGGGACCTCCCCGTCGGCGTAGTGACCGCGGCCGTGGGCGGCACGTATCTGACCTGGCTGCTGGCGCGCGAGTGGCGCCGCGGCCGTGTGATGGGGTGACGATGAATACTCGACTGTGGGCCGAGGACCTCACGCTGGCGTACGAGGAGCGTGTCGTCGCCAGCGAACTCGGCGTCCGGATCGCCGACGGCTCGTTCACGGTGATCGTCGGCCCGAACGCCTGCGGCAAGTCGACGCTGCTCAAGGCCCTCGCCCGGGTGCTGAAGCCGGCGTCCGGAACGGTCTACCTGGACGGGAAGGCGATCTCGTCCTATCCGTCGCGCGACGTCGCCAAGCAGCTCGGCATGCTGCCGCAGTCGCCGGTGGTCCCGAACGGCATCGTGGTCGAGGACCTGGTGGCCCGCGGACGCTTCTCGCACCAGCGGTTCCTGCGGCAGTGGTCGCCCGAGGACGAGGCGGCGGTCGCCGACGCGCTGCGGCTGACCGAGACCACGGATCTGGCCGAGCGGTACGTCGACGAACTGTCCGGCGGCCAGCGCCAGCGGGTCTGGCTGGCGCTGGCGCTGGCGCAGCAGACCGACATCCTGCTGCTCGACGAGCCGACCACGTTCCTCGACCTGGCGCACCAGTTCGAGGTGCTCGACCTCTGCGCGGACCTGCACGAACAGGGCCGGACGATCGTCGCGGTGCTGCACGACCTCAACCACGCGTGCCGCTACGCCACCGAGCTGATCGTGCTGAAGGCAGGCACGGTCGTCGCGTCCGGCCCGCCCGCCGAGGTGATGACCCCTTCGCTGGTCGAGGACGTGTTCGGCGTCCCGTGCGAGGTCATGGACGACCCCGCAACGGGTACCCCGATGATCGTTCCGGGCAGCCGCGTCCAGCGCCGGGGTGTTACAGCCGCTCGGTAGGGATCTTCTCGCCGGCCTCGATCGCGATCGGGAGCCGATTCTCGGCCGGCGGCAGCGGGCAGGTCGCCAGGTCGGTGTAGGCGCAGGGCAGGTTCGCGGCACGGTTGAAGTCGAGCGTGACCGTGCCGTCCTCGGCCGGTGCGCCCACCGAGAGCGCCCGGTTCGCGGCGTACGTCGTCACCCCGGACGTCTCGTCGGTGAACAGGATCGACAGGCTGCCGGGCGCCCGGCCGTTGAACGCGGTCAGGGCCAGCTCCTGGCCGTCCAGCGTGAACCGCACCTCGCCGGGCGCGTCGTAGATGTGCTGTAACCCCTCGACCGCGGCACCGACCGTGGTCGGCCGCGGCTGGTCGAACGGCACATATCGGCCGGTGACCACCCAGCGCGGGTCCGGCGCGTACACCGGGGTGCCCGCGAAGTTCGTTCGCAGCGGGTTCTCCGGGTGCCGCGGCCGGACGATGTCGTGCCCGCCGCGCTTGGCCACCTCGATCACGGCGTCGCCGGACTTCGGGAACAGGCTCGCCCGCTCCGGGATCACGCCGAACGCGTGCCGCCCGGTGACCGTCTCGCCGTCGATCTGCAGTTGCTCGCCAGGGGCCAGCTCGACGACGACGCCGTCCGGGCCGGTCGACCACTCACCGGGGGCGTCGGCGAACCGTTGCGGCGTCTCGTCGAGCCAGTTCAGGCTGGTGATCGCCAGGAAGCCGTGCGGGTCGGCGAGGATCCGCTCGTGCTCGGCGTACCAGGCCTGCCAGTCCTGGACGAAGGTCTCGCTGACGATGTCCTGCGCGGTCATGACGGACTCCCCACGGTCGTAATACCTACCGGCAAAGTAGAGATTACCCCGCTCGCGTCCCCGCGGCCGCCGCGTGCATCGGACACCTAGGCTCGGGGCCGTGCGGTTCACGGTCGTCGCCCTCCTGCTCCTCGGCGTGTTCGCGACGGTGGGCTGCACCCCCGCCGCGACGGACCCCGCCGCTGCCCCGTCGGCGACGCCGAAGCCCGGCCTGACGTTCCTCGGCGCGGCGACCATTCCCCGGACGTCGGACTTCCAGGGCACCACGGTCGGTGGCCTCTCCGGCATCAGCCGCGACCCGCGGACCGGCAGCTACTACCTGATCAGCGACGACCGGTCCGAGCGCGACCCGGCGCGGTTCTACACCGCGACGGTCACGGTGAACGCCGACGGCGACGTCGACGCCCGCCTCACCGGCACGAAGCCGCTCCGCCGCCCGGACGGCTCGACGTTCCCGTCGCTGCGCTCCGGCGCAGTGCCTCCCGACCCGGAGGGTGTCGCGGTCGACCCCGGCTCCGGGAACCTCTACTGGGTCGACGAGGGGGAGCGCAGCGACGTCGTCGAGAACCCGTCCCTCCGGGTGGCGACGCCGTCCGGCGCCTACGTCCGCGAGCTCCCGATCCCGGCGTCGCTGCGGATCGAACCCGGCACCGGCCCGCGCCGCAACCAGGCGTTGGAGGGCGTCTCGTTCACCCCGGACGGACGTCAGCTGTTCACCGCGATGGAGGAGCCGCTGCGGCAGGACGGCCCGAACCCGACGCCGACGGCCGGCGCGCTGACCCGGATCACGCAGTACGTGGGCGGTCGCCCGGTCGCCCAGTACGCGTACCCCCTCGAACCGCTGTTCACTGAACCCCGCGAGGCCGGGGCCACTGGAGGCGCCGACACCAACGGTCTGTCGGATCTGATCGCGCTCGGCAACGGGCGGTTCCTGGTGATCGAGCGGGCCGCGGTTCCCGACCGGTTCCGGATCTCGGTGCGGGTCTTCCTGGCCGAGTCCGGCCGCGCGACCGACGTGCTCGGCCGGTCGTCGCTGCGCGGTGCGGCCCCGATGACCAAAACGCTGCTGCTCGACCTCGACGACGCGCCGGTTCTGCGCGTCGACAACTTCGAAGGTGCGACGCTCGGCCCAGCGCTGCCGGACGGACGCCGGACGGTGCTGCTGGTGTCCGACGACAACTTCCACTGGGCGCTGACGACCCAGATCGCGGCGTTCGCGCTGGCGGGGCTCTAACCGGGACAGCGGTCGGTCGGTTCGCCGATCTTCACGACGGTGAGCAGCACCCGCGTCGAGCGGGCCGGCCGGCTGCCCGCCGCGACCGACTGCTCCACGACCACCCAGTTCCGGTCGACGAGCTGGCGGCGGCCCTGCCCACTGCCGTCGACCGACGCCAGCACGTAGAACCCCGCGGCCTGCAGCGCGTCCTGCGCCGACTGCAGATCACGGCAGACGACGTCCGGGATGACGCCGTCGGAGGGCACGTCGGTCGGGGCGCTGTCGGTCGGCTTGCTCACTCGGAGCGTGATCTCCGCGGACCGGTCAACCCGCGACCCCGCCGCCGGCTCCTGTGCCCGCACGATCCAATTCTGCCGGGAGACCACGACACGCCCCCGGCCGGTCGCGTCGACCACTCGTGGATCGTCGAAACCGAGCGCCTTCAGCCGTTGCTCGGCGTCCGGAAGGCGTTGGTCCGTGACGTTCGGAACCACCAGGCGCTCGCCGCTCGCCGGCGGAGCCGACGTCGCCGCGGGCGACGCCGTCGACTCCCCACCCTGCTGCGCGATCGAGATCAGCAGACCGGCGAAGCAGCAGAGCGCGAGCACGATGAGCATCACGACCGCTAGCAGCCACGGCCCACGGGTCTGCGGCCGGGGGAAGCGGTTCGGTGAGCTCATGGTGTCCCTACGGTAGGGGACTAGCGGTGCTCACCCGAGCCGCGTGAGCACCGCTGCGGCCAGTGGGGCCGACGAGGCGGGGTTCTGTCCGGTGTAGAGGTTCCGGTCGACGACGACGTGCGGCTGCCAGGCCGGGCCCTCGTCGAACTCCGCGCCGAGTGCGGTCAGCCGGTCCTGCAGCAGCCAGGGCGCCTTCGGGGCGAGTCCGGCCTGCGTCTCCTCGGCGTTGGTGAACCCGGTCAGCCGGTAGCCGGCGAACGGGGAGGTCCCGTCCTCGCGCTGGGCGGCGAGCAGGGCGGCCGGCCCGTGGCAGACGACGGCCAGCGGCTTGCCGGAGTCGAGCGTCTCGGTCAGCACGCGGCCGGAATCCGGGTCGATCGCCAGGTCCTCCATCGGGCCGTGACCGCCGGGGTAGAACACCGCGTCGTACTCGGCCACGTCGACCTTCGCCAGGTCGAGCGGCGAGGTCAGGTCGGTGATCGCCGCGATCTCCGGCTCGACGTCCTTGCCGTCGTTCGCTTCCGGCGCGAGGCTGGCGCGATCGACGACGGGCTCGGCGCCGTTCGGGGTCGCGAACACGACGCGGTGACCGGCGGCGGTGAACGCACGGTAGGGCGCCAGCAGTTCCTCGGCCCAGTATCCGGTCGGGTGAGCCGTGCCGTCATTGAGCGTCCAGTGCCGGGCACCGGTCAGCACGAACAAAATGGTCGACATCGTCAGGATCCTTCCGTCGGTTCCCCTCGAACGTAGGCACCGATCCATCAAGCGGAAAATAGGATCGCCGATGTGAGCGATCGAAAACCTGATGGCGGGCTCGATCTCGCCCAGCTCCGCACGTTCCTCGCGGTCTACCGCGCGGGCTCGCTGACCGCGGGCGCCCGCCTGGTCGGGCTCGCGCAGCCGACGGTCACCGCGCAGCTGCGGGCGCTGGAGGCGGCGCTGGACCGCCGGCTCTTCGAACGCCTGCCGCGCGGGGTGACGCCGACCGCGGTGGCGGACGAGCTGGCGGCCCGGCTCGCGGCGCCGATGGACGCCTTGGAGGCGATCGCGTCCGGCTCCGGGGTCAGCGCGCCGGAGCCCCCGGTGCACCTCGGCGGACCCGCGGAGGCGCTGTCGCTGCTCGTGCTGCCCGCGCTCGCCCCGCTGCTGGAGACCGGCGTGCGGCTGCGGGTCACGACCGGTTTGGCGGACGACCTGCTGGCCGGCTTGCGCGCCGGGGTGCACGACCTGGTCCTGTCGGCCGTCCGGCCCCGCGGCCGGGCCGTGCAGGCCACGCCATTGGTGGACGAGGAGTTCGTGCTCGTCGCGTCGCCGGAGCGGTACGCGCGCCTGGACCGGAGCGCGCTCACCACCGACCCGGCCGGTGCCGTCGCCGGGGAACCCCTGATCGCGTACGCCGAGGACCTGCCGATCCTCCGCCGGTACTGGCGGCACGTGTTCGGCACCCGGCTCGCCGCCGACCCGGCGCTCGTCGTGCCGGACCTGCGTGCGGTCGCCGCCGCGGTCGCGGCCGGTGCGGGCCTGAGCGTGCTGCCCCGCTATCTCTGCGCCTCCCCGTTGGACGACGGCACGCTCGTTGCGGTCCTGGAGCCGGAGGACCCGCCGATCAACACGGTCTTCCTGGCCCGGCGCGCGGGCGCCACGGCCCATCCGCACGTGACCGCGGTTCACGACGCGCTGGTCCGTGCCGCGGCCGAGTGGTAGGTGGGATGCTTCGGTCGAGCCCACCCGGGAGAGAGGTGTCGCATGACGGAACAACGCGTAGTGATCGTCGGAGCGAGCCTGGCGGGCGGTACGGCCGCGCTGACCCTCCGGGAGCACGGGTTCGACGGCGCGGTGACGCTCGTCGGTGCGGAGAAGGCACCGCCGTACGAGCGCCCACCGCTGTCGAAGAGCGTCATGCAGGGCGAACGGGACCAGCCCGACTGGGTGCTGGCCGACGGCGAGGCGTCGGCCTGGGCGGAACGCGACGTCACGCTGCGGGCGGGGACGCGGGCGGTCGGCGTCGATGTGGACGCTCGGACCGTCACACTCGACGACGGTGACGCGCTCGCCTACGACACGCTCGTGCTGGCCACCGGCGCCGAGCCGCGGCGGCTGCCGATCCCGGGCGCTGAGCGCGCGGTGACGCTCCGGTCGCTCGACGACGCGCTCGCGATCCGGCGCGCGGCCGAGTCGGGCGGGCCGGTGGCCCTGATCGGCGGGAGCTGGATCGGCTGCGAGGTGGCCGCGTCGCTCCGTCAGCACGGGTGTGACGTCGAAATCCTCGAGAAAGCGCCGCGCCTGCTGCCGATCCTCGGCTCCGACGCGGTGAGCGAACGCCTGCTGGCGCTGCACCGCGCGAAAGGCGTGACGGTGACGCTCGGCGCGGACGTCACCGGGATCACCGACGAGGGCGTCCGGCTCGCCGACCGGTTCGTCGAGGCGTCGGTCGTCGTGCTCGCCACCGGGGTCGCGCCACGCCTGGAGCTGGCCCGCGCGGCCGGGCTGGCGGAGGCCGCCGGGGGCGTCGCGGTCAGCGCCACGCTGCGGACCTCGGACCCGAACATCGTCGCGATCGGCGACATCGCGGCGGTCGACCACCCCGCGTACGGCACCCACGTGCGGGTCGAGCACTGGGACGTCGCCCAGCAGCACGGGAAGTACCTCGGGGCGGCGCTGACCGGCGCGGCGCCGGAGCCGTACACCCGGGTGCCGTACTTCTTCTCCGACCAGTACGAGCTCGGCTTCGAATACCGGGGCTGGGTCGACCCGAGCGGCCCGGACGCGGAGGTCGTGATCCGCGGCGACGACCCGGCCGGGTCCTGGTACGCGTTCTGGCTCGTCGACGGTGCGGTGCAGGCGGTGCTGAACGCGAACGCGTGGGACGACAGTGCGCCGCTGTGGAAGCTCGCAAACGAACGGCCGGTGGTGGCGCCGGAGCGGCTGCGCGATCCGGGCGTCCCGCTGACCGAGTTGGCCTGAGCGCGGCAGGGGTCGACACCCGAGGCACGCCGAAACCCCGGGCCTCCGTCGTGCTCGGAGGTCCGGTGCGGGTCGGCCGAGGTCAGAAGGGTGGCGCCTCCGTCGTCGCGGCGGCGACCGGTTCGTGCGCTTCGTCGTGGGTGGGTGGGTCGACCGTGTAGGTGTGGCCGGCGGGGCTGGTCCAGGTGCAGGATCCGGAGTCGGCGTCGTGGTGCAGGCCCCATCCGCCCTCGTCCTTGGCGCGGTGATGCCTTCGGCACAAGGCCACCAGGTTGGCGGCGCTGGTGGGGCCACCGTCGATGCGGCGGACGTTGTGGTCGAGGTCGCACCGGTAGGACGGTTGGGAGCAGCCGGGAAACACGCAGGTGGGATAGGTGGCGCGGACGAGCGCGGCCAGGCCGGCGGACGGCCGGTAGGTGCTGCGGCCGAGGTCGGTGACGACGCCGCGGTTGTCGGTGAGCCACTTCTCCCACTTGCCGTCGGCGGCGAGGGCCCGGACCACCGAGGGCGGGACCGGGCCGTAGCCGGTGAGGTCGCCGGGAAGGTTCGTGGCGCCGAGCACTGTGGAGAGCGGCGCGGTGAGCGCGACGCGGGGCGGGGCAGCGCGCTTCCCGGCGAGGACCGCGGCCACCACGTCCGACGACGGCGCGGCGCCGTGGCAGTGCCCGTCGCTGCCGGGGCCCTCGCTGCCGGGGCCGTCGCTGCCGGGGCCCTCGCTGGCAGGGCTCTCGCTGCCGGGGCCGCTGGTAGCGGTGCTGCTGCCGCGGGCGCATTCGCCGTGCGCGTTGCCGCAGTGGGGGCAGTGGCCGTGGCCGATGGCGGTCAGGGCGCCTAGTTCGGCCAGGGCGACCAGGGCGTCCGCGCGGCGCTGGTCGATCGTCCGATCGTCACCGCGTGCCGCGGTGCGCCCGGCCACCTGGTCGATCGCGGCGCGGACGCGGGCGGCGTCGTCGGCGGGCAGGATCGCGCGCAGCTCGGCCATCGCGTCGGGCAGCGGGACGACGTCGACCCGCCGCCCTTTCCGCGCGCGGCGGTGGCGGCGGTCGGCACCGTCCGGGTCGGCCTTGGCGACCTCCTTGCGCGCCTGGCGCCCGAGCTGTGCCGGCGTCTTGCGCTCCGCCGCGTCGAGCAGCAACGCCTCCACGTCGGCGGCCCGATCGTCGTCCAGAGGCTCGAGGGCCTGCACGATCTCGACCGCGTGCCGGTAGGTGATGCGGCCCTCGGCCAGCGCGCGCCGGGTAAGGAAACACCGACCGTTCAGGACCCGGGCCACGTCGATGCGTTCACCCGCCGCGATGTTCGACCACCGCAGGCCGGCCGCGACCTCCTCGCGGCCTCAGTCCTCGTCCTCCGGGCCGATGCGGGACCCGGCGATGGCGAGCACGGCGTCGTTCAACCGGGAGTCGACCCACGCTGACACCCGCTGCCAGGCCTGGGCGACGAGCACCTGATCGGTGGCGTCCGGAATGACTTCCGGCACGCCTGCGTTATCCACCGTCCGGCGGGAGACCGGCCCGAGCCCGGCCAGCACCGTGACCAGCTCCGGGCCGACCGGACCCCCGATGAGCTGCGCTAATACCCCGTGATCGCTCATGCCGGAAAGCCTGCACCACCCCTACGACAAAACCAGGTTCACAGCTCCCGGTGGGCGATCGCGGGGGCCTCGGCGCCGAGGCGGAGACGCTCGAGGAACAGCACGACGGTCGCGGCGGCGGTGCGGTGGGTGGCGTCGTTGAGCGCGTCGTGCTTGCCCCCCGCGATGCTCACGAGTTCGGCGTTCGGTGCCGCCGCGAACTGCGTCCGGACGCCCGCGAGCGGGCTGATCGTGTCCGCCGCGCCGTGCAGGCCCAGGATCGGGACGCGGACCTTCGTCAGCTCCGCCGCGGCGTACCACTCGGTGGGCAGTTCCTCGGCCAGCGTGCCGTGCCGGACCAGCGCGTCGGCCCGGAGCGTGTTCTGGTGGGTCGGGCAGGCAGTGCGCTCGGCGAGTTCGGCGTCCCAGTCCGCGGGCTCGCTGCCGGGGACGACGGTGGGTAGCCCGACCAGGATCAGGCCGTCGGCGTCCACCCGGCCCGCGGCCACCAGCCCGGCGGCGAACAGCGCCCCGGCGTCCGAACCCACCAGGACGACCGGGTGCACCGGCGCGCTCTCGGTCAGCAGCGCCTGCAGGTGGTCTTCGACCCCGGCGGGGTCGACGGTCGGGTCACCGAGCGCGTGCACCCGGTAGCCGTCGACCGCGATGCGGGTGCCGAACCGGTGGTAGACGCCGGCGTGCTCGCCACGGCCGGCGACGACGATCACGGTGCCGCGGGTCGCGACCGCGGGCGGGTGGTCCCAGGTAGCGATCAGAGTTTCGTGCGGGGGAGAGATGGTCATACCGAAGTATACCTATGAGATTGCAAGGGATTGGCACCCACAAAGCAGACTGGTTTACTGGGTAAAGCATCGTCCAGCTCAGGGGGCCCCGTGAAGTTCCTTGCGATCACGTTGATCGTCCATGCCCCGGATCCGCTCACCCAGCAGAAGGTCTCCACGCACGACCGGTTCCGGCAGGTGATCGCCAACGCGCAGCTCGCCGAGGAACTGGGGTTCGACGGTTTCGGCGTGGGGGAGCGGCACGAGCGTCCGTTCATCTCCTCGTCGCCGCCGGTCGTGCTCAGCCACCTCGCGGCGCGAACCCGGTCGATCCGCCTGTTCACCGCGGTCACCACGCTCAGCCTCCTCGACCCGGTGCGGGCGTTCGAGGACTACGCGACGCTCGACAACCTCTCCGACGGCCGGCTGGAGCTGATCATCGGCAAGGGGAACGGCGCCGCGCAGCGCGAGCTGTTCTCGGTCACCACCGACGACCAGTGGGACCGCAACATCGAGTCCTACGAGCTGTTCCGCCGCCTCTGGCGCGAGGACAAGGTGACCTGGTCGGGCCGGTTCCGCCCGCCGCTGGAGAACGCCGAGGTCTGGCCGGAGCCGTTACAACGACCGATCAGGGTCTGGCACGGCAGCGCGACCAGCCGCGAGTCGGTCGACCTGGCCGCACGCTACGGCGACCCGCTGTTCTCGGCCAACGTCACGAACCCGGTCGAGCCGTACGCCGAGCTGGTCGCGCACTACCGGGAGCGGTGGGCGCACTACGGCCACGACCCGGCCGGAGCGATCGTCGGCGCGGGCACCGCCGGCTACTACGCGGCGCCCCGCTCCCAGGACGCCTACCGCGTCTACCGCCCGATCTTCGACGCGAGCCTGGCCTTCCAGAAATCACTCGGCCTGGAGCCGGTGTTCACCACGTTCGAGGACTACGTCGAGCGCAGCTCGGCGCTGATCGGCAGCCCGGAGCAGGTGATCGACAAGGTCCACCGGTACCACGAGCGGCTCGGGCACACGGTTCTGCACCTGCACGCGGACGCGAGCGGGCTCACCGACGCCCAGCACCGCGAAACCCTCGAACTTTTCCAGTCGGCGATCGCCCCGGAGCTGCGGCGCACCATCCCCGACCCTCCCTGGCCAGCCCAATCGGTCGCGAAGGAGCACCACGCATGAGCATCAGCCCCATCATCGGTACCGACCCCGGCCGTCTGCGCCGCGTGTTCTCCGCGTTCCCGACCGGCGTCACCGCGCTGGCCGCCGAGCCCGAGGGCTTCCCGGTGGGCATGGCCGCGTCGTCGTTCACGTCGGTGTCGCTGGACCCGCCGCTGGTCTCGGTCTGCGTCGCCCGGACGTCCCGGACGTGGCCGGCGCTGCGGGTGGCGTCACGGATCGGCGTCAGCGTGCTCTCGGACGGGCACGCCGAGGCGAGCCGACAACTCTCGGCCAAGGAGGGCGACCGGTTCGGCGGCCACCGGTGGCGCCGGTCGGACGACCGGGCGCTGTTCCTGGAGGACGCCGCGGCCTGGCTGGACTGCTCGCTGGAGCAGGAGATCCCGGCCGGTGACCACCACATCGTCCTGTTGCGCGTGCACGACCTGGACATCGACCCGGAGGCGGAGCCGCTGGTGTTCCATCGCAGCGGCTACCGCCGCCTGGCGTCCTAGCCCTGGCCGAGGTGGCCGTAGCGCTGCCGGAGTTCCCGCTTCAGGATCTTTCCGCTCGGGTTCTTCGGCAGCGCGTCGGCGACCACGACGTATTTCGGGGCCTTGAAACCGGCCAGGACGCTCTTGCTGAACGAGACGACCTCGTCCGGGTCCAGGCCGGGCTCCTTCGGCACGACGACCGCGGTGACCGCCTCGATCCAGTGCGGATGGTCAATGCCGAACACCGCGACCTCGGCGATGCCCGGGTGCTGGTAGAGCGCCTCCTCGACCTCGCGGCTCGCGACGTTCTCGCCGCCGGTCTTGATCATGTCCTTCTTCCGGTCGACGACCCGCAGGTAGCCGTCCTCGTCGAGGATCCCCAGGTCACCCGAGTGAAACCAGCCGTTGCGGAACGCCTCGGCGGTCTTCTCCTCGTCGCGGTAGTACCCGAGAGTGGCGTGCGGGCTGCGGTGCACGATCTCGCCGACCGTGCCGGGGGGCACCGGCTCGTCGTTGTCGTCCACGACGATCGTCTCGACGTTGATCGCGGGCCGTCCGGCGCTGCCTGCCCGCGGGAGTTGCTCGTCCGGGCGGAGGATCGTCGCCAGCGGCGCCATCTCGGTCTGGCCGTAGAAGTTCCAGAACCGCACCTGCGGTAGCCGGCCGCGCAGCTCGTGGAGGATCTCCACCGGCATCGGCGACGCCCCGTAGTAGCCCTTGCGCAGCGTCGAGAGGTCAGTGGTGTCGAACTCGGGGGAGCGCAGCAGCGCGATCCACACGGTCGGCGGCGCGAACAGTTTCGTGGCGCCGTGCTCGGCGATCGCCGACAGGATCGCCGCGGGCTGCGGCGCGGGCAGGATGATGCTGGTCGCGCCGGTGTAGACGTCGACGTTGAGGAAGCAGTCGAGCTGCGCGCAGTGGTAGAGCGGCAGCGCGTGCACCTCGATGTCGTCGCCGGTCATCTCACCGTCGATCGCGCAGCTCGCGTACTGCCAGAGCAGCGCCCGGCCGGTGAGGATCGCGCCCTTGGGCCGGGACTCGGTGCCGCTGGTGTACATCAGCCGCACCGGGTCGTCGTCGGCGACGAGGACGTCGTCGGGTAACGGGCCGTCGTGCTCGAGCCAGGTCGTGACATCGGTCCAGCCGGGCTGCGGTGCGCCTGTATCGAGCGGGATGAACAGTCGCCGGGTGACCGCGCCGGCCGAGGCAGCGATCGCCTTCTCCGCGGTGTCGGTCAGCCCGTCCTCGGCGACGAACGCGACCGCGCCGCTGTGGTCGAGGACGTACGCGATCTCCTCGGGGTTGAGCATGAAGTTCACCGGCACCAGGACGACGCCCCGGCGCGCGGTCGCGAACGAGAGCACCGCGAACTGCCAGCAGTTGTGCGACAGCAGCGCGAGCCGGTCGCCCTTGACCAGGCCGGCGGCGTCGATCGCGGCGGCGGTCCGGTCGACGACCGCGTCCAGCTCGGTGAACGAGAGGCGGGTGTCGCCGTTGACGATCGCGGTCTTCGGGCCGTTCCGGCGGGCCGAGCGGCGTGGGATGTCGCCGAGCGAGTGCTGGCGGGCTCGGGCCACGGCGTGCGGTGTGCTCATCGGCGAGTGTCCTTCCGAGAGGGCTGCACCGGTGATCCTCACATGCCGAGCGCTGCGGTGGTTCGGTCGTCGGACTGTCCGTGGAAGTACTTCTCCAGGATCTGCGGGAACCTCGGTTCGTCCGGGTCGGCCGCCGCGAAGAGCGTCATCGAGGACCGGAGTTTCATCGCGTCGACCGGACCGAGGATGCGGGTGATGCTGCGATCCTCGACGCCGAGCAGCGCGTCGACCGCGGCCAGCAGGCGCGCCCGCAGCACCGGATGCGCGAGGTACGCCCGGGCTTCGTCCAGCGAGCCGATCGCGTACTGCTGGGCCATCGCGCTGCTGCCCAAGCCTTCGACCTGCGGAAACACGTACCACATCCAGTGGCTGACCTTCGCGCCCGCGCGAAGCTCGGCGAGCACGGCGTCGTACCCGTGGCCGCTGTCCTGCGCGCTGACGAATCGTCCGAGCCGGTAAGGGTCGTCCATGCCTGCCATTGAACTCGCTACGGTGGCGCCGTGATCGTCCGCGCGGTGGAGTCAGCGGATCTGGCCGGAATTCGGGCGATCACGCACGCCACCGGACAGTCGGATCGGGACTCCGGGGCGGACGCCGCCTACGTCGCGCTGCTCCGCTCCACCGGTACCGCGCTGGCCGCGGTCGACGGCGATCGGGTCCTCGGCTGGGCGGCCACGCTGCCGACGTCGTCCGGAACGCTGCTCACCGACCTGTTCGTGGACCCGGCAATGCACGCCCGCGGAGTCGCCACCGCACTCCTGGGCCGTCTCTGGCCCCCGGCGGCGCCTCGCCGCTACACGTTCAGCTCGAAACATCCTGCCGCCCTGCCGCTCTACGCCCGCGCCGGCCTCGTCCCGTCCTGGCCGCTGCTCTACGTCAGCGGCCCGACGTCCCGGTTACCGCGCGGTGCCCTGCGGGTCGAGTGGGTTTCCGCCGCGAAAGCGGCTGCGGCGGAGGCCGCGCTCACCGGCGGTGAGCCCCGTCCCGGCGTCTTCGCGTACTGGGGCGAGGCGTTCGTCGTCCGGAACCGGTCGCGGGTGATCGCGGTCGGCGCGGCGCAGCCGGGCCTGCCGACCGTGCTCGCGCACCTGAGCTGTCCCGATCCCGGGTCGGCGGCCGGCGCGTTGTTCGCCGCGGTCGCGGCGCTTCGCGCCGATCAGGTCGCGTGCTGCCTGCCCGGCCCGCATCCCGCGCTGCAACGACTGCTCGCGGCCGGGTTCCGCGTTGATGATTTCGACGTTTTGATGCGGACGCTCGACGTCGAGCCGCCGCTCGGCGCGGTCTATTCGCCCGGGCTGGGCTGAGTCTTCGCAGGCTGTGCTCCTGCGGGCTGCGCCGCGGCAGGCTCGGCGGGCTCGGCGGGCTCGGCGGGGTCGGCAGGCTCGGCGACCGAGACGGGGGCGGCCTTGCCGCGTTCGATCTGCTCGACGGCGTTCTTGGCCTCCCTGAGGCCCACGCCGGTCTGCTCGCGGTACACCTTGATCGCGGCGACCTTCTGATCCTTGTCCAGCAGCGCCACGACCTCGGGATACTGCTGCTCCGGAACGTCGAGCCCGAAGTGGGCGATGATCACGTCGAGCTTGCGTTCGACCGACGCGAGCTGCCGCGCCGAGCGGTGTTCCCGCCGGTCGCGTCCGGCGAGTGCCGTCGTGATCAGACCCAGGCCGATAACGGCGATGACTAACGCAACGAGCAGCACGCTGTCCATACCCCTATTCAACCTCGCGTCCGGAAGCTGACAGGCGGGGCGTCCGGCACCTCCTAACATCCGCCGCGTGACCGTTTACGCCCTTGCGCAGATTTCGATCCACGATCGTCCCCGCTACGACCGATACGTCGCCGGGTTCTTCCCGGTGCTCCTCCAGTACGGCGGCCGGCTGCTCTCCGCCGATGAGTCGCCGGTCGTCGTCGAAGGCGAGTGGGGCCACCAGAAGGCGATCCTGATGGCGTTCGACGACGCGGAGAGTTTCCGCCGCTGGGCGGACTCGCCCGAGTA